>DATECW010000040.1:0-9898 GCA_035286705.1 Bacteroidota bacterium
TCATTCTGAAGAGTGATTCTTGCACCGTTGGCACGGTTGCTTGCGGTGCTGTGAGCACCGTACCAGGGATACGTCTCGTTCGCCTCGTACCTCTGCATTTCCTTGAAGACAACCCCGGCGGAAAGATCGAAGCTGCCCACCTTCATAACGATCGGCGATGGATCAATCACCGTCGTGCCGCCAAGAGAAACGGTAAAGGTCAGGCGCTCGGCATTCGGTTGCAGCGTGAACTTCACTTTGCCGTCAGGGCTTGCGACGTGGATTTCCTGCATCGGGACAACGCGATTCAGCCGCCGCGAGCGCTGCTCCTGATTCTGTGCAAGCGCGAAGGCGGACCAAGAAATGAGGACTAAAACAATGATCGTTCGCATGGCAATATTTCTCTTGTTGCTCCTTGTCATTTGGTTTTCGTCGGCCAGACCCGGATAAATTCCGCACCGTGCCGCGGGATGGTGGCTTTGAATTCTTCATCGAAACGCCCCAGATCCTTCTGTCTCCAAAGATCGCGCACGAGCATGGGACCCCAGACATTGTGGCTCGTCCATCGCACGGTGACTGTCGAATCCTGTTCACCCAGGTTGAACAACCCGACTGCGCGTGAGCCATCTTCGAGTGGGCGATGATATATGCGAATGGTGCCTTCCGCTGAAATGCTCACGGCCTGTTTCCCCAACGGATCCTGATTGACCGCAAGTACCTCGTCGTTGGTCAGCAGGTTGAGGGTGAATTCATCGAGTCGCTCCATGTCGCAGCCGATGAGAAGAGGTGATGCGAGAAGACTCCAAAGAGTCATGTGCAGGTACTGCTCATCGGGCGTCAACTTGTTCGGGCGCGGATCCCCCCAGCCGACGCGTCCGACGACCAGCATGTCCGGATCATTCCAATGACCGGGCCCGCCGTACGGTGCCCATTTGTCCTGAGAAAACCCTATCCGGCTCAGTGACACCCATGTGTCGCGGATGTCGCCCGTTGTGCGCCAGGAGTTGGCCACCTTTGAGATGTCGGGAATATTGTCGTACGGCATGTTGTTGGAGAGGCTCAGGATGATGTCACGCCCGCTCTCACGCAGAGCTTTTTCCATCTCAACTGTTTCCGAAAGCTCATTGGGACTCCAGTCATATTTCAGGTAGTCAATTCCCCACTCAGCCCATTGTTGCGCGTCATTCTTCACAAATGAATATCGACCGACATGCCACGGGAGGATCTTTCTGTTCAGTTTTCCCCTTCTCTCTATTGTAGGTGCCGACCACGTCCCTTCAGGGTTTTCGGAAGTACTCCCGATGAATGTCGCATACGAGGTTGTCCAGGGGGTGGAATAGATGCCCACCTTCAACCCCATAGCGTGGATCGCATCGCACAATCCTTTCATGTCGGGGAAATTCTCATTCCCTTGAATCCCCTGAAACTCGCCCCCGCGTTTCCCCTGCCACGCATCGTCAATATTGATGTAACTCCATCCGTGGTTGATCAGCCCTGACGCGACCATAGCCTTCGCACTTTGGAGGACCTTGTCCGCAGTCACCTTGGGTCCCCAGACATTCCAGCTGTTCCATCCCAAAGCCGGTGTCAATGAAATCTTCTCGCCTACCACAATTCTAAACTTCTTCTCATGCACCCCAAGAACATTCTTCGCCCGGAGCGTAACGACATGTGTCCCCGGATCCTTCAAAGAACCGCTTATAAGCCCGGTTCGGGCTGCGACCGCAAGCCCGGCCGGCAATCCATCCACGGAGAATTCCATCGGCCGGTCGCCGGTTGTTGGTATCAAATAGAGAAACGGGGAGCCGGGGCGAACGCCAAAAACCGACGGGCCACTGATGCGGGGAGTCGCCGGGGGTTTGGGCGTTCGAATCTCCGGCTGTTTTACATCTTGTTGCATCGGTGCTGCGAACGCGAGCGCTGTGAATGCGCTGATCGCAAGGACGATTATTATGCGTGAGCATCTCATGTGCGTATCCTTCCTTTCATCCGCCTCACAAGCGGACCCATTCATTCCCGCAACAGTGCCGCTGCACACCACAAGACGGGCGCCTGTCCATGCATGTCGCCGACGTTCCGTTTACGATCGATGTAGTATTGATAGTCGTTCCTCTTGTTCGTCCCCTCACAGACTTCGCGCACATCGGCGTTTTCATCGATGTATGTGACCAGTGCAAGCCACCCTTTGCGAGCAGCCGGACCATAGGTTCCTTCGTCCAGCCATCCGTGTTTGACCCCCATGATGAAGGCGAAGGTAAACATGCCGCTGCATGAACTCTCCTGCCACGATTCCGGCCGGTCGATCAACTGACGCCACATCCCGTCGTCGCCCTGATGTCTCAGAAGTGAAGCCATCATAGTCTTATAACCCTCCATGATCCTCGGCCGGTCAGAATTGTCTTCGGGCAAAGAAGCAAGGAGCAGGCTCATTCCGGCGGCCATCCATCCGTTTCCCCTGCCCCAATAGAACGGGACGTCGGGCGCATGGTAAAAGAGACCGTTCGGTTTCTGCAGTGAATCGAGGTACATGACCATCTCTTTCGCTGCACGATCGATGTACATTCGGTTGCCGGTCGCGCGGTAAGCCTGCGCCTGTGCTGCCGTGATCATGAACATATCGTCAATCCACAGGCGAGTCTGCCATGTGAAACCATTCCGATAGTAGGCCCACGATTGCTCTGCAGCGCGTTGGCCAAACGGCTCCCCCCATTGTTTGTCCGCCATCTCTTTCCCCAGGTCAAGACACCGCACATCTTTTGTCTGCAGGTATGTCTCAAACGGTACGGATGCAAATACTGTGTGGTCGACATGATCTGGCACGGGGACGAGCTGCTTTTCTTCATTGAACAACGGCTCAAACCGACGGACAAGATGCGCCAGCAGCTGCTTATCCCCGCCGGCCTCGGCAAACATGAGCGATCCATACCACGTGCAAACCTCGGGATACGTGATGCGCTGGGGAGGCCCCGGACGACCGAAATTCTGATGAGGGCTTTCGACGAACCTGGCAGCCACTCTTGTTCCGATTTCCCGTGGAGAGGCTCCTTTCGGCCACGAGGCTGGATCGAAATTCGATTTCTGTGTCGACGCGGCTACGCAACCCATGAAGGCAACGCCAAACATGAGCGTCACCATACGGGCCCATTCAGTTCTTGTCATCGCTCTCCTTTCAATATTCTCATGAGAGTGGAACATCTTGCGCTGTTCACTTCAGAACAGCTGTCTGAAAATCCGATGGCCGTGTGCCGGCCCGAACAACGACAACTGTTTCACCCTTGGCTGTGGGAAATTCCAGCAAAGAATCTCTAAGGGCCTCAGCTTTGTTTCCGTTTCGAAACAACGAGACCTCACTGTCGTTCCACGGGTTCTGCAGCCGACAATCTCCCCCAAGCTGTGACTGCAGCTCAACGAATTCGATCGCTCCTTTCCGTTGAGACGAACTGACAAGAAAACCTCCCGGCGCGAGAAGTGAGAAAACAGCATCCCACTCCTGGGGCCACGACGCAAACACCTGAATGATTTGCTCTCCGTCAATACTCCCCCCGCCGGCCCTGAGCAGCGATGTATGAATTCCCGACGTCAACCCTCCGATATGTTCGGCATCGATGGCTCCCGGGCCTTCGCGCAGACGCAGGCGATTCCTGAAGATTTGCCCGCCGCCAATCCCCAGAGTATCGATGAAACCGCCGGTCCGATTGAAGTTGAGGAACATGCTCTTCAACTCGGGTTCGGAGCCGAGGGGTTCAATGGCGCCGGGACCTCCGTACACAAACGCTCCATAGCCGCCGCGGTTGCCTCCACCGCGACGCGGACGCTCGGGGAGTTGAACAAGATTTTCGCTTATTTCACGCCACAGGGGCCTCAAGTCGGAATCGACACCGAGAATCTCCGCTGCGTGCATCGCCAAAGGAAAGATCATCCTCATGGCATTGACTTCATTGGGAGCATCCGACGAATTCCAGTCGCTTTCACCGTTGTTAACGTGATGGATATGGTACTTGCCGTCAGCTTCCTTCTTAAGATTCGGAAAGTTACGATAGAATTCAGCGGCCCCTTTGATCATGGGGTATGCACGATCCTTGAGCCAGGCCTTGTCACGGGTATACTCGTACTTCTGCCAGTAAACCTGGGCAACACGGGCAGCTACGCTGAGAATGTGCGTGCAGTGGCCAAAAATACCATTGATCGCTTCGGGCGAGGAGAAGCGTTGCGGTTGAAATGAAGCCTTTGTCGGCACCACAAAATGCCCCTGCTCCCAGTGTCCGTCGGTCAGGAAATTCCAGCGTGCATGGTGGCGGTTCTTCGTTTCCACGAACCACTGGAACTTTGCCGAACGCTGTTCATAGGGTTTTCTGACCAACATCAGGTCTTGAAGTTCTGACGCGATATCCTCGGGAAGCTCTTCCACTCCTTTGAAGGTGACAATTTCCGGTATCCATATCCCCTTTGATCCCCACTGCTGGCGTGCTGCAGTCTCGCACGATTGATACATTCCGCTGTACATTGAGAAGAGCGGCTCGGTCAATTCGGGACGATTGGAGGCCAGAAGATTACGATAATAAGCGCTCGTGTTTGCCCACCAGTATTGCGATCCCCATCGTCGCATGTCGCCGTCCGTGTTGAACAACAATCCCGCAAACCGCGGCGGATAGTCGCCGAGCGAGATGGAACCCATCAAATACAGGAAATAGGTGTAGTTCTGCTCCACAAAATCGGCCTGTCCATCCTTGCAGCTCATGTGGACAAATCCTTTCGACCAAAAACTCTTCCACCATTCTGCATTCACCGCATGCAACGTACTGAAGCTCTTGCCATCGACCGCGTCCAGCTCCTTCATCGCCTCGTTGGCAACGTTCAGCTTGGGATCGAAGTTCGAAGCGCCGGCAATGAGGATCGTGCACGTTCCTTTGCCCGGCGCAACGGACAACTGGACGGTCGATTCATTCAGAAACCGCGAGCGCGACTTCTTGCCAATTACCTCAATTGCGACCGCCGTGGCATTGTAGTATTCCCGTTCGCGGTATTCCTGAGTCAGGAGAATGCGCTTGTCGATGACGTGAAGTTGGGACGTTGCGGTGTGCTCGGCGGTTCTGATCACCACCTCATGATTCTTCGCCAGCTCATAGCTTTTTTCATAGATGCATTCCACCGCATATCGGAGCATCCTGAGGTCGATGTTGATTGCGGAGGGCTGTGTGCGATTGTCGGTCACTTCGACGGCGATGACATCACGACCGTGCAGCGCAAACACTTTTGCTGTCACGCCCTTCCCTGCAACGGTAACAAGGCCGTCGTAGAGCGATAAATGCTGACGAAATCCTTTTCCCGCAAAAACGTCCTCGCCGGCGTCAACAAGGTTCACATCCAGATATCCGCAGCTGCTCCCGTAGTCACTGTCCGCCCTCGGAAAACTGACTGATGATGCATCGGAGGAAAAGACATCGACCCTGTTGATCTGGAATTTGATTGCCGACGGCGAGGTCCAGACAAGACTTCCCATCCTTCCGTTCCCTATCGGCAACCCCTCCTCCCTCCTGCTCGCCGGGGCGTCGTAGGTCAGGTCCCCACGGGAAACGAGTTTCTGATAATTCACATCGATCAAGGGTTGGGATCGATCCTGGGCGTCGAGCATTCCAATAAGGAGCAGCAACGACGCAATGTGCATCATGGCTTTCATGTGTATCTCCTTTGCCATCTTATTTCACAACGACAAGCTTTGTCGTTACATCGGTGTTTCCAAAACTGAGTGCCGCAAAATAGACTCCGCCGTCCAGGGGGCTTCCACCGTTGTCCGTCGCCTCCCACTGATACCGATGTCCCCCCGCGGCCTGGTTTTCGTCGGCGATGACGGCAACCTCCTGCCCAATGAGATTAAAAACGGCCAGCCGTACGCGTCCCGGTGCCGGGAGTTGATAAGTCAGTGTTGTCGAAGGATTGAAGGGATTTGGATATGCGCGCAGGAGGAGCGGATGCTCGGGTAGGAGGTTTCCCTCTTCAAGGCCCGATGGCACTCCCGACGTTGTTGCCGAAGCCGTATCGGTATATGCCGAAGCGGCATTCCAATTCTCCGAACGGACCCGATAATAGTACTTCATTCCCGAGGCGAGGCCCGTACTCGAATAGGACGTATTGTTGGAGTCGGCGATTCCCACCGTAGACCACTGAGTGCCGTTCGCGGAACGCTGAATCAGGAAGTTGGTTTCATTTGCGGAATGGTCCATCCAGCTGAGGTCAATGCGATGATCGTCAACGACTGTCAACTGAAGCCCATCCGGTGCCTCGGGAGTCACCTGAGGTTCCCCTTCGATGATCACAAAGTCCGCAAAGGCGACCGTCTCATCCCTCAGATAAGAGGGACTGTTGAGACTTCGGTAGATTCCCCATTTCCCGCGGTGGAAATTCGCCCCGTCCCGGTACATGTCGAGCAGGAAATTGCTGTAATGCATCACAATCGTGCTGTCCAGCTTCCGGATCGTCACCTCATACTTTCCCTCGTCACTGTACATCACTTTCTCCGTCACCTCCAACCAGATTCCCTTCAGGGGCTGAAGTTCGACCTGCTTGAGCGTTCCGGCCCCCGATCCTCCCGTTGAGGGAGTGAAGATCAGTTGAAGCCATTCCGGCTGATTCGGATCACTGTATTTGCGCGGCGTGATCGTCATGAGCGGCGCACCGTCATCGGTCCCACCGGTTGCCTTGATCTGATGCAGATGACAGAAATTTGGTGACGGTTGAAACAGGCTGTCGATTTTGAATTTCCACTTGTAGACGTGAAGTTCCCCAGGCTGCCCGGTGATAGTGGTTGGAGAGACAGTTTTGATCTCATTGCGCTGCCGGTCATAGTTCGTGCATCGGTCGTTGTCAACGATCGTATCAACATGAATATCAAAGAGGAAAACATACATCGAAAGGGTCGAATCCCAATCCTCGCGGATGTGGCGGACCGCATGAAAGCAATCGGGGACTTCGCTTGCGCCCCCCGACCCGAAGACACTGTTGACCAATTCGTACGTCTCGCCGGGGCCATTTGCATTCAGGCTCGTCGTTTGCTGTGCCTGAGCCTCCGGCATCCAGCAGAGGGCGACCGTCAACGTCATCATTAATGAACCTCGTCGCACCGTTTACTCCTTCTCTTCCATAAGTCCGAATTGAATCTGAACTGGATTGTTGTATTCGATTGCGGTCTTCCTCACGTATTCCTTGAAGAGGTCCGGGGTGTTGTAGACAGCACCCTCGCTCCAGGCACCGGCAATGAGATATTCGAAACTTCGATCCTCAGTCAACGGAATTCGGAATGTGTGGTTGGGACCAAAACGAGGGACACGCTGATAGACTGGGCGATATTGGTCTTTCACAACAAGGGCCGACCCGATGAACTCGACCTTGTGCGCCTTCTGACCCGTGTCGTCGTCCGGATCTGCCACCTGCTCGCTCCCGATTCTCATGGCAATTCCCTTTTCCACAAGATTCCCTGATCCCTCACTCTGAGCTTTGATTCCGCAGGCAAACGTTACGCCGTTCTTATGCGGAACGAACTTGGTGAAAGAAACTTTGCAGGTAGAGTAACTCTGATTGGTATAAGCGGTGTAATCCTGAACGACTTCGTAGAACCCGTTTCCCGTGTTCCAGTTCATCGTCCGGATTCGGACAATGCTTCTCATGGGACCATTCACCACAACATCGAACGAATACCGCGTATCGGTAATCTGATCCTCGTTGAAATTCCATTCGGACATTTTTCCTGCCCGCGGGCGGGTGAACCTTGGCCTTGAAATCGAATCGGGTTTGTCGACATGTTCAAAAAGTCCTATACCCCCGGCACCAAAGCTACTGCCGACACCCATGATATCAGAGCCATAGTCGAAATTTACCTTCGGGACGCCGTAGTAGCCGCAATAGTTGTGAATGTTCATCTCTTCCGACATCAAGACCGGTTTTCTCTTTCCGTACATGTCCACACTCGTGGGGAACCAGAGTTTCCATCCGATGTTGGCCGATTCCCACCATGGGATAATATGCCTCATATAGCTTCCGATGGTGGCATGGGTGCCGTGTTCGTTCCATCCGCGGCCCGAGAATCCGAAGTAAATGTAAAACCTCTTCGATTCCCGCGCCTTTAGGTTTGTCTGGAAATAGAGCTCATCCCAAATCCCATCCTTGTCGAGATCGTCCAATTGGTAGAAGATCTGATGACCATTCGTTTCTCCGCGAATCCCATGGCCACCCGCGAACGCAAACTCTTCTTTGTTGGGTTCGGGTTTTGGCGGAAGCGAAGGGTCGACCACCGTGATCCACAGCTCATGCAGTTTCTTGACCGGAAACTCTTCCCTCGTAATGACAACCGGACAATCCCGGCGATCGATGTCCAGCGCGTTCACCACGGTCAGGGCGAGCCGTCGGACAGGCGCGAAGTTCCCCTCCGTGTACCAGCCGCTGCCTCCCGTGTGCGCCATGTTCTCAGAAGAAGAAATCGAAAACAATATCATGAGGATAATGGATCTGTTCATTTCAAAATCCTTCTTGAGAGAGCGAGAGATCCGGCTTGATCGCAAACGACCCGGCCGCCGGAGCACCCCACTCTTCCCGTGATACGAGCTGTTGACCTTTCACCGCTGGGACAAGCACAAGCAGAGAGATGAGAAAACACCATCGATCTCGAGTTGTTGTGTTCATGTCCGTATTCCGCAAATTAAGTCTTCATCAGGTCCTTCGGGCTGCTCCCTATTCATCACGTTCAAGAGTTCTCAGAATGCGATCGGCCACAAACCGGTTTCCCTGTTCGTTCAGGTGCACTCCATCCTTTGTCAGAATGTTCTTTTCCTGGTTGGAGGAATTGTGCATTTTGAGGTAGTCAAGAAAATCTCTTCTAAGATCGCACATTCGGCAGTTGAGCTCCGTCGCAATCCGCCGGCTCATGGAAGAATACTCATCCAGCATTGCGTCGAACTGATTGGTCCCGTCTGTCTTCTCTCCGATCACGCTTGGCGTGCAGAGGACAACGCGGGCCCCTGCCATCTGAATCTTCTTCACAACGTCCCTTAGTCCGGCTTCATATTGATCCTTCGGCGTTCCTCTGTTGTTTCGCCAATGCCAGACATCATTGATACCGATGTAAATAACCACGATTGTCGGAGACCTGGCAAGCACGTCGCTCTCGAGCCGTTTTTGGATGTCCGGGACTTTGTTGCCGCTGATTCCGGCCCCGATCACTTCCAATCCCCACCCGGGATGTTTTGCCAGCAGCGTATCCTTGATCAACGTCACGTACCCGCCCGGCTCGACGCCGCCTTTTGTGATGGAGCGCCCAGGAAAACAATCCGCGCTCCGTCTTTCAGAAAGAGGCCCTGGCTGCAACCAGCAAGGCATATTCCCGCGAACAGGATCAATCGAAGATTCAGTTTCATTTTCAATACCCGATCATTTTGAGAGCCTGCGGCCCAAGACGCTCAGCCAACTGCGCCAGATACAGACTCTGTGGAACAACATGCTTCCCATGGGAATCCTTGATTCCTTCGGGAAGATCCGGACCCGATCCAAACGGCCTCGGCGCGAGCTTGCTTTCGCCCACGCAGCCGATCATCCAATTGTATACACCCGGCGGTTTTTGGATGATGAAGTCTTTCGCCTCGCAGTTCCATGCCACTCCCCATCCCATCGACCAGCCATGGCCCGACCCCATCACGCCGCGATTCCGAAAATCAATGCCGCCGTCCGGCGCTTGAACATTGTCATAGAGCATTCCCGTTGTCCAGCGTTGATGCGATTCTGCCCGCCCATCGCCGCGAAATATGCAGTGAAGAATAACGATAGGGCCCGATTGACCGCTGCCCGTACCGATGAACCACACACTGTCCGCATTGACCTCGCATCGGTCAATCAGAATCTGACTGCCGTTTGGGGCGAACTCTGCCGGCCGGGA
>DATECW010000041.1:0-27118 GCA_035286705.1 Bacteroidota bacterium
ATAGGCCCCCACCGGATAGACACCCGTCAGGGGTGCACCTGAATACGCAATGGTCTCAGTAAAAGGCTCCGATTGCCCGTACTGAAGAACGAACGTCGTCGGCAATCCATTCGGTTGGACCTCTACGTACATGACGGCGGAATCATGGAGCGTCAACGCGAACCAATGATCGAAGCGGGCGTCGGGTGCAGAGGGTTCGAATCTCCGTAAACGCAGTTGATATGATGCCGTGTCGTTGAGCGCGATGCCAGTGGGCTGGAGCTGCGGCTCGCCTGTATCGGGCGCGGCACTCGGATAGTTTAGATTGTTGTTTCTCGACGCAACGCGAATGTGATAAATCCCTGTATTGTTCGCAATGATCGTCGAATGGAGATTTGCAGGGTGCGGCAGGATGTCATTCGATACAAGATTCCAGCCATTCGTCGAGTCGGTGATCTGCAGCCGCAAAAGATGGGGGTCTCCCCAGTTGGAATAGGGATTTGGCATGATTCCGGCCCGCACAAAAACCTCGATTGTGTCGCCGGCTTTCGCTTGAAATCGGTAGTAATCGGCGTCGGCAGTGGAAGGAAGAAACGCATTCACAGTGTCGCCGATGAAGATCGTGTTTCCCTGATTGGCGAGATTGTTCGGTTCGATTTCGGATCGCGTCGTACCTGTGGAGGTGATGAATGTGACATCTGGGCCGTACGCCACCCCTGCGGCGTTCGACGCTTTAACCCTGAAATGGTATTCCCTTTCCGCATCGAGCATCAGATCGGCTGTAGCCGTCGTCAATTGCAGATCGGAAATAGGATTCTCCAGAGCCTGGACAGTCGAGCCATATGATAATGTCAGTCCATATTCGAACTCAACAGTTGTGCTCACGTTATTCGACACAACGGGAGCAGCCAGTGTAACAGACGTTGAAGTATGAATAGAAGCAATGCCGGCATAAGGTATCAATGGCTTCAGAGAAACCCGCCTGAACCTGATCTTGTAGTTCCCGGTGCTCACTCCACTCGAACCCGAGTATCGAGCGTAGTATGTCCCCGCGGAGGGTGTCACATAGACGATTCGCGATTGAACGCTGTCGCCCGGAACAAAGTCGTCGTTCTGTAGAAGGAGGTTTTCGCCGCCATCGAAGAGCTCGAGAATCCCGTTCACGGAGAGTGAGTCCAAGGCCACAGTCGATACTTCGACCGTATCTCCGGCCTCCAAAGTCAGTGCGTAATAGTCGACATCCCCAACAGGCTGAATGGCCGCTTCGATATCGTCCCTGAATGCGACGGGCATTGCGTCAATAATGGTGTTGTTTGGCTCGGATTCTGCCGCAGGATCGAAATAGTTCATGATTCCATGGTCTCCTACCACTGTTACCATTCGGCCAATGAACGCAGCTGCTTTGAGCCACGAATACGTGCCGCCGGATTGACGTTCCCAGGTGACCCCGCCGTCAGTCGTTCGAAAGATCCGCCCTCCGTTTCCGACGATCACGCCATTGTTTGCATCCCGAAAGGTGATGTCGTTCGAATCCCACGTATCCTGAATCTCTGACCACGAATTCCCACCATCGGTTGTTTTGCGGACGTTCATTCCGCTGCCGGCAACGAACCCCGTCGTCGCGTTGAGAAAATGAATTCCCCAGAACCAGTTTCCAGATGTCCCGGAGGGGGATGGTACAGTGCTCCACGTTGCTCCCGCGTCTACTGTCTTCAAGATCGTTCCGCCCTCGCCTGAAACAAAGGCAGTCATCGTATTAATCACTGAAATATCGAGGAGGGGATGAGGACCTGTTCGAACTGTATCCCACGTTTCCCAATTGTCGGTAGAGCGCATGATGCCTCCACCTTCTCCAACAGCGATGGCGGTGGATCCGAAATAACGCACGGCGTGAAGATGCTGCGAGTAGTGTGGGCTTCTCTTGTCGAACCAGGTCGTTCCGCCATCCGTTGTCTTGAAGATTCCGCCTCCTTCGCCGACAACGAGGCCGACAGTCGGCGAACTGAAGCAAACTCCCTCAACCCACATGTTAACAGAGGGAAACAAGTTGAACCATGTCTTGCCCTCGTCCGACGTTTTGTAGATGCCGTTCCAGTGTCCAACTGCATACCCGGTTGTGGGGCTCGGGAAAGAGATTCCATAGAGCGAATATTGCGGAACAAGATTTCCGAGTTCAAGTATTTCCCACCCAATCGGCGCTGGCGGCGTATCAAAGGAGTTTACATTACTGGTCGATGAACCCATGCTGTTTGTTGCCGTCCAGCGATGATAGTATCTCTGGTTCGGCGATAATCCTGTAATCGGCACATCCGGATTCCAGACAGAGATGTCGGAACGGGAATCGCCGGGAAGCATATTGGTCAGACTGGAGGGGGACTGACCCCATTCCACGTAGGTGGTCGTTGTCAAACCATTTGGGCTTACCTCCAGTTGGAGTCTCGCCGAATTGTAGTGGACTCGCCACACACCCGGCCACGGACTAAGATCAGGCCTCGACGGCACAAACCGCTCAAGTCTCAACCTGTATTGCCCTATTTCATTTGGCCCCCAGCCGTCCGGATGCCTGATTGAGATGTAATATGTTCTTGTCTCATTGATGGGAAAAATATTATGGACGCCGAACCCGGATGGGAATTGACTACGCGACCATCGATTGTTGAGTGATACCCATTGCCCAAGGCTGTCGAACACCTCCAGAGTGAAACCCGCATTCGATGTCCCGTATTGACTCACGAACGCTTCCAGCGTGTCTCCTGCAAACGCAAAGAACTTGTAGTAATCGATGTCGGTTGCGCTCTCATGATTTGCCTGGACGGTCTCACCGACAACAAGCAGATTGGCACTGTCGGTTGTGTTGTTCGGCTCTATCTCGATTTTCACAGCTTTGTTACGGAAAACAGAAAAACCATCTGCACTCGGATTTGCCGCAGCAAGATCGGGCTTTCCGTCGTTGTCAACATCCGCTGCGGCAATTCCTGCCTGCCCCGTTGGGGCGGCAAGGAGTACCATCGATGCAAATGACCCGGCCGTGATTGATCCGCTCGTGGCCGTGTTGCGAAACACTACGATAGAATCGAGAGCAGACAATGTGGCGACGAGATCCGGCTTTCCGTCTCCCTCGATATTCGCCGCGAGGACGTCGTACGGATTACCACCAGCTTCAAAATCAGTTTTTGTGTCAAATGTTATCGATCCCCCAAATGTACTGCTGTTGCGAAGCACAGAAATCTTTGTCGCCCCCGAATTCGCCGTGGCGACATCGAGCAATCCGTCCCCATCATAATCGGCGACTGCGACACCAGCCGAGGCCGATGCAGTCACTTGCACCACGGAAAAGGACATCGAACCTATGTTCTGGAGGACTGTTACGGTATTGTTCCCGGAATTCGCTGTTATGATGTCCGGCTCAAAGATTCCATTGTTATCGACGTCCGCAATCGCAAGATCAACCGGTGCACTTGAGCCTCCCGTGCTGACATTCGTTGGACCTGCAAAGGATACTGACCCACCTGAACTGGTGTTCCTAAGGATTGACACATTGTTGCCTCCCTTGTTAGCGGTCACAACATCGGGTTTACCGTCTCCGTCAAGGTCAGCAATTGCAACACCGAACGGTTTCGTCCCTACCGAGTAGCTGGACACACTCGCTGTATCGATGGTCCCCGGCACGCTCGCGTTTTGCCAGACATAGACCTTCGCGCCGCTTGTGTCAGTGACTGCCAGGTCGAGGTCACCGTCTCCGTCCAAATCCCCGGACGCAATACCGGTCGGCGTCGAACCCAGGGAATACTCCACCCGCGCTGCCAATGAATTCGATTGAATTCCGCCGACGCTGCTGATGTTCCGATAGATCCCGATTGTGCCGGACGATGGGTTGGAAACAACGATGTCAGGCCGGCCATCTCCGTCGATGTCAGCGACAACGATACCGCGTGGCGATGCTCCGGGAGATGTGGAGAAGTCAACTCGGGTTGCGAACGAAGCCTCGTCAATCGTCTGCAATCCGCTAAACGTGACTGCAAATGGCGTGGGGGAATATGCGGTCAGTCTTTTAGCACTTGAAGTGTCGGTGACTGTAATCGGCGCAAAGGAGGCACCTTTTGGGACCCTCACGGTCAGACTGCTTGACGAGGCGGTGATGACCTGAGCCTTCACAGAACCGAACCGCACAATGTTGTTCTCCGTCGTGGAGTTGAAACCGCTCCCGGTGATTGTGATGACGTCACCAACCGGTCCCGAGAGAGGCGAAAACGAATCAATAGTTGGGGTTTGTGCGCTCAGAGTCGCCGCACAGAGTATGGTAACAGCAAAGGGAAGAAGCGGCCGCATCATGGCAGGACCCTGCTTTCGGATTTGCGTAGAGAGAATCGCCGACCAATTCTGAGAATTAGTCCTGATTGCAAAAAATGAAAAACCCCTCCTCTCATTTCTGAAAGAAGGGGTCCACAGGGGAGGAAAGTAGCTACATCAGGAAGGAACTTATTCCTTCCAGTACAGGAACTCCTTGATGCTCGCAATCTGTGTCGGATCCGCACCACGGCGACCTCCAAACACGTACTTGTTTTGCTGATCTTTGTACTTCTCTCGAACGCGAGAGGCCTGTGCAAGAGATTTCCCTTTTTCAGGGACATTCTGCAACGACCTGCCGATCAGAGCAAAGATGTCAGCCTTCGAAACCTGGACCTCGGATTTACCTGCTGCCCTTGTCCCTAACACCTCGTTGATTCTCTCAAGTCCAAGCACCTCCAGGGCTTTTTCACGTGATTCGTACTTCGATATGGCAGCCTGAAATGCTTCCATTGCGTCCTCTTCCGATCCGGAAAGATAGCGCGCAAGGCCGAAGTTCATGTAGATTCCGCCGTCGTCAGTTGTCATGGCAAGAGCTTTTTGATAATACTCCTGCGCCGTCGGAAGTTCATTCTTCATCAAGTAAACGTTGCCCAGCGTATTGTAGGCTTCGGGAGTATTGACTCCAAACAACGCTCCAGCAGCCGACTCGTAGTCCCCCGCCTTTGCGTACATGACAGCAGCTTTGTTCTTGTCAGCCGGATTCTCGCTTGTTTTCATCTTGTCCGCCGACCCGAGCAATTGACTCTGATGGTATTCATAGTCCGTAAGATCCGCCGAGGCCAGCTGAATGATCCTCTCAGCAGACGGTGTGGCGGGTCGTACCGTCGATGGCAAATTTGCAGGTGGAAATGCCTCTTTTGCTTTTCGGGTATCAATGATCTCCAGTTTGCCACCCGATTCAACATTCTTGTAGTATTCCTGGGCTCCCATTCGCCACGCTTTTGTGAACGGCTCGTTGATCATCGTGGTTTCCAGGGGAACCCACACAGTACCTTCGTGCGCAATGACCTCTTTTTCATCAAGGGACAAGACGTACGCGTTCTTCGGCGAAAGCTCGGTATCAAACATGATAAATATATGATCGCTCGTCCCAATCAGCTTCGTGCGAATGCCCACATTCTCCAGGCAGGAAGCAAGAAGGACCGATGAATCGTCGCAGTCACCCGTTTTCGAGGCGAGCGTTTCTCTGGGATACTGAATCTGGTCGAGTATTTCACCTTCCGATGTCTTCCATGGATCGGACACATAGTTGATCCCGAACGCTCTCACACCGTTCCATACCGC
Organism: Bacteroidota bacterium; assembly: GCA_035286705.1. GTDB lineage: Bacteria > Bacteroidota > Ignavibacteria > UBA10030 > UBA10030 > JACPLA01. Next base: position 5,614 of record DATECW010000041.1, read on the forward strand.
AAGTGCATTCACAACCTGTCGAGGGAGTTTTGAGGTCTTCAGGACATCACTTCCGCCAACGCTTCCGATCACATACCGGGAAAATGCTACCACGGCATCGTCCGTATCCGTTATGAACGCACCGATCGATTCACCCCGACGCCAGCTGATCGTGTTTCGGTTATACAACGTCACGGGCCGAACCAGGCTTCGCGTTTGCGGCGTATTATTATAGATATAGCTCAGCTCAACCTTCGCCTGTGCCGTGGCGTTGGCACTCAATGTATAGAGCTGTTTGGAATCGAACGTTGCCGCCAGCTTGAAGGTTTGCTTTGATCCCGGATCGACCTTCGCGACGATCTGTTCCGACGGCAGGTTCATGTATCCCGGAACAAAGACAGAGACCTTCACGTTGCGGATCTCCGACTTCGATGAATTTTCCACTTCGATCATCGCGAGGGAGTTATAGGCATAGTAATTCACCTGTGAAGGGAAGATGTTCTCCACCGAGAATTGCGTGATTTCGAGGGGACTTGTCACCGCCACGCTCCCTTTGGCCTTTTCCGCATTCTCCTTGGTGCTGATGTCCACGCGGGAACCGGTGAATCCGATGATTGCAAGATCTGGTCGCTTTCCCAGCTCGCGTCTGAGGTCATCGACAGTGCCGTTGACGTTGGCATCGAACACTGCGCCGTCTTTTTCGAAATATCGGAGCTTCAGATAATTGATCAGTGGCAGATCCTGTGGAAGTGATTTCTCCAGCTGTGCAATCATCTTGTCATCGAGTCCTACCATCGCAATCTGGATGAACCGCGGACCCGATTCCTCCTGTTTGATCCGGACTCGCGATTTCACGTACAAATCGTTCGCTATGAGCTCACTGAGAGCCGTGAGACACCCTGTCGACGCGGAGCTCTTCCCCGTGGCGCTTTTCTTCGTGTTCTTTGTCGTCACGGCGATCATTTCACCCGTGTCGGTGATGATGATCTTGCCGCTCCCCTTCGATGCGTACTCATAGTTCTTTATCCCATAGAACTCTTTTTCCGCATCAAACGTGGCTTCAACTTTCCCGACGACGATCCATTCAGCCCCGTACCGAAGGCCGATTTCCTTGGCGCGCATCGGATTCGATTCCGCCAGCGTGATATCACGCGCAGTGACCGCTTCGAATTGCGCTTTGTCCACAAGTCGAAATCCCTTTTCCAGGAAAATCTCTTCCAACCGCGTGGCAACAATTCTTGCATCGACAGGTTCACCATCAACCTTTTCATCAAAAATCACCATAATGCGCGGCCACTCCTGCCGAAAATCCTGCGCCCATGCGGTTGCACATCCCAGCAGAACCGTGAGGAACAATACCTGATACCTTCTCATGAACGACTCCTGTGAATTGTAATCCGTTTTGTCTATGATTTCGTGATGATACTCATCCGAGTCCTCCCGGAAGCGCGATTGCTTCGATTGTTTACCTGCCTTGAACCAGTATCCAACACGGCAATCTTGCAATGACGTCTCCTCTCCTCGCGCCGGCCGTACGCCACGTTTCACCAGTGACTTCCAACCATTGCAACCCACCTCCGACCTCTGACCTCTGACTTCTGACCTCTGCTTCTTTTATTTCACCATGACCATTTTTTTCACTGCGCTGAACGTTGACTCTTTTGTTCCGCCGTTGACTGTGAGGCGATACACATACGTTCCGGATGCCATGTTCCGTCCGCTGAACGTTGTTTCGTAATATCCTGCCTTCATATCGCGGTCAATGAGCGTCGCTACTTCCTGTCCGATGATATTGTACACCTTCAGAGTAACCTTGTAGGAAGGTGCAGCGCCGGGCAGCCAGAACCGCAGGGCCGTCTCTGGATTGAACGGATTCGGATAGTTTTGATAAAGCATGAAGACTTGCGGAACAAGGTCGATGCCGAGGCTCGCGCTCACGCTGTCGACGTATCCTTTCGACCCCACCACGACTCTGAAATTACGGATTCCTTCCTTCGAGCCGAATTCCACATTCCGTTGTTCCTTCAGATTGTGCGCCATATGGTCGTCGATATCGAGCAAGTATGCTTCAAGGGCCAGATCGGGAATCGGTACAATCTCGGCGATATCGAGTTTCACACGTGATCCGCGGTCTCCGGTCACCACCTTCATTTCCCATGCGGATCCGTTTGTTTGAATCGGTCTGATGTCGCTCGACATGGCGCCATCCGGATTCTTGAAGTAAACGGCAAGAGACTTACCCGGAAGAAGCGGCGGCTGGAAGCTGTCGAGTTGGTCATATCCTTCTTCGGCTCCCGGGACTTCACCAATCGTATTCCCGATATCGACAATGGAGCTCCCGGATCGATGAGCGTCGAACTTCATCAGCCATCCCCCCTCCTTCTTTTCGGCAATCACATCTTCCGCAGATGCGGCAAGCGGAGCCGGTGTAATCGCATTCTCGCTTGTCTGTGGATACGCTTTGAATCTCAGGGAGGTATTCTGTGTTACGTTGAAAGCCAGACCTTCCCATTTCTTGAGGGTCTGGATTTGCGTACCCGTCTTCCACCATCCTCCATCCGGTCCTGTTCCATCGTAGTACGCTTTGTTTGCGATGGAGCCGGAGAGCGCCCAGACGCTGTCCGATGGGAAATCGTCGGGGAATGGATTTCCGACCAAATTCCATCCTTGAAGGACCTGGATACCGTTGTCATACATATCCTGCGCTTTCACAAGATTTCCGCTTCCGACCGTGATAGACTTCTGCACTCTCGATATCAGGAAGAACGCCGTTCCGGGGGTGAGGACGTCCTGATTCTTGAAGTCCTCATAGTCCTGATATGTGCCGTTCACAAAGCGCTGCATTCTCCAATTGTAATAGTTCACGCCGTCCTTTGCGTGTGCATCAAGGCCATTAGCGACGGTTTCCATGAACGCACTGGGCTTCTTGTCTTGAAGATCATACGGCACGGAAAAGAGCCGATAATTGGAAACGAGCGTAGAGATGTCATCACTCCCGCCAGCCGCCGGCGCCACAAAATCGCTCACCGGAGGAGTGTTCACAAAGACCGTGAACGATCTCCAAGATGTCGAACTTGTGTTTCCTGCTGCATCGGAGGCTGTGATGCGGTATTCGACACCATTCGGCTTACCGATTGTCAAAAACAGAGAGCTGAGGCTCCCAATATTGACCGTGCCGCCGTTCAGAGATGGGAATGGTGAAGAGCTTACAGTGTTTGAATTCGTCTTCTTGTATTGCAGCACCGGATTCTGCATACTCGCGATTCCCGAAGGCTTGGCAACCGATGCCTGGAAGTTGACTGAAGTTGGATCTGAGACACTGCTCCCCGTAATAGTGATCGTCGGCAATGTGGTTTGATCGGTGATCTGAGGGGGAAAGTTATCATACTGGATTTGGACCGAATCGTACGCTCCCAGGTCGGCAAAACCCTCATTATTCTGGAGGACGACATAGATCCACCGCACGCCTGGAGGAGGATTGGTGATAACGAACGAGTTGTTCGTCGGCGTTACCATGACGGATGGCGCGCCCTGCATTGCCGGGGTATCGACATTGTACCACGCAGTTGCTACACCGATCGGATCAGTCCAGCTGATCGTTATGGGACCATTAGTCACATTCGACGGATTGGCTGAGATGTTCTGCGGCTTCCCGAGCGCGGTGACCGCGCTGTCGATGTTGGAATACGCCGACTGCATCGCCGCATTGTATGATCGAATCCTATAGAAGTACTTTGTCCCTGAAGAGAGACCGATGCTTGAATACGACGTCGCACCGGACGCGGGAGTGGCAATTTCGGAGAACGGACCCGTGGCTCCGGTCGCTCGTTCGACTCTGAACCCATCGCGCAGGTCGACATTCGACTGCCAGGTAAGTCCGATCGATGCAGACCCGCTGGTACTTGCATCGAGCGAGAAAGGAGCTGTGAGCGGTACCAGCGCAGTATCCTCTACGGAATACGAGGAAGTGTCGGTCCCTGTGATAAATGCCCGCAGTCTGTAATAATAGATTGCGCCGCGCACAACGGCATCGGTCCAACTCGTCGCATCGGCCCCCGTAGTATGAACAAGCTCAAATGCGCCGCCCGAGCCGGTTTTGCGTTCAACGAAATATCCCGACTCATTCACCGCCTGATCGTTCCATGTCAGATTGATCGTATTCGATCCAGAATACGACGCCTGAAGCGATGAAGGTGTTGCAAGCAATCCCACTGCATTAAGGATCGTACCATAGTTCCCCGAAAGGGTTGCCACTCTTCCCTTCATCGTAGCTCCATAGAGAAGATTGTACGTCCCGCTGTTCTGCGGAATCCAGTTCCTTCCGCCGTCATAGGTCCTAAAGACTCCCCCTTGATCCGAAGCAGCTACGCCGTTGGAAGTATCGGCGAATGCCATGCCATAGACATAATACCCCTGGCCGGAAGGACTGGTAGAAGTCCACGTTGCGCCGGCGTCTGTCGTCCGATAAAAAGTCCGGTTGCCGGCACCGACGACTCCAGTACGACCGTTGTGGAACCATGCCGACATCAGATAATTCCCTGTAATGGGAGCCAGTGTTGCCCAATCGGCGCCGCGATTCACCGTTCGCAAGACAACGCCATCGTTATTAAGATATCCCACTGCATAGCCGGTGTCTCCTGCCGCGGTGAAGGAAACGGCACGCAAAACCTCGGTTCCTGCGCGAACGGTGTCCCACGTTGCGCCGGCATTCCCACTCCGAATGATCATCCCATTTGCCCCTACCGCGACAGCTTCACTTGCGCTGAACATCTTGACAGCATAGAGTGCAAAGCTGACGTTTGAAGTCTGTTGTGTCCACGTAGCACCACCGTCCGTGGTTTTCAGCAGGACTCCGCCAAATCCGGAAACTATTCCAACAGATTGGGATGCAAAAGACACGCTGCTCAGAGTCGATGTCACACCGGAGGTTTGCGTGGACCATGTTGTTCCGCCGTTCGTGGTCTTGAGAATCACTCCGCCGCTGCCAACCGCATAACCGATCGACTCCGTTGGAAATTCCACATCACGCAGGAAGTTCTCCGTCCCGCTCGTCTGAACAACCCACCCGTCAGGAGCTGCGGGGGTTGTAAACGTGTTGCCCCCTCCAAAGGACGACCCTGCGCCGTTTGTCAAGGCAGTACGGACATAGTAGGTAGTGTTCGCCTGCAGGCCAGTTATCATCGGGCTGAACGCGGACATCAAAGAGATGCTGTTGAATGGACTGTTGTCGGCGGCAATCTGATTCCCATAGGCCTGTGTCGGCCCGTATTCAAAGTTGACGGTTGTCGGAAGCCCGTTCGGCCGGATTGTCGTTTGAAGTTTCACAGCATTCGAAAAAATGCTTCCATATCCGGCATAGTCCTGACCTTCCGGTGCTGAAGGCACAAAACGACGCACATAGAGGCGATAGTCGCCGGTGTCGTTCGAGGCTGTCTGTGAAATGCCGCTTTGAACTATTCTCGGTACCGGCAGAACATCATCCGGGTCCCGCACCCCCGGGAAGCTTGTGGAGTACTCATAGGAATACTTGTAGCGGATATACATAGTCCGCGCGTTGCCAAACTGCGTGATCGTGTGAAGAGATGCATTTGAAGGGAACCAATCAATATCCTCATAATAGCCTTGGCTGGTGCTGTCGATCAGCTGTAGACGGCCAATAAGTTCTGAAGTACCCCTCCTCGAGGTAAACACCTCGAGAGTATCACCCGCCGCGACGTAGACCTTGTAGTAATCGACATCGTTCGCGGTGTCTATTGTTCCATTTATGGAGTCGCCGAATGCAATCGTCTGGGCCATATGTGCAGAATCATTCGGTTCGATCTCAGCAAAGGCGGAGGTGCGCGGAGTATGGAACGGAATATCGACGCCGTTCGTCGTTCCTGCACTATTGGTCGCAACCAAGCGGAAATAATAGTCTTTGTTTTCTGTCAAACCGGGCAAGGTCGCTGTGACGGTTCTCCGCTCTTGACCGCTGAGAGTTCCCTCATTGATTGATACCGGGGTCTTCGCATATGCTGTGGTGGTATCCCATTGAACTTGAACCGTTGTGTTCAGATTATTTGGATCCACCAATCCTGTAATCGAAGCCGACGTTGGTGTCACTGTTACATTTGCGGCGGCAATATGAGGCTTCAGGGTTGTCCTGCGAAGTTTCAACAGGTATGTCCCTGTAGAACCGGCCGTGGATCCGGCGACCCTCACAAAATAAGTTCCGGGAGCATTTATGACATACACGATTCTGGCTGTTGATGTGTCTCCTTGAATGAAATCATCATTCTGAGTCAGAATTGTAGAGCCGTCGGTGCCGATAAGCTGCAGAGCACCATTCACAGGCGTTCCTCCGATGCCTGTTAGAAGAACCTCGAGTGTGTCGTTGCTTGCAGCGGTGAAACTATAGAAATCGATATCCCCCGATAAGCCTATTGAACCTTCTACCTGTTCCCCGATGGCAAATCCATTCGCAGTTCCTGAAGTGTTGTTCGGCTCCTGCTCGCCGAGGGGATCAATGGAATAGAGTATGGTTCCTGCCTCTCCCACTGCGATAGCGGTTCGTCCAGTATACGAAGCAGCGCGAAGCCACGTCGAAGCACCGCTGACTTCTTGTGTCCATGTGGCACCTGCGTCGGCTGTCCTTAGGATTTGCCCGTTACCCCCAACGGCAATTCCGACCAGCGCGTTCTTCATCGCGATGTCGTAGCTGAAGTTATTGGGAGCAGCAACCTGCGTCCAGATCGATCCACCGTTTGTCGTGCGCCAGATACGACTTCCGACCACAATGCCGGTATCCGCATTAACAAACCGCACTCCTCGCAAACCCTCGTTCACGACGACCTGGACGCTATCCCATGCTGGCGATGCCGCCGTGAAGTTGTACGTTCGATAGAGCCAGCCGTTGTAACTGATTGCATGAACGGTATCGGCAGAAACAAAGGAGACATCCGCCATGTCAAATTTGAACGACCCTTTCACCTGCCATGTTGCTCCGCCATCAAGTGTCCTTGCTATCCCTCCAATCCATTGGCCAAGCTCCTGGTTGTAATATGAACCCGCGCCGGCACCAATTTGGGGGTTGAAGAACCGCAACCGGTCCGCGTACGTGTTCAGTTGGAGATCCTGCTGAAACTGCCATGTCGCTCCTTTATCATCGCTCCGGATGATATTGTATCCAATTGCGAATGCAGTATCTGCGTCCTTGAATGCAACAGAATATGGATATCGTGGCAGGGACAGGTCACTCCATGTCGTGCCTGCGTTTGTCGTCCTCAGCATTCTCCCTTCAGCAAGGACAATCGCCACGCTGTCGTCCAACGCCGAAATATCGCTAAGACCCCGATCAGTGCCTGATGGCTTAAGAGCCCATTTTTCCGAAAGTTGTCCGGTCAAGAATGTGCCGATCTCACTGTAACTGGTTCCAGCCGCGTTCGTCGCTTTCAAGCGGAAGTAGTATTGCGTGCCAGGCAAAAGGCCCGTGAGTTGAATTCTGAACCAGTCCCAGTAATAAATTGTGGTAACGGGGCCGTTTGAATACTGTGCACTGTTTCCCAACGATTGCGTCGTCCCGTATTCAACAAACGCATCGGTTGGAAGACCGTTTGAAGAGACGTCAACGTGGATCAGGGCAGAGGTTGAAAAGGTGACATCGGCCCATGGGTACTTCCTCACATCCGGCGCCGAAGATTCGAAGCGTCTGAACCTGAGTTCGTAATCCCCGCTGCTGGCTTGTACGGATGTCGCCACCCTCGTCGGTTCTCCCATCATCTGCGGCTCGGGTGTCCGTGCCGCCTGGTTGGGATAGTACGTGTTATAGTTGTACGCATAACTTTGCCGGATGTGATAAACCCCGGTGTTCGTTGCAACAAATGCAACGTGGAGGTTCCTGGAATCGGGCATGTAGTTATTGTTGATGAACTGGTTCACGCCGCCGGAACTGTCGGTGACTTCTATACGGCTCTCAAGCCCGGAGGAGTTTCTCTCGATGACAAAAATCTCGAGAGTATCTCCCGCAGCTGCCTGGAAACGGAAGTAGTCGACATCTGTGTCCGTCGAGATCGTTCCATGAACCGTATCACCAACAAAAATCGTATTCGCGGACGAGGAGATGCTGTTCGGTTCCGATTCACTTCTCAGCATTCCGAGCGCTGTGAGGAATGTCACGTCGGGTCCGTGCGTTGTGCCGGCAGCATTCGTGGCTTTCACACGGAAATGATACTCGGCGAACGGAGTTAACGCAGTCAATGTTTTGGTTGCAGTAATCAGTTGCTGTCCGCCGGATCCGCTTTGATCGGAAGCCACGGTCGTTCCATATGCACTCGTCAGACCATATTCGAATTCGATTGTTGTGACAAGATTGTTCGGGATGACCGGGGATTTCAGAATCGCTTCCGACGTTGTGACAATCGTGGCAACACCGCCAAACGGTACAAGCGGCCTCAACGGCGCTTCATTCAGAGAAATTCTGTAGTTACCCGATGAAGTCGATGAATTTCCTTCGTACCGAATAAAATACGTACCAGGTGCAGGTAAGACGCTGATGATTCTCGATCTCACGCTGTCACCCGGAACAAAGTCGTCGTTTGATTCGAGCAGGGTTGTTCCATCAACATCATAGAGTCGCAGCAGGCCGTTGATAACGGCCGTGTCCCTGCTTTCCACGAAGATGACAATTGTGTCGGCCGCGGTTGCCGTAAACTTGTAGTAGTCAACATCAGCCGGATCAATCCTGGCATCAACTTCGTCCCGATACGCGATGAGAATTGCGGAACCTGTCGCATCGTTCGGCTCTACTTCACTTTTCGGATCGAGAGAACTGAGGACAAGCCCATTATCCCCGCCTACGGCAAGGGAACGGCCCCGATATGCCGATGAATAGAGGTTCGTTCCGGCTCCTGTCACTTCCCTTTTCCACGACGCCCCACCATCGGTGGTTCTTATGATCGTTCCAATCTCTCCAACAATAATTCCATTGTTCGCATCCTTGAATGAAATGTCATAGAGCCACGGGAGGTTTATGTTCGGTATGTTGATGACGTTCCAAGTCAGGCCGGCATCAGTGGATTTTAAAACGGCATTATTGGCAACAATATATCCGGTTGTCGATGAGACAAAATCCACACGATAGAGGTAGTAGGGCCATGAAGGCTGCCGTGGTATGCTGTCCCAAGCAGTCCCCCCGTTTGTCGAGCGAAGGACTGTCCCGTTGTATCCAACGGCGACAACTGTATTGAGATCGGCATAATCGACGCCACGGAGCTCGTACCCACCGACCGGACGCCCCAATATCCAGCTTGCACCGTTATTAGCCGTCTTCACTATAAGACCACCTGAGCCCACAGCAACGCCGGCAAGCGGATTCACGAACTTCACTCTCCACAATTCGTACCCTGTTCCAGTGTTTGGCAAGTTCGTCCAGCTTGCGCCGCCGTCCGTTGTCTTGGCGATTGACTCGCTACTGCCGACAGCAAAGCCAAGAAGGGAATTCACCATCCAGACACCGTAAAGATTGTTGCCGCTCACGGGATTGGGAAATGCAGTCCAACTTTCCCCGGCGTTCGTTGTCCGCTTCATGAGGTTCCCATACCCAACCGCAATCCCCGTTGTGTCATCCCCGTATGAAATCCCCATGATGGAATTGTTCACCCCGACGAACTGATGGATCCATCCCACCGGTGCAGGCGGCGTATCGAATTGGTAGATTGACGTTTGAGCAGATCCCAGAGCGTTCGACGCAATAGCCCTGAAATAATATCGGGTATTCGGAGAAAGCCCGGTCAAGGGAGAATCGAAATAGGTTCTGTAGATTCCTGTACCTGGAGATTGATTTGCCGGGACAACTATTGATCCACTAAGATCGGGTGACGTCGAGTATTCAATGCTCGCTGTTGTCGAAATGCCGTTGGGATAGAACTCAAGCCACCAACGAGCACGATCGTAGGATTCGTTATAGACATCTGTGTAGTAGTAGATACGAGGCGCCGATGGAACGAAGCGTTCCACACTCAGTTGATAGTATCCACTGTCCACGGCTGCTGCCGATCCTGGAACAATCTGAGGTTCATGCCCTTCCGGCCTCGAATTCGGAAAATATGTGTTATTATAGGCGGAGACCACTCTGAGGAGAAACGCCCTTGGCGCGACGAGGTTCGGCGCCAGCACAAACCAACTGCGTGACTCATCCAACCTCTCATAGCGGCCTTTGAAGTAGTTACCGGATGTGTCAAAAATCTCAAACTGAACTGTAAGGTTACCATTGTTCGCAGGATTCGCCTCAACGATTACTGTGTCTCCGGGATTCAGCACAAATTTGTAGTAATCAACGTCGGATCCCGATGTGAGAACAGATTGGATTGTCTCGCCCACACTTATGGGTGAGGCAAGAGTTGAGTCATTTCCAACTTCTGCAACTTGCCGGATGGCCTTGTTTCTCAGAACGCTGACATTGTCTGATCCCTGATTAGCGACAACAATCTCCGGCTTTCCGTCTCCGTCAACGTCGCCCAGAGCCACTCCGGAGGGACTGGTTCCAACAGAAAAACGCACAGGCGCAGCCAGCGTGCTGGTTGAAAAAGCCCCTGATGTCGCAGTATTCCGAAGAACAGAGATTGAATCGACCGATCGGTTTGTCACAACCAAATCGGGTTTCCCGTCACCGTCAAGATCGGCTAGATTGATTGAGAACGGAGCCGAGCCCGCTCCTATATCAACCTTCGCCGAGAAAGAAGTTGACCCAATCGAGCTTGCATTCCTCAAAAGTGAAACCGAACCGCCTTTATTTGCCGAAACAATATCGAGCTTATCATCACCGTCAAGATCGGTGAGGACGAATGAAGTCGCACCGCTGCCAAGAATCCACGAAGATGACGTACCAAGAACAATCGTTCCCGGGAAGCTTCCGCCGTTGAGGAAGACTGAAGATCTAGAATTTCCGCTGTTCACTGTTACGACGTCGAGTTGCCCGTCACCATCAATATCCGCCTGAGCTCTGACTTCAACGGGATTCGATCCGACTCCTGTCGAATAAGATGTCTTTTCAAAAGAGAGTATGCCTGTGCTTGTATTTCTCAGGATTGAAATGCTGTCTACGTCTTTCCTTGCAACAAAGATCTCAGGCTTTCCATTGATATCGATATCGTTGATGTAGAGTCCAAACGTTCTATTCCCCACCGCAAAGGAACTCATGCTCGTTGAGTCAATGGCGCCAGGCGTGCTTCCATTGCGCCACACAAATACTTTTCCACTCACAGTGTCGCTCACCGCGATGTCGAGATCACCATCTCCATCAAGATCTCCCAAAGCAACACCGGTGGGCGCAATACCGGCCGGATAGGATACACCTGGAGTCACAAAGGAACTTCCCGTCAATCCACCTGCCACGCTCGTATTTCTCATGATCCTTATGTCACCGCTCCCGCTGTTTGCCACGACCACATCAAGCTTGCCGTCCCCGTCGATGTCACCGAGAGCGATGCCAATCGGCGATGTTGACGGGCTCACCGAGTAATTCACTTTTGCAGCAAAGACTGTCGAATCGATAACCGGCAGCGCGCCGAATGTCGGTGTGAAGGGTTTGCTTGAGTATGCGGTGAGTCGATTTACCGCGGCTGTATCCGTAACGGTGATGAGTCCGTATGTTGTTCCTGAAGGAACAGCAACTGTCAACGTTGTCGCATTCCCGGTCGGCGCAGCAGCCTTTACACCTCCGAAGTAGACGACATTCTTGTTCGCCGTAACGTTGAAAGTACCGGAAATCGTAACCGTAATACCAACCGAGCCGGATGTTGGCGTGAAGGATGCAATCGTGGGCGGAACTTGCGCCCAAACGAGACTTGTGATAGCACAAGAAAGCGATGTTATCAATAATGTCTTCATGACAGTCTGTTTCATGAAAGAATCTCCCCTGATGCGAGATACCTTATTTCATTAACCCTAATTAGGAAACGTCGGTGCACCCGGAAGCGCTTTTGGCTTCTCAACAGTCGTTTCAGCTGCTTTCTTCGAAAGCAACACGGCAGCCGCACCGCCGCCGACAAGAACCGCCCCGCCGACGTACCACAGCCAGCTGCTTCTTCCTCCGGTTGTCGTGACAACAGTTGAGACTCTCCGGCCTGTGAGCTCTTCGATCATTTCCTGGGCAATCTCGGGAATAATGTCGCCTGCCAGTTCCTCAATAGCGCCGTCGTGTTGGCGGGGTTTTGAAGAAAGAATCTGCGCCGTTGTGACGTCAATGACCTGGATGTTGACGGTAAACCGGGTACCCACCTTTCCGATAACCCCTGCAAACATCTTTTCCACCTTCAGGATTTTACCGACCTGAACGAGGCATTCGACCTGGGTGCATGCCTCAGACTGTTGGAATCCCTGTTCCTCGAGGATCGCTTTGATTCTGTTGCGATCGACAACGGTGAACTGTTGGGATTCCACAAGGACACCCTGAAACACATCAGAAAGCGAAACTGCTTCTTCGGGTTTTACGCCCCTCCCTTCAAAATCGATCACGGCAACGGTTGGTTTTGGTTTCTGCTGTGATTGGGGACGGGTTTGGCTGAAGGTGGCAAGAAAAAGGAAAGGAATGAGGACAATGATGATCGTCAACCGCATGAAGCAACGGTTGGAAAGGGCTTGGAGCAGCATGGTGCCTCCCCTATGCTATGGAGTTATCGTTTTTCCAGCGACTGGAGTACTTCGCGGGCTAGTTGCGGGAGAAAATCCTCAATGACGTCTTCAAGGTCTCCGTTGTATGTCCTTGCAATCGCGAAGTCCACTGCCGCCGACTCAAGATCGGTCATCTTGATGTTGAAGACATAGTCCTCACCAAGCTTCCCGACCGAACCGCTCAACATTTTCTTCAGCGAATGGAGTTTTGGCATTGTTGCGTTCTCTCCACGCTGGGCCGCCTGAAATTCTTTCTCCTGCATGATGGCCCCTGTGGCTTTTCGATCGATAATGGTAAAACGCCCGGTCTTTTGCAGTTCGGCAGCCAGGGCGTCCCGGAAGATCTGGGCTGTCCCGGAATCGACGCCTGCCCTGCCGTCAAAATCTGAAACCATGATTGCAATGGGGGGAGCTGACGCTGTGTTCGAAGAGCCACAACCGATAAAAAGGAGGGAAAAGCAGATTACAACGATAAGAACAATTTTCATGAATCGTTCCTTCGGCGAACAGTGTTAGTTTTGGACGGGTTTCTCTTCCTTCACCAACTGTTTAAGAAGAGCGGAAATTTCCAAATGAAAATTCTCGTGATAGCCTCTATTGATCTTGCGGACAACGCCGAACTTGTCGATCACGACAATCATCGGCAAACCGCGCACCGTATACTGCCTGGCGACCATTCCGGTATTGTCCAGCAGGCAAGGAAGAGTGTATTTGCGATCCCGGATCACGGCACGAACGGAATCTGCGGTGAACCCAAGACTCTCCATCGTGTTCATCAGATAGACCTTCACCGGTTCGGTCTTGAATTCCTGGGCCATTTTCATGAGGAGGGGAATTTCGGTTTTACACGGTTCGCACCAACTTGCCCAGAAACTCACGACTACTGCATGACGAACGATATTCTTCGCCCCGGTGCGGAGTTCTTTTCCCGTGAAATCCCTTAAGAAAACGGGTTCGTCGGTCAAGGCATCGATGACGACAAATCTGGGCGCATCATCTCCCACCTTGAGCGTATCACGCGGCCCCTTGGCCGCCTCGGATGCGTTCCAGGCAGATCCCGGAAACATGACAATAACATAGAGGGAAAAAACCATGAAGCCGACCAGCGAAGAGAAGGCGGACGGTCGCTTGGAGGAGCTGTCGCGTATGTTCATGAATTCCTGGAGAGACGAATGGATCGATTGCTGATAATCGCACCTCTGAGCCGGCTTTCTTGTCCCCTTCCAGCCGAACTACAGAGTGAGTGACCCCCCTGTTGTGCCTCGTGTCACCTGGAGGGCTTGACAGCAGCCCGTGCGACGGGTTCCTGAAAATATATCAAACGCCTTACGGTTTGTCAACCGCTATTATGGGAATTCGGAATCATTACGGACATATCTGACCTGAAATCTCATTGCATTTCGCGCTCTGCCTGCTTACATTACCCCCGGTTTTTCTCTTTGACAGTTCATTCATCTCAAGGATCGCTATGGCGGACTTCTCCTTCAAAACTCCCAACAAGACGACTCTGGCCGGGATTGGCATAGCGGTTGGATCTCTCCTTCTCTCCATCCTTCTTTTCAGGACCTCTTTTACCTACGATACCCTTGGGATCAACGTTTTTGAGGCGTTGGAACGCAAGGGGCCGGACCTTTTGATGCGCATCAGGGGCGAGCGAGCTCATTCCAATAACCTCATGATGATCAGGATCGACGAATACACCATCAATATGATTGGCACGTATCCGGTGCCGCGAGACCAGGTGGGCACAGTGATGGCTCTTCTTGGGGCATACGGCGCAAAAGCCGTGGCATTTGACATCTTTGTAGACTCTCCCACCGAACGCGATCAGGCCGAATCGGATCAAATGGTTCAGCTTCTCGATGCCACTCCGAACGACTTCCAGATCATAGGCCCGTTCGTCCCGTCAAAGACCCGACAAGAAGACATCGCGCCATTGGAGGACAGCTCGGCTGACAGTGTGGTCGGGAGGTTTGGCATCCCTGCTCCCCCGGGCCTCCCTTTTCCCAAAGCACCCTATCTCGAAGTCTATCCGTTCCCCGAGCTCGCCCGGGTGAGTACTGGAGTCGGCCATGCCATTGTCATCCCCGATTCCGTTGACGGCATCATACGGTCCGTTCCTCTGTTCATCCAATATTACGGCAAGCTCTATCCCTCTCTGGGGTTGGCCCTGGCGATGAACGAGATGGACCTGCAGAACAACGCGATTTCGTTCGAAGTGACCGATGAAGGAACGACCGTCCATCTGGGGAACCTCGAAATCCCCACAGGACCCGAGGGTGACATGCACATCAATTTTATTGGCAACACTGATGTCATTCCGTCAGTGTCATTCTACGATGTGCTCGAAAAGGGCCTGCAGAGGGACGAGAAGTTCCTGAGTCAGTTCAAGGGGAAGGTGTGCATCATCGGACCGACAACGCGAACCGTGGGCGATTATTATGCGATGCCCTTTTCCGAGCAGACTCCCGGATACATCGCCCATGCAAATGTGTACGACATGATCGTGACCAACAATTTCATTCACCAAGCCGGGTCGGGTGTTCAGATCCTTATCTTGATTCTTCTCATTAGCGCCGTCGGATTCGTGGCAACCAGCAAACAGATGCGGATCGGAGTGATCACGTTGCTGGCAACGATGACCTTGTATGCGGTCTTTGTCTATTTTGCGTTTACGAGCGGCGCAATCGTCTACAGCCTGATCGAACCTCTCTTCGGCATGTCGCTCTGTTTTGTCGCCACGGTCTCTTTCCGCGCAGCCACCGAAGGCAAACAGCGCAAGATGATCACCAACATGTTTGAGCGGTACGTCGATCGGGCGGTGGTTCAGCAGCTTATCGACGATCCGAAAATGCTCAAACTGGGCGGCGAGATGAAAGAGATTACGCTTTTGTTCTCGGACATCAAGGGATTTACAACCATTTCGGAGAAGCTGGGCCCGGAGAATCTCGTCAAGCTCATCAATGCATATCTCAATGAAATGACGGCTGTGATCATGAAGCATCGGGGTACAGTAGACAAGTTCATCGGTGATGCGATCATGGCCTTCTGGGGAGCCCCGATCGACGATCCTGACGCTGCATTTCACGCTTCCGCCGCGGCACTCGAAATGCAGAACCGCCTCGAAGCGTTGCAATCCAAATGGAAGAAACACGGCGATATTGTTCTCAAGCAGCGCGTTGGGATCAATACCGGACCCTGCATCGTCGGGAACATGGGATCGGAGTCAAAGTTCAACTACACAGCCATGGGTGACGCCGTGAATGTGGCATCACGGCTTGAAGGAGTGAACAAGCAGTACGGTACGTACATCCTTATGAGTGAAGTGACTCACAACAAGGTTGCAAAAAGGGTGCATGCGCGGGAGATTGACAAGGTTGTCGTGATGGGGAAAACAGAGCCTATTCGTATCTACGAACTCATGGGACTTGCAGACAAGCCCCTCGGCGAATACACCCGGAATTTTCTCGAGGCGTTTAACGAGGGAATAGTCGCGTACCAGCAGAGAAAATGGGATGAAGGGATCGCGCTGATGGAGCATGCAATGAAGCAGATCCCAAACGATCCAGTGTGTCAGCTGTACATCGAACGGATGAAACTCTATCAGCTGAATCCCCCAGACTCAAACTGGAGCGGCGTGTTTGTTCTCGGGTCAAAATAGGATCGTACAGACACAAACAAAGAAGCCGCTGAGTGATCAGCGGCTTTTGTTATTTCCCGACAAAGCTGCACAACCTTATGCCTTCTCTGTCTCCCTCTGTGTTATGCTCCTTCTTGTTTCACAGAGGTCCACAGAGATCGTAAAGCGAGTTACACAGAGATTTTCACCTCTGTGTCACTCCGTGCCTCCTCTGTGTCTCTCTGTGTTATGCTCTTTACCGAGGTTGTCGGGGCGGCGAGATTCGAACTCGCGACCTCTTGGTCCCGAACCAAGCGCGCTAGCCAGGCTGCGCCACGCCCCGTGCTACGATCCAGCGAAAACAATCTAGCAAAAAAAGAATACAATTCAAAAAAAAGACACGCCTTACGAAAAACATTAACCACGGAGGACACGGAGAAGGCACAAAGTACACAGAGAAGGAACCGATTGCATTACGATATGTCGAGGACCTTCTCTGCCATCTTCTCTATATCCACCTCCGATCGGACGGGAATCCAATGAACCCGCTCATCCCTCCTGAACCAGGTCATTTGCCTTTTTGCAAAACGGCGGGAATTCATCTTGATGAGATCGACAGCCTCTTCCAATGTGGTCTTTCCATCAAGGTGTTCAAACAATTCGCGGTACCCAACCGTATTCAACGCATTGAGAGATGACGGGTATCCCTCTGACTTCAACCAGCGAACCTCATCAAGCAATCCGCTCTTCATCATTGCACCCACTCGGTCGTCAATGTGCTTGTAGAGAGATAACCTTTCCCACAGCGGGGCAACCATGATGAAATCCGTCAACGACCGATGCTCCTGTTCAGAGAGGTGGACCGACAGGGGCTTCCCTGTGCTGTAATACACCTCCAAGGCACGCATGATCCGGCGGGCTTTCGGTTCAGCGGACATGTTCTTCGATGAGGAGGGATCGACTGCCGCCAGTTTTTTCAGAAGCCCGTCGATTCCGACTTGCTCAAGCTCGTGCTCCAATCGGTCACGGATCTCGGGATCTTTTCCCGGGCCACCGAAGAATCCATCCACAAGTGCCTTGACATACAGACCCGAACCGCCAACAACGATCACAGTCTTTCCCCTCTTCTGAATATCCTCCCATACCATCCTTGATCCTGTTCCAAACTCACCGGCATTGTACTCCCGTCGGGGATCGAGAATATCGACAAAATGGTGTGTAATCTCACGGCGCTCGGCCTCGGACGGCTTTGCCGTTCCGATAGTAAGGTGGCGGTAGATCTGGCGGGAATCCGCAGAGATGATTTCGGCCTTCAGCCGGCGTGCCAGGAGGAGGGACAAAGCCGTTTTGCCCGATGCAGTGGGCCCCACGATAACGATTGTCGTTTTCCTTCGCCGGTTCTGCGATTGAGAGGATGGCTGCACCCGTCCGGAGGACATATCATTTTCCATTCCATCCCTTTTTTCCAATCAAGGGTACAAATTTGAATCCGTACACCTCTTTCGATTCAAATCCTTCTCCCTTCTTGATGATCACTCTCAGCTTCTGCATATCCAGATCCCCCACCGGAATCACCAATCGGCCACCGACCGCCAACTGATTGAGCAACGCATCCGGCACTTCAGGCGCGGCAGCGGTCACGATGATCCCGTCATACGGGGCAAATTCGGACCAACCGACGGTTCCGTCGCCGCAGAGTGTCGCTATGCGATAGCCGAGACGCTCAAACATCTTCCGAGTCTGGAGAAAAAGTTCCATGTGACGCTCAATAGTGAACACGCGGCAGCCAATCTCCGCCAGAACCGCTGCCTGATAACCGGACCCCGTTCCGATCTCGAGTACCTTCTGACCCGTTGTCACCGAGAGTTCCTGCGTCATGAACGCCACAGTATATGGCTGGGAAATTGTTTGCTGCTTGGCAATGGGCAAAGCCGTGTCATCATACGCGCGATTGACAAACGGCTCCTTCACAAACACGTGCCGCTCGATTCTTCCCATCACTTCAATGACTTTTTCGTCGGTGATTCCCCTCTCCCGAATGAGGGCGATCATTTCCTTGCGTTCTTCCTCAAATCGCGCCATCAATACTCCTTCAGAACAGTCTGAACAAATCGTTTCGTGGTATGCCAGTTCGTCATGTGGCTTTTTTCCCCATCATATCTTGTTTGAATTTTCACAGACGAAAATGTGAACGAATGCTTTGCTGCCTTGATCAGTAGTTCCGTCTCAGCTTCAAATCCCGGGGCTTCAATATTCAACGCCTTCAACACCTCGATTCCTATGAGCCGGTATCCGCATTGACTGTCGGGAATCTTCACTCCGATTCTCGAAGAAACGATCCATGAGGTAATCGTATTCGAGAGCTTGCGTTCGAGCGGCATTCGTGTCCCCCAGCGTTTCCGAACGCCGAGGACAATATTGGTTCCGTACCTTTGTCGCGCTTCAAGGAACAGGTGCAGGTCTCCGGGGTCGTGTTGAAGGTCGGCATCCATCGTGACCACAGCATCAAGGCCCGGCCGATCCCGCGCGATTTCGAACCCGCGGGAAAGGGCATTGCCCTTTCCTCCGTTTTTTCTCAGGGCAAGGAGTTCCACACCCGCGTGTTTTGCGATTTCGCCGGTTCCATCAGTTGATCCATCGTCCACGACAAGAATCTCGGGAGCCGCGGGATGGAGCTTCAGAGCATGCACCAGCCCCGGCAAGGTTGGGGAAGCATTGAAAGCAGGGATGAGAACAAGCGTTCGACGCATTGGATTCAGGATTTCAGAACATCGGCCACCAGCGCCACACGTTTCATCTCTCTGACGTCGTGAACACGAACGATGGATGCTCCATTTCGAATACACAGGGCGACGGCCGCGGCCGTACCTTCAAGCCGTTCGTCCACCGGAAGGTCGAGAATCGCTCCCAGGAACGACTTTCTGGAAGGTCCAACCAGCACGGGATACCCGAGCTGTCGCAGCGTCGAGAGGTTCTGCATCAGCTCAATATTATGCTGAAGGGTCTTTCCAAATCCAAGTCCGGGATCAACAATGATTTGTCGTATTCCTGCGGATTGGGCCTTGGTGGACTGCTGACCGAGGAAGCGAACTACATCGTTCACAACATCATCATAGACGGGATCCCTCTGCATGGTCTTCGGTGTCCCGAGCATATGCATGATGACAACCGAAGCTCCGTGCTTGGCAATGGTCGACGTCATAAGAGGATCAAATGACAATCCGCTGACGTCGTTCACAATACATGCGCCCGCTTGGAGGGCTTTCTCGGCGACTTCAGATTTGTAGGTGTCGATCGAGATCGGAATCAATGTCTTCTCAGAGAGTTCCTCAATGACCGGCAGAACCCGGTGAATCTCTTCTTCCACAGCGACCGGGTCTGAGCCGGGGCGTGTTGATTCACCACCAACATCGATGATATCGGCTCCCTCATCGACCATTCTCAGCGCCCTGTCGACGGCCTGTCTTGTGTCCGAATACTTGCCCCCGTCGGAGAATGAATCGGGCGTCACATTGAGTATCCCCATGATGTGTGTGCGGCTCGCGAAGTCGTAGACAACGCTCCCCAGTCGAAACTGCTTCAGCGAATCATCTCTGGAGATTATCATGTGAGGTGACCGGATTGGAGGGCGGCGGCAAGTGCAAATCGTAGCAGAAAATGTCATCAAGCTCACGGTTCACTGCAAGAATGGTAGAAACCGCATTTGGGGCAGATGAGCTTGCAGCGGCGTCCCTCCAACAGCGTCCCGCAATTGACACAATACTGCCAGTAGTGGAAGTCGTCCTTCTTCGAAGGGGTGAGTTCTTGGGTGCGTTCGTCAGGAGTGTCTTTGTCCATTGCCGAAGCAAAATTAGTTAATTTGGCATCCTATGTCAAGAAATCCAACGGTCGAGAAGTGGTGAATTCTCAAAACCCCAGCGTCCTTCGCGCCTTCTCCGCACGAAGTGACCCCTTTGGGATTCGCGACCTTCACGGCAGAGCTTTGAGCGCAAGGGGCGCAAAGGAGACGCCGAGAGCGCAAAGAAAAAACAAAATGCACGAACAATCTTGAACGCTACCACGCAAGACGCAAGAGAGCAATTCCCACAGCTTTGACAGCCGACGACATATTGAAAGGCTCGCGTTCTGTTGTATTTTCCGGAATATCACGCGAAGAATGATAATAGTGCGAGAAATCAATCGTGACCGAATCCCCGCGGCCTTTCCATGCCTTCGATGTCCACCCGAGTGTCTGCGCTAGTGTCTTGGGAGCGTTCCATGCGGCCGTATACACAGTTACTGAAGGAATCTCCGTGTTGCTGACACCGAGATGTCTGAGGTATTCAGGCAGGAACACATACGAGTCCGTCCCCCCTTGCGAAGGATTGGTGGTTGATTCGTCCCAGAATCCTCTCTTCCCCGCATAGTCTTCTCCAACCGACTGGAGGATCTTCATGAGATCCTCATTGTGGGCAACATCGTTCGACTCGAAGTAGACACAGTTCCTGATTGCACCGGTTCCGATCTGATCATAGTTGAGAACCCCCAGGATATTTCCGAGTTCATCTTTCCTGCTCCGGACGAATGCGCCGCTTGAAGAGTATTCGCTTCCCCACACGGTAAAAAGGATTGTGTATTCCGGAATGGGAATTTTCTTTTCCTTCACCATGGCGCTCAGAATGCGGCCAAGTTCCAATACACCCGCGACTCCGGAGGCGTTGTCATCGGCACCGGGCCCCCCCGAATCCGAGTCTCCATGAGCACATACGATGAAGTACTTGTCGCTCTTTCCTTTCAATGTGGCCAGTATTGTCCTGGATCTGCCCGGGGAGATTGTCGTGGCAGAGGAGAAACGCATAGTGATTTTCGTTTTCCTTGCCAGTTCATCACGGAGCTTCCGGCCATTGGAGTACGAAATATTGAACATCGGAATAGGATTTTCAGTTGACGTCGCCAGTTCGGTGATCATGGCCGATTGTCGATACATCGCAGAATCACCCGGGCCATATGACAGAATACACACGGCTCCCAATTGTACAAGGGCATGATAGCGTTCCTCGTTTACGAACTCATCCGTGAGGACTACGCTGCTGTCATATCGTACTTCACCCTTCCCCTCTTCCCCCAGAAATCTCAAGGGAGCGGTCCGTTTTGTTGACGAAGGAGAGAATCCGCTCAGCCATTCATGGCGAACGAGGGAGCGGAGCCGTCGAGGATACTCCACCCTCAACTCCCACGACTTGTTGACGTACACCAGTCGTTCGGGATCCTCCGCGACAG
>DATECW010000042.1:0-29517 GCA_035286705.1 Bacteroidota bacterium
CCAACAAAAAGGAGCGTCCAACGGTACCGATCCTGGACGGTTCTTTCAAGCCGCATTTGATCCAAACCCGATTCCCCTGCCTTTGCCATCATGGGCTTGTTCTGTTTCCTATACTGAATAGTCATCTCCCATCTCCGGCCAAATCTGAACCTTGCCCTGGCCAGAAAGTCGTTCCCGCTCGATTGGAAGGAAAACCTGTTGGAGAACACGTATGCATCATAAAATGAGGTAATATTCAGCCACGAAGACGGTTGGATGGTCGCTCCCACATACGTTCCTCTTTCTCCCTCAATGACACCCCCTTCAGACATCCCGAAGCCATGCAGGCTGTTGAAACTGCGGGGATACATGCGTGCCGCGAGGACCATTTTAAATGCTCTTGCCGGCTCCAGATAGAAGCCGACACTTGCAGCGATTGCCCCCTTTCTATCCCGTGCAGCCTCTCCCGAGAAAACAAGAGCTCTCCACTTCCACACGATGTCTGCTGCCACGAGATCCGCTTCGCGGCCGGAAAAATCACTATAGCGCGACAATGCGACGGGGCGACTCAATGTCAGTTTTGACGCCTTTACTGTCGCCAGGAACCCTTCGAATGCCTCAACCGATGCTATTCCACCCGCGATGGTCTCACGAACCGCATGCCTCGTACTCAACTCCGATTGAGTTCTAAACAACCCATCAGAATCCAGGCTTGTGACAATCCCTTCCTCGTTTCGTGATCCATTAAGCATCCTGCTCGAGAAGAACGCTTTGAAACTCATCCAACCCAGATTCTTCCGGACTGCCACTCCCCGAAAGAAGTGGTTTTCTTCGGTCGAACGATATGGTTCGATGGAAGTGTCTCTCGCCTTTCCAACCCCAAGGACATCTCCCCCCTTCGTGACACCGCTCGACCTCCAGAACGCAAGCCCCCTTCCGGACTGGATAATGAAATCACCGATCAGAATGCTTCCGTCTACACTTGGGACCGTCAGCTGCAGATATCCTGCAGCAAAGACCTCAGAATACCTCTCCCCGGGATCTTTTTCTGTCACCAATCCTCCTTCGAATCGCATGCCATTCTCTGGACTCTGACGGGTATCGATCAGAACCCTGTTGTAGACCTTCAGCGGAGAACCGAGAGCAGATCGAACATCGGCTGCCGGACTGTCGGCCTGAAGTCTGGACCGAATACGGACATTTGGCCAGTCGAAACCCTGCGACCAACCATCTGTGCCGACTGCGACATAGCGACGGAGAAGTTCAAACATCCCCTCTTTCATTCCTTCCATTTCAAGGATCTGATCGACCGAAATGAACTTCTGCTTTGTTCTTCTCGCCACGATCCTGCGCACAAGCAGGGGCGAGACCCCCGGAATGCGGGCCAACTCTGCTTCCGAAGCCCTGTTCAGATCAAGCGGATTGTCCCTCAAGTCTTCGAGAACGTCTGCGTCCTGCGATTCCCCGTTTTCTGTCGCCACATTTTCCAACAGATCTTCAAGCTCCGTTTCAGCAGCAACGAGAGTATCTCGCTGTGGGGATTGACCCAGCGATAGGTGAAACATGAAGAATGAACAGACAAGAGGCCGAATCATTCCCCCAACCTCACCGAAACTTCAATCTGATGCGTCCATCCCAGCTGTGCGTGGCCGCAGGCAGCGTAACCGAATTCAGCTGTCTCGTATCGAACCGAAAGCCCTGCGGAAACAATGTCGGGATCGTGAGATATCCCCGATCTCAGCGACAAGATGTCGAGCAGACGGATTTCAAGTGCGGCTTTCGCGGTAAGGGCATGTCTGATGTCTTTTTCACCCTCCAGCACGAACAGCGTATATGACAGCGGTTCGAAAGAAATTCCCATCGCCGCACTTTGAGGAAGAGGCTCACGGTTGACGCCGATGGACTCGCCAAGAATATTGTCTCCAGAGAAGCCCATATGGAGTCCCTCTGCCACCTCAACGATCCATCCGGCCGAAACAACCAGCGCATCGGACATGCCATACCCTTTGATGGCCGTCCTTCTCCATTCGAGTGCAAATCCGGCAGAGAGGTCATTCGCGAGGACCTTTCCAAAACCGATTGTGCCGCTGAGTTCCCTGTACAGGTCAAACCCGAACTGCTCAACGCCACACGCGACCTTCTCTCCAGCAAGAGAAAATGATCCGCACAAGGCAATTGTACGCAGTTCCTTGATGCCAAAGAGCGCAGGCATCATAAACGCTGAGATTCGGATTTCCGGTTGCCAGGCCAACGCCGCAGGATTGTGCACGAGTGCCCAAGGATCGCCGGGCAGCATCGCCCGAACGCCTGCAAGCCCGATCGAGCGAATCCCTTTCCCATTCTCGCCTCCCTCAACGAGGGGAGCAATGGTGCAAGCAATAAGCAACAAGCAGTGGATTCGTTTCATGTCATTGTCCTTGCCCGAGGGTGGTTATTTTTCTATATTGCACCGGAAATGATGGAGTCTCCTATGCACCGCCTTCCCGTTGTCTTCCTTGCCGCGATCTTCCCTTGTCTTCTTGCTGCCCAGGAATTGAATTGCGATGTGACAATCAACCTTGAGCACGTTCCCTCTGCCTCGAGGGATTATCTCAAGAATTTTGAAAGCGACATTGAGTACTATATCAACAATTTCCGGTGGACGACTGAGGATCTTGGGGGGGAGAAAATTCAGTGCTCAATGAACATCTTTTTCCTTCCCGGGGCGGCAGAGAATCGTTACACCGCCCAGGTGTTCATTGGCAGCCGACGGCCGGTCTACAAGGGGGTCGACAAGACAGGCAAAGAAACAATTATCCTCAGAATTCTGGATGAAAAATGGGAATTCGAATACATTCCGAACAAACCCTTGTACCACGACGAGTTTCAATTCGATGCGATGGCGGACTTCCTGGATTTCTACGCCAACCTGATCCTTGGGTTCGATTTTGAATCATACACCGAATTGGCCGGGACCCCCTATTTCCAGAAGGCATACAACATTTGCGGACAGGCGGCGGGATCCCCCTATGCATCTGAATGGCAGAGCCAATCACTCACCTTCAGCCGTTTTTCCATGGCGGATGAATTGGTCAATCCCAAATACCAGTCATTTCGGCTGGCTTTTTACAAATATCATTTTGAAGGGATCGATCTTCTTGAGACTGAATCCCTTGCCGGGCTTACGACAATGCTTTCGGCCATCGAATCCATTGCCGAGATCAGGGTGAAGCAGAATCCGCGCAGCATACTTCTCAAGACCTTCTTCGACACGAAATACCAGGAAATTGCCGAGCAGTTTCTCAGGTACCCGGATCGCGGCGTTTACAAGAAACTGACAGAGGCCGATCAGAACCATCAGTCAATCTATCAGGAATACGGCCTGAAATAAGGACTACTGTGCCGCCAGCGTGATGGAGAGGATGTCGTCACCGATCTGAATCCTATCGACGACATCCATTCCTGCTACGACCCGGGCAAAGATCGTGTAGCGCCCATCGAGGTGAGGTTGAGGCGAGTGAGTAATAAAGAATTGGCATCCCTCCGTATCCTTCCCTGCACTTGCGACCCCCACCATTCCCCTTTCGAAGTTCACTAGCGAAAACTCCGATCGAATGGCGTAATTCGGCCCACCCCATCCGTCCCCGCGCGGATCCCCTCCCTGAACGACAAAGTTTGGAACAACACGATGAAAATTCAGTCTATGAAAGAATCTCTTTCTGACAAGTTTGTAGAAGCTGAGCACTGTGAAGGGAGCATCCTGTTTCAGGAATTGAATCGTGATGGTCCCCTTGCGCGTTTTGATGACAGCCTTTTGATTCCGCCCGATGGCCTCCAACGTTTTCCAGTCATAGTCGCTGTAAACGGGCTTTGACAATTTCGTGACCTGATCATCGTAACTATTCCCTGTGAGCCGTTTCAATGCTGCTGAGGCAGAGAGACCCACCGTTCTGTCATGATCCAGCACAGCTCGCTCCAGGAGCGGAATGACTCGGTCGTCACCGACTTTTCCCAGTGTCTCGAGAATCGCCTGCATGGCTTCGACATCATTTGGCGCGGAGAGTTTCCCATATGCAAGCATCAACTCCTCCACGGCCCGAACCTCGACGCCATCCTGTATGAAGAAAGAAAACAGCGCGGAATCGCCCAACGCGTTCGCTACGAGGGTTGTGACAGCCAAGTCTTCTCGCAAGAGTGAAATCTTGGCTTTCCGGAACAGCTTGATTCCAAGCTCGTTTGTTACCGCCGTGTCCTTTCTGAAAGAACGGAAGCTCTGTGGGGCAAGAAGCCTCTTGATGAAATCCCAGGCCGCCATCGAAACGCGGATCGAATCGTCGTCCAGTCTTTCCATCATCATCGAAAGATGGTCACTTGTGGCGATCGACGAAACGGCCTCCAAGACCTTTGATTTTAGCCTTATCGAACTTTTTTTGTCGGTAAGAATGCCTTCGTAGTTGAACTCCGCCGGAAAATGCCTGGCCAGAGTCACAAGGGCCTCGCCACGCACCGATTCGCTTCTTTTCTGTGTCGGCCGTGCGAGTTGTTCCAGCTTTTTTTGCAGCCCTTTGGCATCCTCGTACTTTCTCACAGCGTCCTTCGACAGACCGGTTATCGCCGCAAGTGCTGAAATCGTCACATGATCCGATGTTGATCCGAGGTACGAGATGAGCGGGCCGAGCGCGTCGTCGTTCCTTCCCGCCAGTGCCGCAAATGCCCGGACAAGGTTGACCTGAACGCGCCAATCACCCCTTCCCTTACGCCCTTCGTTCTTCTGGATGGCCAGAAGAACCTCCAGCCCATCCGAAGATCTGGTCTTTGACAAGAGAGTGGCAAGATGCATGCGAACATCCGCACTCTTGTCAGAAGCCAGTTTCATCACAACGTCTTTTCTTTTCGCCAGTTCGACATCGATTGCACCGTGCGGTCCAATCCTCCAAAGAGCGTACAGCGCGGACCACCTGATCCGGGGATCCTGCTCCTCCAATGCATCAAAACAAAACCAGACCCCCCGTTCTGACTTGATATTGCGGAGGGCAAAGCGTGCGATACTGAATGCCTGATCCGCCTTCAGCGCAATCATTCTTTTTGGGAATCCAAATGCCACCACATCATCAAAAACATGGCTGCTGCCGCTTTTCCCCAATGCATCGAGCAATCGTGCCACGACGTCAGGATCAGTCTCGGAACGCATCCGCTCAGCGAGTTCCTGCTCCGCCAGCGGAGACCCGATCTCGCCAAGGGCAAATGCTGTTGCACCGCGGACCGATGCAGTGCCGTCGTTCAGCAGCGGCAGCAAACTTGGGACGCTGGTGGTATCCTGGATATTGCCGATGGCAATGGCGGCGCGGCGGCGTATTCTGGAATCCTTGTGTTCGAGGTACCGAACCAGCACGCTGTCGCTCAGCAGGCGTTGATCCTGGTGCCAAAGAATTTCCCGTTCGTCACCGGAAAGCTTCTGAGAGAAGGCGGAAGAGGCAAGCAGAAAGAATGCGGAAACACCGGCTCGAATCAGCATGAATTCCTATGGATAGACTCAAGGAAGGTAGAAAAAGCAACGGAAGAAAACAAGACAGATGGGTTATGTCGACCCGTCGCCGCGAACGGCTTTGAAGACTTGTTTCTGTATTTCGCGTCCTGTCTTCGTGTTGGCCAGCCCCCCTTGCCCGGATTCTTTCAACCGGGGAGACATGAGATCCCCTACTTCTTTCGTCGCAAATATTACTTCATCAGCCGGAATAAGGCTCTTGATTCCGGCCAGCGCCATTTGTGCGGAAACGAATGCATTTGCCACCCCAACGGCATTCCGCGTCGTGCACGGCTCTTCCACGAGTCCCGCAACCGGGTCACACACAAGTCCCATTGAGGCCTTCAAGGCGAATCCGACCGCCTCGAGAATCCGGTCTTCCGTTCCTCCGAGAAGATACGTAATTGCGGCAGCGCCCATGGCCGCCGCACTTCCGGTCTCCCCCATGCACCCGGCCTCAGAGCCGGCAAAGGATGAGTTCTTGGCGAAAATCAGGCCCACGGCGGAAGAAACGAGAAGGGCATCGAGAATTCTCTGCCGGGGGATATTGTGTTCCTCCATCATCGTCACAAGAACCGCCGGCATGATTCCCGCTGAACCCGCCGTCGGCGCAGCGGCGATCTTTCCCATACAGGCATTCACTTCGCCAACGGCAATTGCCCTCGCCGTTGCCTTCTTGAGCGACGACCCCAGCGTTTCCGTCTTGCATTCGTAGACCTTCTTTGCCCAATTGTTGAGCATTCCGCTCGGAGTGATGACCTCCTGAGTCAGGCCCTGATCCACCGAATCCTCCATCACCAACAGGACTCGTTTCAGGTCGTCATAGACCTGTTGACTCGTCAGCCCTTTATTCCTCATTTCATAATCGACCATGGCTTGCGCCATGTCTTTTCCTTCCCGCTTACAATAGTCAACAATGTCCGAGAGGAGGTTAAATTCCATGATTCGCTCCGTTATTTGTCATAGCGGGAACTCCCGTCCGCCATCGGTTCCACGCGCCGTGCAAACTTCACCCAATTGAACGACTCGATTTTCTTCAGCGTCTCCCTGTCGATTGCCTGATCGACTTCAATGACCATGTTGGCGAGCTTCTCATTCCGTGCCACGTACATGTTTGCGATGTTCATCCCCTTTTCGGCAATTGCGCCGCTTATGCTCTTGATGCTCCCCGGAATATCATCAGCAATAATCACGATGGTGTGCGTATGGGCGCTGAAATCGACCGGGAAGCCTTCGATTTCCTGTATCTTGATCCTGCCGCCCCCCAGCGATGCGCCCGCGATCTCCACTGTCCCACCCCCGTTGCCCGTGAGATGAACCCTGGCCGTGTTCGAATGGAACTTGTTAATGCCTCCGACAATCCTGAACTCCCACTTCAGACCCTCCGCACGTGCGATAGTGAATGAATTGCGAATCCTCACATCGTCTGGTCCGAATCCCAGGATCCCTCCGACGATTGCCCGGTCGGTCCCGTGGCCTTTATGCGTTTTTGCGAATGAGTTGTACAGCGTCACGATCGCCTTCACGGGCTTGTCATTCAGCAACTGCCGGGCGATGTACCCGATTCTGCTTGCCCCCGCCGTATGCGAGCTCGAGGGTCCGATCATGATCGGTCCGAGAATGTCAAATATGCTGGGTTGTTCCGACATGCGGTCTAGGGCAACGAAAAAAGGTGGCGGGTGTTGGCCGACGTTTGATCTGCAACAACAGCCGGCGTTGTCTTAAGAACTTCGGCGATTCTGTTTGCTATCAAAGGAATGTTGGCCGGTTCATTCCTTTTTCCCCTGAACGGAACCGGCGTGAGAAACGGAGAATCCGTTTCCAGAAGAATGTGTTCGACCCCTATCGCTTTCAGCGTTTCGAGAACCGAAGAATTCTTGAACGTCACAATGCCGGGGTATGACACGAAGAATCCATATGAGAATAACGTCCTTGCCTGCTGCTCCGTTCCGGAGAAACAATGGAACACGCCTCGAGCGCCTTGCACCGGTCCGCGCTGGTATCCCGATGACCGCCATTCGTAATGCTCTTCTGCGATCATCCTTATTTCCTCGAGCGCCTCCGGGACGGAGTCACGAGTGTGGATAACCACCGGAAGATCCCTTCGGACCGCCATGGCCAACTGCTTCCTTAGAATCTCAAACTGACGATCACGCGGAGAAAAATCGTAGAAGAAATCAAGGCCAATCTCGCCAATGGCCACTACTTTCGGATGCCGGCTCATTTCTTCGATTTGTGCCAGGCTTTCGTCCGAGGCCATGGCTGCATCATGCGGATGGAATCCAACGCATGCGTACACACCATCGTGGGCCTCCGCAAGGGCAATTGCTTTTCGGCTGGTTTCAAGGTTTGTCCCCGGGACAATGATGGTCGAAACACCCGCGTCCTTCGATCGCCGAAGGACTTCCCCGAGGTCCTCGGCAAATTCTTCAAAGAACATGTGTGCGTGAGAATCGATGTACATGGATCCGGCGTTCGGGTGAGGAGTCTGTCACATTCAAAATACGCTTATTGCGGCAAGAATTCAAGGAAGGCCAAAGGGTGACACATGCTAAAGAGTGCCCCCGATGCTTAGAACGAACGTGCGGGGCGGCGCGAGGTTTCCAATGAGTTCCACGTAATGATAGTTGAAGATATTGTTGACATTGAATCCGACCCTCAGAGGCAGGCCAAGGTCTGTGAGGAAGGCGGAAATCCTCGCGTCTACGACATGGATCGGGACCCGGTATTCACCATGGATGATCGGAGCAAGGCGAACCAGGTTGTCGTCGATTCGTTCCACACGGCTGATGAAACGATAATCCATGGAACACCGTAACGGAGAGAGTGAAATCGCTGCAGAGGCATAGAACAGATGGCGGGGCCTGAACTTCATGACCGTCTGTTCCACGAGATCTTTCGGCCACACGTATGTATAACCGACATCGGTCGTCAGGAGTTTGTCCAACCAGGCAATTTTGAGGCCCATCTCCGCACCCTGAATGCGGGAGCGCGTGACATTCTCGAATTCCGCAACCGCCCGGTCCTGCCCGACGGTGTCAGCCGGGCCGCTCTTGATATTTCTGACTTTTACACCCGGCTCGATCAAGTCCTTGAAATCATTCGAAAACACCGCTGCATCCAGGATGAGAAAATCTTCGATCGATTGCGTAATTCCAAGTTCAAGCGTCAGGCTTTTTTCAGGTCGAAGATGGATATTGGGAACAATTATAAGCTGACTTACATTCGTGGAACTCGAAACATACAACTCTCCTATGGAAGGATATCGGAATCCCCAACCCACCGATCCGCGAACGGAAGTCGCATCGGATGCAAGGTAGACGGCACCCACCTTCGGGCTCAATCGGGACGCGGCGTCGAGAACGGACGCCTTCTGGACGTCATAGCGAATGCCTGCCGTCAACTTCCACAGGTCAGAGACCGAGAACTCATCCTGAAGATAAGCAGCGAGACCGAATCCCGGATGATCTCCGAACAGGTTCGAAATTACCTCATCACTGTTGGCTGCAACGCCGAATGTGAGTATGTGTTTCGGATCCACTTCATAGGTTACTTGGACATCTCCCTGAACGACATGAGATGAGGAAACGTTGTCCACCGTTCCGAGGCTGTCATCCCGCCAGAAGTTCCCAAAGTACATCCCCTTCACGGTATAGAAGAGTCGTTCCGAAAGGAATTCTTTGTACGCCAGGCTTACATTGCCTCTCCTGCTCTCCACCTTCCTATTTCGCTGAATCTCAGCCGGAAGGGTGGCTTCTTTCAGGCTCTTCCACCAGAAGTAATTTCCATGCTGCCGGTCAAGCATGTTGACGACGAGTGAAAGTGAACGTTGTTCCGAGAGATCGTATCGCAGCTTTGAGAAAAGATTCCATCGGTGGTAGACATCGTTCTCCCGATAGCTTTCGTCAACAGTCCGTGTCGCGCTCACCAAGTATCGCAGGGAACCAACACTGTTGGCATAGCTCAGCGTGAGACCGCTGTTGAAACGCATTCTCTCAGACCAATCCCATTCGGCATAGCGTGGCCGATCATAGAGTCCCGAGAAAACACGGAAGCGGAAATCGGGCCGTTCGGGCATTTCCCTGGTAATGACGTTGATGACGCCTCCAAGGGCGCTCGAGCCGTACAAGGCAGATCCCGCGCCTTTCACAACCTCGATTCGATCAACTTCACCGATCGGAATCGTCTCCCAATTGATTTCGCCGGTATCCCCCGTCAAAAACGGCAGGCCATCGAGAAGCAAGAGAACACGGCTCCCCACTCCGCGACTGTAGCCGCTGGACCCGCGGATGTTCACCTGGTCCTGCATCAGGTTGACCCCTGGAATGTATCGCAAGGCATCATCGAGAGTCACGTTGACCCGTTCCGCCAGGGCGGCTGCGGTCATCGTTGAAACCGTCACCGGTACCTCCCGAAGACTCTGTTCCCTCCTGCTGGCAGTCACAACGATCGGCTCTGTTTCAATAGCCACCGGCCTGAGGGAAAGCTCGAGTGTTACCGTCTTCCCGGCCTCGAGAACAACATTCTCCACCGTTTCTGTCTTGAATCCCACCATGGACGCCACAACTGCGTATCTGCCCGGGGGTAGTGGTCGGAGTCGGAAATTCCCGTCTCGATCGGTTGCTGAACCTGCAAGTGTTCCCCGCACAACGATGTTGGAACCGGTCAGCGGTTGACCCGTCTCCGCATCACGAACGGTCCCGATGATGACGCCGTTGATCGTTTGACCCAGGAGGATTCCTGAAAAGATCAACGGGATGATGATATGGAGAATCAAGCGTTTCAAAACGGTTGCGGGGGAAGATTATAAAAATCGATCGTCACATTCATCCCGGTCACCACCTCGAATTCCTGCACGGTGACAGTCCTCGGAATGCCCGGACTTCCGGGATCGCTGTTGACTCCGACGACCCGGTAACTATTGGGATCGAGCAGATTATCGCCGAATCTCTGGAGAACCCCCACATAATAGTACGTTGCCGGGGGAAGGGCAAAATTGAACGAGAGCGAAGTGAAATTGTAGGGCAGGGATTCCGCAATGGAAGGATAGAGCAGAATTTTGTTCGCCAGGATGCCTGAAGCGATCTTCGAGGAATCAAGGGGAAAAATCTGTGACGCAAAAATCCAGAGGGTCTTGACGCTGTCCTGGGGCGGCCATGGTCCTTGCACCGTCAGGGAACCGGAGAGACCCGGCTCGACCTCCGGCGGCAATGTCAGTCCCCCGTCGCAGGACAGAAGGATACAGGAAGAAAGAACGATGAAAAGAAAAAACGATTTCATGAGATCAAAAAGTAGTGTTTGGGATAGTGAAATGCAACGATCCTTCCCTTTTTCAATTGGAATTCAAGGCAGTCTTTTCTATATTACAGTTTATCTCAGGACAATCAGTCACCACACTCCCATCTCAGGACTCGTGCAACCGCAGGCGGTCGTTACTACAGGCAAGAAAATCCCGGTCGTCAAAAGGACTTCGGCAGGAACTTCCGGCCGCCGAACCTACAGCACGCAGTATGTCCGTTCTCTGTTCGACGGTATCGCTCCCCGGTATGATTTCCTCAATCATCTCTTGAGCTCAGGAATCGACATTCTTTGGAGAAGGAAAGCCATTGCCTTACTGCAGAATCTTCATCCGCGCGACATCCTGGATGTCGCCACCGGAACAGGTGACCTGGCTCTCGAAGCAAGCCGTCTCCATCCGAGAACGATCATTGGCATCGACATTGCGCCGGCCATGCTCAACCTGGCAAGACGCAAAGTGGAAAAACGGGGCCTCACCGGCATGATCTCGTTCACCGATGCCCAGGCGGAAGATCTTCCTTTCGCCCAGGGAACCTTCGACGCGGTCACGGTGGCGTTTGGAGTCCGGAATTTCAGCAGTCTGGAGCGAGGACTGCAGGAAATGGTCCGTGTCATGCGTCCCGGAGCCGCCATGGTCATTCTCGAGTTTTCCCGACCGCGATCGCCCCTGATGCGCACACTGTACGGATTCTACTCGGAGCGGATTCTTCCGCTCGTAGGCGCGTCATTGTCCAGCAAGGAAGCATACGAATATCTGCCTGCGACGATTCAGGAATTCCCGGACGGAGAGCAGTTCGGGACTGTTCTCGAACGGGCAGGCCTTGAACACATCCGCATGCTCCCTCTCACATTTGGAATTGTGACAATCTATTATGGCATTAAAAGTGGCACCAACAAGCGCCGCAAGAGACATTAAGCCTGATCGCGTCATCAGAGTGGGCCACAGCCCCGACCCCGACGACGCGTTCATGTTCTACGGACTGTCGAGCGGCAAGGTGAAGCTCGACGGAATCAGCATTGAGCATTTCCTGGAGGACATCCAGTCATTGAATATCCGTGCGATGAAAGGAGAGTTGGAAGTGACGGCCATCTCTGCCCATGCATTTGCTTCGGTTGCCGATCAGTACTGGATCATGGCGACAGGTGCAAGCATGGGTGAAGGATACGGCCCGGTACTCGTGTCGAAACGCTTCTCATCGCTTGATCAGTTGAAGGGAAAGAAAGTTGCCACTCCGGGGAAGCTGACAACGGCGACCCTGCTCTTCAGGATTTTCAGCGACGGAATTGAGAACATCGATATTCCCTTTGACCAGATTATGGACCGTGTCAGCAGCGGAGAATTCGACGCGGGGCTGCTCATTCACGAGGGTCAGATCACGTATGCCGCCCAGGGATTCAAAAAGATCGTCGATTTCGGAGAGCTCTGGTGGTCCATGTATGATCGCCTTCCTCTCCCGCTTGGGCTCGACGTTGTTCGGAAAGATTTGGGCGAGGATCTGGCTCATCGGCTTTCAAGCGGACTCAAGGAGAGCATCCATTACGGATATACACATCAATCCGAAGCGATTCCCTACGCACTCCAGTACGGCCGCGGCATCAATCAACAGTTGGGCGAGAGGTTTGTGAAGATGTATGTGAGCGAACTGACAGTCGACATGGGGAAACAGGGAAAGAAGGCACTGGAACTGCTCTTTCGCCTTGGTTCCGAGCGGGGCCTTCTACCGACGGTTCCAGAGGTTCGTTTGGTCTGATCATGATCGGTCTCTTCAAAATATTCGACGCGCACGTCCACTTCTACTCGAACTCGTTCTTCCGATTTCTTGTCAAGCAAAAACCCAATCGTGCCGATATCAACGCTGAGCTGAAAAACATCGCCATGAAGGGGCACATTGAGATTCCCGGCGAAGATCCTGTTCAACTGGCCAAACGATGGATTGATATCATCGACAAGTGGAAAATCGAGCGGCTCATCCTGATCGGCAGCATGCCGGGAGACGAAGACTCCGTGGCAAAAGCCGTTCAGTCGGCCCCGACTCGCTTCACCGGTTTTTTCACGGTGGACCCCAACTCAAATCTCCTGATGGAGAATGCCCAGAAGCGCTTGAAGGAAGAGAAGTTCCGCGGGGTTTTCCTCTATCCGTCTCTGTACCAGATCAGCGTCGCGGATGAATGGCTTTTTCCGATGTACAATTTGCTGCAGGAATCGAGGGGTGTGGTGTTTGTTCAATTTGGAAAGTTGCTTATTCGCGCTCGTGAATATGCCGGTGTCCCTACCGTTACCAATGAAGCATTTGCCGATCCTCTCACCCTCATCCCGGTGGCCAAGAAATTTCCGAAGCTCTCATTTGTCATTCCCAACTTCGGAGCCGGCAGATTGGCAGAGACCATGGAAGTTGGAAAGCAATGCCCCAACGTCTTTGTCGACACAGCAGGATCGAATTCGTGGATGGCGAATCATGCGGACAAACCCGATCTGAGAGCCGTATTTCAGAAGGCACTGCAGGCGTTCGGACCGGGGAGAATTCTTTTTGGATCGGACTCGGGGATGATGCCGCGGGGGTACCGCTATGACATTCTCGACAATCAAATCAAACTGGTGCAGGAGATGCGTGTACCCACACCCGACGCGAAGAAGATCTTCTACGAAAATCTGGCCGCCCTCATCGACGCCTAGCCCTACGCTGCCGCTTCCTGCCCTTCCGCCCGAAGAATCTCATACAATGTCGTCCGCTGCGCAGGGATAAACCCCGATTCACGAATCAATTGCCTGCATTCCTCGGTATTCGTCTTGTTGACAAAATTGGCCGCAGCATGGACGTTCTCCTCAAGGAGTGTCCCGCCGAAATCGTCCGCCCCAAAATGAAGAGCGATTTGGCCGGTCTTTTTCCCTTCCGAGAACCACGATGCCTGGATATGGGGAAAGTTGTCCAGGTAAATACGTGAAAATGCCACCATCTGCAGATAACGGGTGGGGGTCGCGTAATCGGGTATGATTTTTTCCAGCGGAGTATTGCCGGGTTTGAATGACCATGGTATGAAGGCCGTGAAGCCACGCGTTTCATCCTGAAGAGACCGGATCTGCTCGAGATGCTCCACAATATCTTCGTCGGTCTCAAGATGACCGTACATCATCGTCGCGGTGGACTTGTAACCGATTTCATGAGCAGTCCTCATGACGGAAAGCCAATCGGCCGACGTCCCCTTCTTGCTGCTGATCTTCTTTTTCACCCTATCTGACAGGATCTCAGCTCCTCCGCCCGGGATGGTCCGCAATCCCGCCTTCCATAGTCTCTCCAGCGTCTCGCGAACACTGAGGCCTGCGACATCGCCCATTCCAATAATTTCAGATGTTGAAAAGAAATGAGGATGGACCTCGGGAACTTCCGCAACGGTTCTGCGAACCATGTCTTCGTAGTATTCAAACTGGAGAGCAGGATTGACGCCTCCCTGCAGCAATATCGTTGTGACTCCCTTGGACGCTGACTCCTTGAATTTCTGAATCATGTGGTCGACGGAATACGTGTACTCCCCTTCTTCCCCCGGATGACGATAGAAAGCGCAGAAGATGCAGTCGACCGTGCAAATGTTCGTGTAGTTCGGATTGGTATCAACAACAAACGTCACCCACGGACGGGGATTTTTCTGAAACCGCACTTCATTTGCCGCGTCGCCAAGGTCGAGCAGCTCCGCATTCCTGAGCAGGAATACGCCTTCCTGTTTCGCAAGGCGATCGCCGGACCGTATCTTCTGAAAGATTGACTCTAATCGCATCATTTTCCTACAGTGATATCTGATAACCGAGAGACTTGAGTTCCTTCATGATCCCCAGACTTGCTTCCTCAAGCCTCACAACAATCGGGCGTACGATAATCCCCGGAACATTCTTGGGGAAATTAACGTCGGTCATATGCAGGACGGTGACATGTCCTGCACCCAGCTTGCCGACAAAGTGTCCCAATTCGAACATCGCATATGCCATGTCGTCTGAATTGAACACGAAGAAGGCGCATTGAATGTCATTGCTGTGGGAGATTTTCTCCAACGCGAGCATCTTCCCATGTTGCCTGTTGAAAGCGACCTCCTCCAGACCAATATCCGAGAGAAACTGTGTCAGCTGCTGTCGAAGGGGATCCGATTCTTCGCCGACGACGTAGACGCGCTTGCCAACACTCCCTCCGGAAGCCGGCTTGGACGGTGTCGCCTGGGCAGCAGCGGGCTTCGGCGGAGGTTTGAGGACACGCGCTCCTCCTGTTTCGACAGCGGGCACCGGGGCTGATTGCCCAGCCGCGGCAGGTGCAGCAGCCGCCGACGCCAATTCGGGGGATGCTTTGAGCTTTTCGAACAAATCTTTCATCTGATTCACAATGAGCTGAGCCGATGCCTGGAAGAAGAAACCGCCTTTGGAATCTCCAAGGATCTTGGTCTTGTAGGAAAATCCGATGGGCCCCACATGTTCCAGGGCCTCGAGGCATTTCTTTCTCCAATCAAGATACTTATTCTGCAGTCTGGCGTTATACCCCGAAACCTCAAATCCCCCGAGAGGAACCAGTTGTATCCCCTCCTGGAGAAGCTGTTCAATTGTTGAAAGAAGATTTCCTGACATATCGCCTAACTGCCCTGTGGAATAGGAATTCTCGACTGTTGAAGAAGCGATTCGAACGTCCGAAGCGCCTCGAGTTCACGCTCCCCAAGGCGGTAGTTGAATCCACCCAGGTACTCTGCGGATTCCGACGGGGAAAGCCCGATCTGTTTCGCATGCAGTGTTCCGACCCGCTCAAAATCGGCCTCACCACGCTCGAGAGCGTGGGCAATGATCTCATTTAGTTCATTCTTTTCTTCTTGTGCCAGGGATTTCTTCACTGCCCACACGGCAAAGACAAACGGCAATTTGTGCCATTCATACCATTCCTTGGCAAGATCGTAGATGATCTCAAATCCCTGCAATCCCCGCTTCGTATGGCGGAGCGCGGCATCTCCTATCAGGAGCACCGCATCAAATTGCTCAAGATCATTCACACCACTGTTCATGCGTCGAAGGGTTGCATGAACACCATATCGCTTCTCAAGAAGAAGTCTCAGAAGAAGGACGGATGTGGCAGTGTCATCAGTGACCCCGATAGTCTTTCCCTCGAGATCCAGCCACCCGTGGTTCGAGAAGAGCATCACGCTCTTTACCTGATCCCGTGTGGCAATGCCGTAATGAAGCGGTTCCAGAATATCTCTCTGGCCCAGAAAGTCCGCGAGCGAGAACAAGCCCGCATCAATTTGTCCCTTCCGTGAAAGAACTCCCATGCGCCGCGGGGAGATTGGCAAAATCTTGAAGCGGCGCTGCTCAAAATGTGCATAGAATGGGACAGAATTCAGATAGGGTATCTTGCCAATGACATTGCTGCCATGGAGGTTCAGAGGATTGTAATAGACATCCCGTTCCACGGGGATCTTCCCGGCATCCTGGATCATTTTCACCAGGTGATCTTTCGCGAGTTTCATCGGGCTCACTGCGCCGGCGTCATGGGCAATCTTCTCGCCGCCCACCGTCCCGTCCATGTCGTCGGCTCCAAAGTGGAGTGCCACAGACGCAACTTCTTCCGTCAGCATCACCCAATATGCCTTGATATGCGGGAGATTGTCCAGCATGAGCCGGGACACGGCAATCATCTTCAAATCATCGATGGCCGAGGTGAATCGGTTGCTTGGCTTGATCCCGGTGACACCGGGCTGGAACGCCAAGGGGATGAATGAAAGGAATCCGCCGGTCTCATCCTGTGCCTCGCGGAGCTTCAGCAAATGCTGGACGCGTTCCTCCATTGTCTCGACGTGCCCGTAGAGAATCGTACAATTGCTGGGAATGCCCAATCGGTGCGCGGTTTTGTGAATCTCAAACCACGTTTTCGCCCCGATTTTCTGATTGAAGAGGAGTTTTCGGACTCGTTCGGAAAATACCTCTGCTCCGCCTCCCGGCATGGTTCGCAATCCGGCATCCTTCAATTGGGCAAGGACCTCTTCAATCGGTATGCGGAACTTTTTGTGAAAGAAGTCGATTTCCACCGCAGTAAAAGCTTTGATGTCCGCGTTGGGCGCATGGGCCCGGATCCTTCTCAACATATCCAGATAATATTCCCACTCCCAGTCGGGATGCAGACCCCCGGTGATATGTACTTCATGAATCTCCGGCGTCAACTTGCGCAGGATTTCCTCTATCGTCATTTCGTAGGCATCGGGGCGGCCCTTCTTCGTCGCAAAATCGCAGAACTTGCACGAAAGCACGCACACATTCGTTGGCTCAATCTTCTGGTTCAAAACGTAGTAGACGGCGTCACCACTCCGTTGACGCTGCATTGTGTGTGCCATCTTGCCCACCGAAAGAACGTCCGGTGAATGGAAGAGCACCAATCCGTCATTCACATCAAGGCGGTCCCCGGCCTGGATTTTCTCCCAGACCGGAGGAAGGTTCTTATCTCGAAAATGAATATTCTTGTTCATTCAATCGCTCCATAACTCGTTCCATCGCCGGTCAACCTGCCGTACAATCTTCTCATCCATGATCAACGGTTCAGGATACCCTTTCTTCCAAGTCGCGTCGATTCCCATGACCCCTTTGTACACAGGGGCTATCCCGACGAGATTCTGTTCTGTGAAGATGAGGTCTCGCTCGCAATCGAATCGCGTGAAAACGCCCCACAGATAATTCTCCTCATTCCGTATATCGACATCATCGCTCACGGCTGCGATGATCTTCAGGTTCCGCAACTCTTTCTTTCGGACAAGCTTCTCGACGATCTTTTTCCCCTCACCTTTCACCTTGACAAGCAGGAGGGCGTCATCGACCACGGCGGCATCCGTTATGCGCCTGTCAAACGACCGGATCCCTTTTGTATCG
Source organism: Bacteroidota bacterium (assembly GCA_035286705.1). Taxonomy (GTDB): domain Bacteria; phylum Bacteroidota; class Ignavibacteria; order UBA10030; family UBA10030; genus JACPLA01. The sequence goes on from DATECW010000042.1 coordinate 17,661, forward strand.
AGGCGCACCGCCTTGACCGGAGCGTGTGGCCGTCTTTTCCGGGTCGCATCGACGATCATCTTGCTGCCGAGTTCCATCGTGAAACTCGTGAAGTCGAGCGTATCCAGAGGGACCTTCGGGAGAAGGACGAAATCAAAGTGCGGATCGAAATGCGCCCGAATCTCTTTCAACACGTCCTTCCAGTTGCGCGGATTCACGCCTTCCGAAACAAGAATGAGACACTTGGTCAGGGACAGCTGCCCCGTTCCCATGAGGCCAAACGCCGCCTTCATTGCCTCTTTGTGATAGCGTTCTTCCACTGAAACGACAAGCAGGTTGTGGAATCCCGCCTCGTAGTATGCCCACAGCTCCTTCACTTCCTTGTGGATCAGTCTCGCCAACGGGCCAAGAATGAGCTGCGTCGCATCTCCGAGGAATTTGTCCTCCATCGGAGGAATCCCGACTACGGTCGCCGGATAGATTGGATTCTTCCGATGCGTAATCTTCCGAAGATGAAACACGGGGAATGGGGACGCATGCGAATAGTGTCCAAAGTGGTCTCCGAAGGGTCCCTCTTTCCTTCGTTCGTCGGCCGGGACAATTCCCTCCAGAACGAATTCCGCCGACGCTGGAACCGCGATGGAAAGAGATGTTCCTTTTGCAAATTTCGTGGGGCTGCCCCGAAGGAACGCAGCAAAGAGCGCTTCATCCAAACCCTCAGGCAGCGCTGCAATCGACGCCAGCAAAAGAGCGGGATCTGTGCCAAGCGCTACGGCTACTTCAAGATCCTGTCTTCGCTGCTCGGCCCGATAATGGTGAAATCCGCCGCCCTTCTGAATCTGCCAGTGCATTCCCGTCTCAGTACCGCTGAACACATGCATCCTGTACATCCCGATATTCCTCTTCCCTTCCGCAGGATCGTACGTCACAACCTCTCCCTGGGTAATGAAGCGGCCGCCGTCCTTCGGCCAGCAAACCTGAATGGGCAAGTCATCGAAGGAAAGTTGCGACACAATCTCCTGCGACAACGCCGAGGCAACTGTTGCTGGTCGGGCCTTCAGGGCCCTCACAATCATGTTTCTTGAACTCCACAGGGCCGACAGCTTGGGCGGCATCATGCGTTCGGCGAAATCAATCAGTTCAAGGCCAATCAGTTCTGGATCCCTGCCCAACGCCATGTTCAGTCGCTTCGCCGAAGCATACACGTTCACCGCGAGGGGAAATCGGGATCCTTTTACGTTTTCAAAGAGCAGCGCCGGCTTCTGTTCCCGCAAGGCTCGCACGGCTATTTCCGTTACTTCCAGCCTGGGATCGACCTGCGCCTTGATTCTCCGGAGTTCTCCCTTTGATTCCAGATACCTGACAAACTCGCCAAGAGCGGGAAAGACCATCGGCGCCCTACTCAAGTTCCTCGGCCCGCCACCCCCTGGACTCCCTCGCCCCTATCACACCGAGCACTTTGTCGACGAATGCATCGATGTATTCATCGACGCGCTTGGGCACAAAATACAGCGGAGGTGAGATCGGCATGATCACGACGCCGTCACGCGACAATCTTGCACACTGTTCCAGCGTCAGGCTCGACAGCGGGGTCTCTCTCACACAGAGAACGAGTTTAAACCGCTCTTTGAGGGCGACCTGAGCACTTCGTGTAATGAGCGAATCGCCGATGCCTGAAGCGATCTTGCCCAGAGTCGAGGTCGAACAGGGAAGAATGACACACGCATCGAAACGATTCGAGCCCGAGGCAAGAGGGGCAGACAGATCTTCGTCCGAGAACTGGCGTTTTACGTGTTGAAGCAAATCCTTCTCTGTTATTCCCAATTCATCCTTCAAGAGAACCTTTCCCCATTTGCTCACCACGAGAAATTTCTCACCCGGACATTGTTCAAGAAAGCGGCGGGCGTATACGGCCCCGGACGACCCCGTAATGGCAATGATCGTTCTCATCCGAAGTACACCCAGCTCATAACCATTCCCAGGACGGCGAATCCCACCACGGCATTGATTCTAAAGAACGCAAGCTCGACATCATTCGATTTCTTATGCTCCAGAAAAAGAAGGTACCCCGACGCCAGAAGGAAGAGAAACGATCCGACAGCCCTCACATAGGTGGCAAACAGGGCCACCAGGAGCGCAAAGGCGGCAATGTGCAGGAATCCCGAGATCCGCAGGGCCCTCGCCTTCCCATAGCGTGAGCTGAAGGAAAAGAGGTTTTCCTCTCGATCAAACAATTCATCGAGGGTCGAATAAATAATGTCAAATCCGGCCACCCAGAGGAGTGTGAACACCGTGAGGAGCACAGCGGGCAGAATGTTATCGAACGATTGCTGGACAGCAAACCATCCGCCCAAAGGGGCCATGGCCAAACCCAATCCGACCCCAAAGTGTGCAAGCGGCGTGAACCGTTTCATGTAGGGATACGCCGTGAAGATTACCAGAGGAATCGGCGAAAGAAGAAGGCAGAACGGGGAGATCATTGCGGCAGAGACCACATAGAGACCGATTCCGACGAAAAGTACCAGCAGGCCGTCCCTCAGAGTCATTCTGCCACTCGCAAGTTCCCGTTGCCGCGTTCTCGGATTGCGCCGGTCAATTTCCCTGTCAATGATCCTGTTCAGCACAAGAGCTGCAGTACGGGCCCCCACGGACGCAGTCAAAACGAGCAACAGCAGGAGGGGCTCAGGTACTTCCCTCGCGGCCAGAAATACTCCGCTATAAATAAGAGGAAGTGAAAAGAGGGTGTGTTCAATTTTGATGAAATTCAGAAAATGCTTCAGCTTTGTCAAGAACCTGACCTTTTGGGGAGTCAATAATCGTAGGAAATAAATATAGCCCAAAAATGACACGGATGCAAGATTGTGTTTGTCTTTGCGGTTAAATCGGTCACATGCGGGATTACAGCGGGACAACATCAACACGAAAGAACCATCTTATCGCACGACGCTTCCGGTGGGGAGGTCATCCAGAACGGTGACAATCGATACCGTTCCTTCAGGTGCATTGGCAGCGAGAAGCATTCCCTGCGATTGTTCTCCCATGAGTGTCGCGGGTTCAAGATTCGCCACCACGACAATAAGCCGGCCTTTGAGAACCTCCGGCTCATACTGCTGTGCGATGCCTGCGACAATTTGCCGCGTTTCCCCTGCGATTTCCACTCGCAATTTGAGAAGCTTCTTTGACTTCGGTACTTTTTCAGCCTCGACGACCCTTGCAAGACGGAGATCGATCTTCTTGAAGTCCTCGATCGTAATGATTGCCTTCCCATCCCCGGGCGTCGATGCCGGAGTTGTTGGAGTTTCATTCAGAGATTTGATCATGGCGTCCAGTTGTTGGTCTTCGATCTTTTGGACAAGTATTTCCGGTTTTGTGAGTTCGTGTCCGTCGCTGAGAACGAGATCTGCCGCCGAGTCCCAGCGTGTATCTTCGATTGATTCTTTGAGGGTGAGCATGCGCCAGATGTTGTGCGACAGGCCCGGGACGACAGGTTCAAACAAAACTGCCAGGCAGCGTACGGTTTGTACGCACAGATTCAAAGTCGTTGCACACTGCTCAGGATTCGATTTCGCCGTAACCCATGGCTCGCTATCATTAAAATACTTGTTCGCGGTTCGGGCAAGATTCATCGCTTCGGCCACGCCGTCCCGGAATCTATAGGATTCAAACAGTTTCCCGACTTTCTCCGGCGCTTGTTTCATCGCCTCTTTCATATCTTTGTCGCGAGAAGAGAGCCTTCCCAGCTTCGGCACTTTTCCCTGAAATGTCCGGTGTACAAAGGCCAGAGTCCTGTTCACGAAATTCCCGAGTATATCGGCCAGTTCATTGTTTGTATGTGCCTGAAAATCCTTGAGATAGAAGTCGGAATCACGCGATTCGGGAAGGGTCGCCGCCAGCGCATAGCGAAGAGTGTCCGACGGGAAAAACCGGAGAAAATCCCTCACATCGATTCCCCACCCCCTGCTCTTGGAGAACTTCTGCCCTTCGAAATTCAGGAATTCGTTTGCGGGGACGTTTTCAGGAAGGACGTACTTCTCGCCGGAACTATCATTCCATGCCATGAGCATGGCCGGGAAGACAATACAATGGAATACAACGTTGTCTTTCCCGATAAAAGCCACATATTTCGTCTCCTCGTTATTCCAATAGCCTTTCCAGGCATCCGGTTGGCCGATATTCCGGGCCCATTCTTTGGCTGCTGTCACGTACCCCAGGACAGCATCGAACCAGACATAAATCACCTTTGATTCGAATTCCTTCACGGGCACCCGGACTCCCCACGTCAGATCTCGCGTGACAGCCCGGTCTTCGAGCCCCTGCTTGAACCAGCTATCGCAATACCGAAGGACATTGTCTTTCCACCCATCGCGTCGGTTCCTCTCGGCTATGTATGCTTCGAGTCGTTTCTGATACTCTCCGAGGGGGAAATACAGATGGGTGGTTTCCCGGACAACCGGCGTTCTGCCGCAGATCCTGCATTTTGGATCGATGAGATCGGTCTGATTCAGCCAGGAACCGCAATTCTCGCACTGGTCTCCGCGCGCCTGATTCGACCCGCAATGGGGACAGGTTCCTTCAACGTACCGGTCGGCAAGAAACATCCGGTCGTGTTCGCAATAAAGCTGAAGTTCCTTTTTCTCCCGAAGGAGAGAGCGTTTGTGAAATTCCCGGAAGAATTCCTGGGCTGTCTCGTGGTGGGCAGGGATTGATGTGCGGGAGAAGACATCGAAACTCATCCCAAACTGCTCAAATGCCTGCCGATTGGCGGGGTGATAGCGATCGATCACATCCTTGGGCGACAGCTTCTCCTTTTCCGCGGTCACCGTTATTGCGACACCATGTTCGTCGGAGCCGCAAAGGAAAAGGACGTCACGCCCTTTTCTTCTCTGATAGCGGACGTAGATATCTGCCGGCAAATACGCCCCAGCCAAGTGCCCCAGGTGGATATAACCGTTGGCGTAGGGCAGCGCCGCAGTGACGAGTATGCGTTTATGCTGTTTCGTTGTTTTCAAGAGAAACCGGTGATGGAGCGTACAGGATCTTTTTAAGATCCACAGAAAGTCCAATAAAAATAAGGGGAAGGTAGACATTTTTGCCAACAAGAGCAATCGACCCTTCCACTGCCGCGGATGCTTTCAGAAGATCGGCGCCCGCAAACCGTTGAACGAATTTTCGGAGATCCGCATTTTGTTCAGTTGCCGTCCCGCTCTTCTGCGCGCGGAGAGCAACCGCATCATGAAACCAGACCTGAAGCATCCGCAGCCATCGTTCAGATGTCGTCTTGTCTGTTGATGTCAACATCTCTTCAATCCCGGAAAGAAGAGACGTCGGACTGTTCCCGAGTGCCAGTCGCAGAAACCGGACCACTTCGGATCGGAGGCGGACCATATCGTCGGAAACCAATGCTCTTGCCGCGACAAAACTGCCGTTCGACAATTGTGCAGCCACACGCGCTTCGGATTCCATGCGCCCATCTCTTTCCACCAGGGCCGTCGCAATTTCCTCTTCGGTAAGCGCTTCGCATCGCACAAGCTGGCAGCGTGAGATGATTGTGGGGAGGAGCTGATCCTTGCGGGAGGTTGTGAGTATGAGGACGGTATCAGCGGGTGGTTCCTCAAGCGTCTTGAGGAGTGAGTTACTCGCTTCCGTATTCATCATTTCGGCGTCAGAAATGATGAACACCTTCTTTCCGGCAAGGAAGCCCGTAAGAGAGGCCTCCCGCCGGAGCTCCCGGACGCTGTTGACTTTGATGAAGTTCGCCTTCTCGAGCACAATTCGATAATAAGGATCACGTGCCTTCCCGGCTAATTCATGACGGAGGGCGGCGACCTGATCCTCAGTCAGCACCGCAACAGGATCGTCGCCGGTTTTTTCACTTTTGCCGGTTGGAAGGGCAACAACGAACCTGATGTTTGGATGCTGAAGCGTTTCGACCCGCCTGCAGCTCGGGCATTCATCGCACGGATCGGTGGGATTCCTTTCGCAGTTCAACGCCCGGGCCAACTCCAATGCCAAGGCATCCTTTCCAACTCCCTCTTCTCCGAAGAGAAGGTAGGCGTGAGCCACCTGCCCAGCGGCCAGCGCCCTCTTGAAAAGCTCCTTCACGCGCTTCTGACCTATGACCTTCTTCCAGCCCATCAGAATGCATGTCCTATTCCAAAATGAACGAGGCTGTAGGTATCATGAAAGAATCTCCTCTGCGTCACCCATTTCCTGTCACTCGTGTCGAACGGGTCATACACCCGCATGCCGAAATCAATCCGGATGGGACCCGCAATGGTGTCCCACCTCAATCCTATGCCTGCAGCCATTGCTATGTCTGAAAGCTGCATTTCTTTGATCTCGCCCCACATGTTCCCCATGTCGTAAAAACCGACCAGCGAGATGTTCTCCAGATTGATGAACCACAAATTCCCGGCGTTCCGAAACAGGCGCCAACGTGCTTCGAGATTCGCCTCAAACAGGGCATTTCCACCGCTGCTGGGATACGGGACGGCACCGAGCTCCCGCGATTTCCAGCCGCGCACGCTTTCACTCCCGCCTGCATAGAAGCGCCGTGTAATAGGCACCGGAGTGCGCTCGTACGTCGTTACTCCGGCGGTGTCGACATTCTTTTCCGCCGAGCCGACAAACGAAGAAGCACCTCCCCTGATCCGTGCTGCCCACACCAGAAGTCTCTCCGTTCCGAAATCGCCGTACCACTGCCCAACACCGGAAAGCTTAATGTATTTTGAGTAACGGATTCGCGAGCCGAACAGTCCGCCAAAGACAGACGGTATGAGTCCGGCCTCCTCCACCGATCCTGAATGGAGAAATCCATTGGAAGGAGAGAACAAATCGTTTCGTTTGTCCCGTGCGAGGGTTACAGTGAAAATGGAGTTGAATTGCTGTTTCAGATCCGGCCTGCCGACAATTTCTGCAACCTTCGTCGTACCGATTTCAACCGGATCGACCCGCTCAAGATTGAACTCGATCAATCCCCGGGTGAAACGCGCCAATTGCGCCGTAACGCCGACCCTTGCCTGGTAGATCGGGGCGTAGTAGGTTTTCTGTTTTTCCAGGATTGCTGACAACGCCATACTGAGACTCACTTTGTTGGAGAACAGGAATGGCTGCACAACCTGACTGGTTAGTTCGATTTTTGAGATGAGCGTGCTGTCTTCTATCCCGGTCTGTTTGAGCATCCGGATAAATTCAATATCCTGGATCGACTGAAGGCTTATTCGAAAGCGCGTGGAAAAATTCCGCGCACCCCCGAAGAAATTCCTGTTACTGTAACCAATACCTGTCACAATGTTGAATGCGCTGTTTTCGTCGCTGGCTCCTATTTCAGGGGTAAGCTCATGAAAGGGCCGGGGCCGGACGATCACCTTCATGGGAATCTCAAGCGAATCAAGGGAGCCTTGTGTTGCCTGCGGCTCAATTCGGCTTGCTTCAAAGACACCGAGCCGGTTCAGATTTCGCTCGCTGTCGATCTTCCGTTCCTCGCTATAGTAATCACCTTCTATGAAATCGAGATGACGCAGGACAATGTCCGTACTAACGCGTTCTATCGCTGTCGTGTCATGTTCGACTGTAATCGGTCCGAACGAAAAACGCTCGTTTGGATGAAACCCGTAGATCAGCGTGATATTGTTTGTGGATGCGTAACGGATAGCGCCGGTCGCAGTATCCCGTTCCACACGGACATATCCGTTGTTATAGAACAACGACACGATACGCCGAAACTCGTTTTCGACGTTCTCGCGGATGAAGGGATCCCCATGACGGACGAGGTGATTGGAAAGAATTTCATCACGAAGGATGGACGGGAGGGTCTCCAGGCCGCGGAACTCGAGTGTGTCGATTACAGAGCGGCGGCCTTCGGTAATATGGAAGAAGAGATCAACTCGCTTGTTCTCCGCCTCGAATCTGGCCGTCGTATCGATCATAGCTTGGAAGAAACCCTGGTCTTTGTAGAACTCGCGAAGCCGCACGATATCAGCGCCCAGGACTATCGGATCAAAGTAGACTGCGCTTCCTCCCAGATTGCTGCTGATATTCCCCATGAATTTCCAGAACCAGTTTGGAGTCTCCTTCGTCTGGATGTTTTCCTCCAACGCAGCCGACTTGATGCTGCCATTCCCCGTGAACGTAATGCTTCGAACTTCATACTCCCCGAGGGGGATTTGAGCAATTGCTGTTCCGGTGAACAGGACTAAGAATGCACCGCACTGAAGATATCGCGTCATTGGTTGAGAGAAACAAAAAAACCCAGCAGCGTCTTGCCGGGTTCGTGTCGAAACTGACTTGCGCCCTTGGCACCGGGCGGGACCGAACGATCAATAATCTTTTTCGTCCTCGTAGAAGAAGTCTTCGTCGGTTGGGTAATCCGGCCAGATTTCTTCAATACTTTCGTACGGCTCTTCGCTGTCCTCCAGTTCCTCGAGATTCTGGATGACTTCCATGGGAGCGCCCGTCCGAACTGCATAATCAAGCAATTCATCCTTCGTCGCCGGCCACGGAGCGTCATCAAGATACGAGGCGAGTTCGATTGTCCAAATCATCTCCTCACATCTCCTTTACAACACAACGTCGAGGTCAAAGATTCAACGAAATCAATCGAACACAAGCTGCTGATTCTTGTATTCCTGATAGTTGACGTCGTCGAAGAAGTAATCGATCGGATTGTGGCGAATGCCGTTGAAGCGTACTTCATAGTGCAGGTGGGGTCCGCTAACCAACCCTGTCCGTCCGCTCTGGGCAATGAGATCCCCGCGTTTGACTTTTTGCCCTTCACGAACCAACACTTTGCTGAGGTGTGCATAAGCAGTCGTGTAACCGTAGCCATGGTTTAGTTCAACCAGAATTCCCAATCCGCCTCTGGTGTGCCCTGCATATTCCACCACTCCATCGGCGCTTGCGTAGACAGGTGTGCCAACATCGTTTGCAATGTCAAGGCCTTCGTGCGGCCTGATGATCCGAAGCACAGGATGCAGCCGGAGTCCGAATCCATTGGCCGAATAATACCCCTCCATGGGCTTGACTGCCGGGAGGTGCGCAAACCGAACCTTGTTGCCTTCATAACGCTTCACAACGTCTTCATAACTGTTGGACTGCAGGTGGAGTTCTCTTTCGGCCCGTTCCGCCATTGTGTGAAGATTCCGAAGGAGTTGATTCACCTCGGTCGACGTGCCATAATCCACCCGGTCATTCGTCCCGCCAGTTCCCGCCTTCCGGGTGTCCTCATCGATTGTCGGAAGATCGACCAGCACCCGAAACTCATTTCCCTGCTCGTTAAGACTTGTCAGCTGCTTGTCGAGGGATGACAACCTGGACGAAAGCATCCTCATCTGTTCGCGGAGGATCGAATTCTCCGATGCCAGAACTGATGCCCGTCCGAATCCAAGGCCCAACGCGTCATCCATATATTGGTTGATTTCGATAACGCCAGTCACAAGAATAGCTCCAACTGCCAGGGACAATGCGGTGAGCTTCGTTTTGGCCCACCTGGCCTCGACGAATTTCAGGGTCTCCGTTGAATAATAATAGAACTTCATTCTTCCCATCGGATGTCCGTCTTTCCTAATATCGGCTCTCACGAAAAAAGGTTTCGTCCGTCGGTAAAAAATCAGTCCGAAGGTATGGAATTATTGGGCATATGTCAAGAAAAAGCGCCTTTTCCTATTCGAAATCATGCTCAAAATAGTCTATGACCCGCTTCCCTTTCGATTTCTCGCTTATTGCCGACTCGAGTCTTTTGGAAAACTCTTTCGGCGCATCATATCCATAGTGACGAAGTAAGTAATCGAGGGCGATAACCTCTGTAATCACCGTCACATTCTTGCCCGGGAAAATCGGAAGTCGGACATGAGGTATTTCGGCCCCCATAATACTGATGTTCTCATGATCCAGTCCCGTTCGTGTATATTCCACGTCCTGCTTCCACTCCTGCAGTTCCACAACGATCTCGACCCTCTTTTGATAGCGGATGGAACGAATCCCAAATATGGACCGGACATCGATCAGGCCAAGTCCCCGTATTTCCATGAAATGTTTCACGACATCCGTGCCGGCTCCCAGAAGAATCCCCTCCCCTTTGCGAGTGACCATCACGACGTCATCTGCAACTAACCGGTGGCCGCGTTCGATAAGATCCAGCGCTATCTCGCTTTTTCCGATTCCCGACCTGCCCGTCAGCAGCACGCCGATGCCGTAAACGTCAATAAACGAACCGTGTACGACAGTCTGCGGAGCAAACTGGTCATCCAGGAAATCGCTGAGAAGGTAAACAAGTTTTGTCGTCTCGAACGGAGTTGTGAAAACCGATACCTTGTGTTCCGTTGCGATCTTGACCAGTTCCTTGTCGATGCTGTTGGCATTCGTGACAATAATGCAAGGCAGGTTGAATCGGAAGATTGTCTCGAATGCCTTGATACGCTCCGCCAGGGTCAGATGGTGGAGATAGCGGACCTCCGTATTGCCAAACACTTGCACGCGATCAAACGTGAAGAGCTCGACATAACCAGCCAGAGCGAGTCCAGGACGGTGAATACTCCGGTCACGCACCTCATGGTCGAATCCGACTTCACCATTGATCAGCGTGAGGCCAAGCCGTTCCTTGTTCGCTTCATACATGAAGCCCACAGTGATACTCTTCTTGCGTGTTTCTTTCAGGTTTTCCAGTGACATGGTGTCTTCTTGCTGTTGTGAATTAGACCTTTTCCCTCACCCGCCGCACCGTTTTTCTGTCTTTCTCATGCAGCCGCTCTTTGAATTTCTTCAACTGCACCAATGCCTTGCCCGAGGCAGCGTCAATCGACTTGAAAAAATCCTCCGTGCGTTCTTCCGCCGCAATTCTGTGTTTGTAGACAGAGAGAATAACCTCTGCAATTTTTGTGCTCTTTCTCTTTCTTTCGAAGCTGAGGATCACCTCGCATTTGATGATTCCATCATAATATCGTTCAAGACTGCTCATTGCCGCTTCAGCATATTCCACGAGTGAAGGATGTGCTTTGAAATGCCGGGACGTAACAGTGATAGTCATAGAACTGTTCCTTTCCGATAAAGCGACGCCGCACCCTTTCTTCTTTCATGCCTTTGGATGCGATTGCCGGTACACCTTCTTCATTCTCTCCGTTGAAACATGCGTGTAGACCTGTGTGGTGGAGAGACTCTCGTGGCCAAGGAGTTCCTTGACTGCACGCAGGTCCGCCCCCCGGTTGAGCATGTGAGTAGCAAATGAGTGACGAATAACGTGCGGGCTCTTCTTTTCGATTTCAGATATCTGCCCGATGTAGCGCTTGACAAGTCTCGCGATAGCCACAGGATACGTTCTGTTGCCGCGTGTCCCAAGAAAGAGCGGCGTCTCCAGCGAGCCTTCCGAGCCGATGCGGGTTCTGAGGTAGCGCTTGATCGCACGTGATGCCTTTTCGCCAAAAGGCACAATTCGTTCCTTTCTTCCTTTTCCCCGAACGCGCACCGTTCCGTTTTCGAAGTTTACATCTTTTTTGTTCAAGTTCACTAGTTCGCTGACACGAATTCCGGTGCTGTACAGAAGCTCCAGAATTGCGGCCTCTTTCTGCCCCTCTTCCGTTGTGATATCCGGCAGTTCCAGCATCCGTTCCGCCGCCTGTTCATCCAGATACACAGGCAGACGCTTGTCGGGTTTCGGCGTCACCAGCGAAATCGCCGGATTGGACCGCACGATTCCTTTGCGCCTCAAAAATTTGAAGAACGACCGAAGACTGGCGATTTTTCTTGCAACCGTGCGTTTCCCTGAACCGCCTTCCACCAGCATGCGAAAATAAGATCGCAGGTGTCCTCGTTCGACAGATTCGAAAGAAAGGATCTTGTGAGACTGGAGAAATGCAAGAAATTGATGCAGATCGTGTTCGTACGC
>DATECW010000043.1:0-3247 GCA_035286705.1 Bacteroidota bacterium
CCCTTAGCGGCGACCTTACCCTCACCGGCGCGATCAAGGGCGATGTTACGGGCCAGACTTCCAACGGTGCGATCCGTGTGGATCACATTTCAGGGGCAGTTGAAATGTCAACGGCCAGCGGTGCGATCAAGATCGGTACAATCCAGGGAAATGGCCGGTTCAGTACATCGCGGGGCGACATTGAGGTTCGCACAGGAGAGGGCGATCTTGAGCTCAAAACATCAAGCGGCAACGTGCAAGTAGGAGAGGTAAGAAAACGCCTCATAGCACATACATCCGCGGGCAGCCTCGATATCGGCTCCGTTGGAGGTGGAGCAAATATCTCAACCGGGGGAGGCGATATTCTTGTGAAGAACGTGTTCGGGGACTCGAGGCTGAGAACATCGGGCGGCGACATCGACCTTGGGCGCGCAAGCGGTACGATCGAAGCGACGACCCTCGGCGGTGATATGCGCCTCGGTGAAGTAACAGGATCGGTAAGGGCGAAAACGGCTGAAGGGAATATTACGGCCGGGGTCATTCCGGTGGGCATGGGGGAAAGCAGTCTGAAAGCAGCGAACGGCGTGATTGTTCTTGCGGTTCCTGCGGACGCGAGGATCTCCATCGACGCTTTGATACGCATGGAGGGCCGATCGGCGCCAAGGCGACGGAAGTACGAAGTTCGTTCCGACTTCAGCGTTCACCAGTTCAAAAAAGACGGTGATGATGAATTGACGGAAACATTCATGCTTAACGGCGGCGGTGCTCGCATCTCCCTGGAAACGATCAATTCGAACATTGAAATTCGAAAAATGAAGTAATGACAATTCACCCACACCGGGTCCCTTGTAGACCTGAATAACAAACCTTAGAGGAGTACAACTCATGATATCCGCAAAAGTGTTCACCCTTGCGCTGCTTTGTCTCTCTGCCGCCAGCGGACAAAACAATCCAAACGGGGGGATTAGATTTTTTGAAGGGACCTTGAAGGAAGCCCTTGCAAAAGCAAAGAAAGAAGGAAAATTTGTTTTCTTTGATGCTTATGCAAGCTGGTGCGGTCCCTGCAAGACGATGGAAAATGAAGTGTTTACCGATTCAGCCGTTGGGGCGTACTTCAATGAGAAATTTGTATCAATCCGAGTTGACATGGAAAAGGGAGAAGGTCCTGAGCTGGCAAAGGAATACCCTTCAATTGACGGGTATCCATCGCTTCTGTTCGTCAATACCAATGGTATCCCGTTCAAAACAATATTGGGTAGCAGAAGGAGTGCGGATTTTCTGGCAGAGGCTCAACTGGTCGCCCGATAACAGGCGGAACTTGGATTTCACAGCAGTACCTGAGCAATGTCCGCTGCATTCGAAGGAATGACAACGTCTCGCTCGTCAGGCATGATGGAATGAGATTCAGCCCGCAACCTCCAGACGCTCCTTCTAAATCTCTCTCGGTGTAATTGAAATTCAAAGCCATCGAACGGATATGTTGTTTCAAGCTGCATGAGAGTTCGGTCGCGCTGTGGGTTCTCCGTAACGAGCTTTACGGCGAGCGCACGGTCAAACCGCATTTCATTCGCATACCACGAGTCTGTGAAGCCCCAGCGAAACGGGGAATCAGCATCTGTCCAAGACGCGTCGTAGAGCGTTCTCTCGCCCAGCTGGGCTGAAGCATGGAGGTGCATGAGTGTCCCTCCGGAAAACGAAAGATACATATCTGTATAGGGCATTCGACGAAAGGGGCTGGCGACAAAGAGAAAAACGCTGTCCTGGTATTGTTTGAGGAATATCTTGACCGAATCCTCGCCGTCAATCGTGATAGCGTCACTCCATTCGTCTTCGGATTGATGTCCATCAATAAGCACCGGCTTGTCATTTCCTGCCGGTACGTTGATTGCGGATTGTGCGCGAGGCAAGTTGCAGCCGGGATCAACGATCCCGGCCAGGCCACAGACTGCAAGAACCGACATTGTTGTAAACGTTCTCCTAATCATGGTGACTCCTTTCTGGGTATCTGTTCGCATTAGGTTGCATGGTGAGAAGCATGTGATATCAGCGGTCATCGGGAATCCTTCCCCACACAGTGGAATCGAACCTGAGGTCATTCGGAGTGGAGCCGTAGACAAGCCGTTCCTTTAATGTGTCGTCATTTAATGTCCGTGGCCAAAAATGTGGCGTTTTGGAGTCTGTCATACGAGCCACAGCCATCTGCATCCCCTCCGGGTCGAAGAGGGCACGTGCAATAACGAATTCCTGGGTTGTCGGATCCATGCCGGCGATGGTGGCAACCCATCCGTTGGTTTTCAGATAGTTCATCCGATCGTTGACCGCCTTTGTGCTCATTGATCTATCTCGCAATTCCCAGTTGAACGACTGTGTTGACCTCCAGAGTTTGTTCTCATGAATGTCGTAGATCGCTGCGCCGAGGGCGGCCGATGCATGTAGCACCAAAACAGAATTCTCGTGCAATGATATAAGAATCGGCCGGCGGAAGCCAAGCCTTTGTCAGCAAGAGTTAGTTTTAAGGCGTGAACGTGTCTATTCTGGGCACGAAAATGTCAAGGTACCGGCAAGAAAGAGCTCCGAGTTTATAGGGTTGACGAAGTACAAGAGGTCGGAAACAAGCAGCGCGATGTCGGGATCCCAGGCGTTGCGGTTTTGGCCGCTTCCTTTTTCTTTACGACGTATCCCCATTTGGTTCACAACTATTTTCTTGCAGATGGGTCTAATCCTTTGGCCCCGTGTCTTTGCCGTATCGCTGATCAATGAAGACAGATTCGGCCGTCATTATTCGTGAAGATCATGCACTTTGGAAGGAACAGCGAATGCGAATAGAACTCTTCCTCATCCTTGCATTAACCATTCCGCTCTGGGCGTTCGGTCAAAACGATGAGTGTTTTGCCTCAAAGTATGGGGGTGCATTTGGAGAGTACGCGGGGGTGTTCAAGATCGACAACTCTCGTTTTGTTAATGTCCGCCTGGAAAAAGGTGAGTTGTTGTTAAGACCGGGCTTCTGGACCACCACTCTGCACCTCCGACACATACAGTCTGACTCGTTTGTTGTGAAGAGACATGAACGGCTGAGCGCGATCTTTCAGAGAGATCGGGGTGGAAGAATTGTTGCTGTCGAACTAAAAGGGTTCCGGGAAGAAAAGGGACTGTACCACAAGACCACCGGGGGCATCCATCCTGTGGAACTGATATTTTCCGGGAGGATCCGCGATGCGATTCGATCGCTTCGGAGAGATTCAACTGACGAAGAGATGATGATCAACAT
>DATECW010000044.1:0-3487 GCA_035286705.1 Bacteroidota bacterium
ACTCGCCATCACCGGTCATAACAATGACTTTTCCTTCGCGTTTCAGATGCTTCTTTGCGAAGGCAATACCCCGTCCTTTCGATATTCCCATACCGAGAGAACCCGTGTTCGCTTCGACTCCCGGGATCTTCATGTCGGGATGACCATCCAATCCGCCTAATCTCCTAAGTTTCAGGAACTGCTCTTCAGGAATAATGCCTAAGGAATACAGAACGGCATACAGGCCGGGCACGTCGTGCCCTTTGGAGGAGAAATAGATATCCCTGTTCGGGTGCTCAATCCCGAGCTTTCGCACATTGAGGTAGTCATAGTATAGATAGACCACGATATCCATGGCGCTGAAGCTTGAGCCAAGGTGGCCGGAGCCGGCTCTTTTCACTTCAAAAAGAGTATTGAGGCGGCACATTTTCGCGATAAGGGGCAACATCGCGTGCTTCGGCAATTTGGATGCCAACACCCGATCGAATTCTGACTTTGGAATGAACTGGAGTTCGTGATTCATGGGCAATCCGAGAGGCTACACTTTGGTTGGATCTGAGATCTGATAGATAACTTTTATGTTTGAATAAATATCGAGGGCTTCTGTTCCGGGTTCCCGCATGCCGTTCCCGGATTGCTTGACTCCCCCAAACGGCATATGCGGCTCGCTGCCGTAGGTTCCCCCGTTAATTACCGCGACACCCGCTTGCACCCTATGCACAAACTCAAGCGCCCTGTTCACGTTCGTGGTATGAATACTCGCCGTTAGTCCGTAAGCAGAAGCGTTTGCAAGCTTCAGGGCCTCGCTGAAGTCTTTTACCCGATATAGGCATGTGACCGGCCCAAACAATTCCGTGGATGACAGCTCGTCCGAGGAATTGGTACACTCGATGAGTGTGGGAGCCATATAGAAACCGTTTTTGTGACTCTCATCAAGCAGTCTTTTCCCTCCCGCGAGGACCTTGGCCCCCAATTGTTTCCCTCTCTCGACGACAGCAAGCATGTTATTCAGTTGTTCCAGGTTTATCACGGGACCGAAGTCGTCACTATCCGTAGGCCCGATTTTCAATTGCGATGTCTTTGCAACAAGCATTTCCGTGAACTGTTTCCATATCTTCTCAAAAACAATGATTCTGCTTCCGGCTGCGCACCTCTGCCCCGCATTACTGAAGGCCGAGAGGAGGACCCACTTGACGGCGTTCTCCAAATCCGCATCGTCACAGACAACAAGCGGGTTTTTACCTCCCAATTCGAGACAGACCTTCGCCAGCCGTTCGCCCGCAACGCGGCCTATATATTTCCCGACGATGCTCGATCCCGTGAAACTGATGAGATTGACGTCAGGGTGCTCGACGAGAGGCGCTCCCGCTTCTTCGCCATACCCCTGCACAATGCTCAATACTCCCTCCGGCAGCCCGGCCTCATATGCGATCTTGCCAAAAATCCAGGATGTCAGCGGAGTATCCTCCGATGACTTCAAGATCGCGGCATTTCCGCAGACCAATGCCGGAAAGACCTTCCATGCAACGTTGGCAATCGGTGTATTCGCCGCTATGATCAAGCCTGCAATCCCGACCGGCTCTCGCACAATGATGGCGTGCTTGTGAGGTACCGCGCTCGTCGTCGTTTTGCCGTACAGCCGTTGTCCCTCCCCGGCCATGAACATCCCGAGAGCGACCGCTCCGGAAGTTTCCCCCATGGCATCCTTGAACGATTTCCCGGTTTCAAGGGCGACGATTCGGGCGACGTCCT
Organism: Bacteroidota bacterium; assembly: GCA_035286705.1. GTDB lineage: Bacteria > Bacteroidota > Ignavibacteria > UBA10030 > UBA10030 > JACPLA01. The sequence continues at coordinate 1,732 of DATECW010000044.1, forward strand.
CCTGGTGCCGCTTCAAGTTCTGGGCAACAGCGAACAGAAGCTCTCCCCTCTTGACGGGTGGCGTGTCTGCCCACATCACTTGTGCTTCTTTGGCTGTCCGAACAGCGGCTTGCACATCTTCAGCGCCGGAGCGGGCCACCCTGCAAATAACTCGACCGTCATGAGGATTCAGTTTTTCGAAGTATTTCCCGGACTGAGGAGGAAGTTCCCTGCCTCCTACAATGTTATTTACGGTATCCGGGACAGAAAAAGATTTCATCGAAGTGCTTACCATGAAGTCCATCCTCCATCGACCACCAGATTGGCGCCGGTCATATATGATGAGGCATCAGAAGCCAGGAAGATGATTGCTCCATTTAATTCATCTGGTTTTGCCATTCTGCCAATCGGAATTCTTTTCTGATATTCCTTCAAAAATTCTTCGTCTTGTTCATTGAAAACGCCTGCAGGAGACAGCGTATTGACTCGAACCCCTTTTTTCGCCCAATAGGTTGCAAGATATCTCGTAAGATTGAGGATGGCTGATTTCGTCACCGCATATGCAGCAGGCTTGTACCAATCTCTCCCGGATTTTCTCTTGTATTCGTAGATGTCTTGATTGGGTGACACCATGCCGTAGATGGAGGCAATATTGATTATGCTCCCTTTGCCCCGGCGCGCCATCGCTCCGCCGATCACCTGGCAGCAGAGGAACGTTCCCTTGAGATTGACGTCGATGATTCTGTCGAGAGAGTTCTCGGGGTAGCTCTCGAAAGGGCCGTTTTCCTCCGCAGGTGCATTGGGGGGAGAATCGATTGCGGCATTGTTGATCAGAATATCGGGAACATGCCAGCGTGAAGTAATGAGGTCAAGAGTCTTTTCGATCTCATCCCTCTTCGTAATATCTGCGATGTCAACAGTAATGTTCCCGTCGGCGCAATGTTGTTCGAAATCCGGAGTCGATCGTGCCGGCCGACGTTGCAGGTCAATAATAGAAACCCTGGCCCCGCGCTCCACGAGACTCACAGAGAACTGCTGCCCCAAGAGCCCCAATCCCCCCGTGACAACTGCAACTCTGTCCTGAAGGCTGAAGATATCTCGCGTCATCGTTTCAAATCCCTTGGATTCTGACTTCGATAAATCATCTCGCAGAACTCCCTCACGGCCCCCTGCCCCCCCTTTTTCTTAAGGACAACTCTGGAGATTCTTTTTACCTCTTCAAAGGCATCTGCCACCGCCACAGGAAATCCGACCGATTTCAAGCAATCGAGATCGTTCACATCATTCCCCAAGAAAGCCACATCAGACAAGGGAATGTTCATCGGCGAGATTATCCCTTCCAGCGTTTTCACTTTGTTTAAACTCCCCCCATAACAATCTATCTTCAGTTTCCTGGCCCTCGCCGCGACGACGGGATTTTCCTCCGTTGAAATAATGGCCGTCCCTATCCCAATCTCACGAAGCATCGCCAATCCCACACCGTCGCTGCGGTTACAGATAACACTTTCCAGGCCGTTTTCGGAAACCACAACGCGATTGTCAGTAAACACGCCATCGAAATCAAATGCGACAAAACGAATTGACTCCAGACTCCTCTCCTTAGTGGATGTTCTTCGAATTTTCATAGCCCGGTCTGAGTCAATTCCCGTTCAGAATGTCGAATGTCACGTTTCCATCCTCTGCCAGATCGCGCTTGAGTGTTCGCCCAATGACTTTGTCAATTTCAAAAGGCGGGAGCCCGCCATCCGCAGGAGATTTCATCGCTATGTCCTCTCGC
>DATECW010000045.1:0-4687 GCA_035286705.1 Bacteroidota bacterium
GAGAAATAGAGTGAATCTGAAGTTGGATTGACACAAAAAAGGTCCTTGACCGATATTTGTTCGTGACTTGTTCTACCTTCGGCGTTCGCTCTGATGATCACTGGTTTGATGTTCTTCGAATGCATATAACAAAGAAGAGCAGTTGGGTATGAAGAATTGAACTCGTTTTTTCCCCAATGTGATTTTTGAGTTGTGTCCCTGTTTGATCTCCCACTCACTCCAAACAATCCGGCTGTTTCCATTTGCCCTTTGATTTCCCTGAGGCTCTTGAGAATTTATTAATTCTAATGTCGCAAATTTCTTCCGAATAACCAAACGATCCAGAGACTACTGTACGGGAATTCCATACTCGGAGGGCACCGCAACCTTTCAGGGAAAAGGAACGTCTAATTCCTAATGGATGCCATCTCGCCCGATCACAACAAACTGACTTCTATGAAACGTTTGCTAGTTCTGGTGGCCTTGGCTGTTATGCCGCTGTTGGCCAACCACAATGACAACAAAACGATGCGCCTCAAGAAGGTCACCCTTCCCATCAAGGTTGATGGGCATATCGAAGCGCAGTGGCTGCAGGCCGATTCATCTTCAGATTTCTTCCAACAGCAACCATACCATGCGCAACCCCCAAACCGCAGAACGGTCGCCCGTGTACTGACAACGGATGAGGCCCTTTACTGCCTCATCATAGGGTATGACCAGCGGGAGAATATTCAAAAAACCACAGGAAAACTCGACGATTTCGGGGGGGACATTGTCTCTATCATGCTCGATACCTTCGGGGACAAGAAAACCGCCTACAAATTTGCCGTGACTGCATCGGGAGTCAGGGCCGATTGCCGCATGCTGGACGATGCGCGCAACAGGGACTATGGATGGGATGGCGTGTGGTTCTCGGATGCCGTGATTTATGATTGGGGATTTGTCGTGGAAATCGAAATACCGTATCGCTCTATTCAATATAATGAACAGCTTACCTCCTGGGGGCTGGATTTTGACCGTTGGATCCCTTCGCTGAACGAGGATCTCTACTGGTGCGTATATGAAGAAAACGAAGGTCAGCGCATTTCGAAGTTCGGAACGCTTGCCTTCGAGGAATTCACTCCCACAGTCAAGGGATCAAATCTTGAAATCTACCCCGTAGGACTCGCCAAGGCATCCTACTTACCCGGCTCCAAGTACGATGTTGATCCTGACGTCGGCATCGATATTTTCTATAATCCTTCTCCTCAGTTAACCTTTCAGCTGACCGGCAACCCGGACTTTGCCCAGATCGAGGCAGATCCGTTTGCATTCAATATCTCGCGGTACGAGACATACTATGATGAACGCCGTCCCTTCTTCACGCAGGGGAATGAAGTGTTCATGCCTTCCGGTCGGGAACGAAACACCGGCTTCTATCGGCCTCTCGAGCTCTTCTACTCGCGCCGCATCGGAAAGAAACTTCCCGACGGGAATGAAGTGCCCCTCTGGCTTGGAACCAAAGCGTTCGGCCGGCTCGAAGACTGGGAGTACGGCGGTTTCCTTGCCATGACCGGCGAGCAGGACTATATGGATGGAGGAACAAAACAAACAGAACCTCGGGCGTATTTCGGATCAGCGCGCGTCAAAAAGACGGTTCTAGGGAACTCCACGGTTGGCCTGCTCTTTGTCGGAAAGCACTCCACCGTGCGCGATGAGGGAGTTATCGATATCGATGGCGCGTTCCGCACATCCGAATGGCAGCTTTCATACCAGGTTGCCAGATCCTTCAAGGGGAATCAGGGGGACTTTGGCGGATCGGCGGGCTTTGTGATGTTTCAGGATTCGTGGATAAATCTCGTGCGAACTCGTTTTATCGGGGAGAAGTTCGACATCGATGCGGTAGGATTTGTTCCCTGGCGCGGAACCGGTGAAGTTACTGCCATCTCCGGGCCACGATGGTATTTCGACGATGGCTATGTGCGCTCAGTACTTCTCTATGGCGGCGGGTCTGTGAACTATGAAAAGGTGGACGGCTACACAGACCATGTGGCTGTTCTCGGATACAACATGCAATTCCGAACGAACTGGGGATTTGAAATCAATCTGAGCGGGGGGAAATCAAAGGATTCGGACAAGAGATACAACTCCTACGAAGCCAGCCTGTCGACATGGTTCAATCCATCCCCAATCTTCAGCGGAAACGTTTGGGGGGGATATTCAAAAACCTACAACTTCTCACGCGGCTATCAGGGATATTACGGATGGATGGGAGCCTATCTGAGTTATCAGCTGTTCAAGACTCTCGCCGTAGGCACGTCCCTGAATTCATTTGCCGAGTGGAAGCCGGACCATGCCACGGAAGACATTGTCCACAACGCACGCCCGTTTTTTTCCTTGACCCCTGTCAATGATCTTAATATCTACGTCTATGTCGACGGAGTGTTTTACCGTTCAACTCAACACATGGAACAGAGCATTCTTGGCCTGCTTTTTTCCTATAATTTTCTGCCCAAGAGTTGGATCTACTTTGCCGTCAACGAATTGCGCGACCGGAGCATGGAATACGATGCTCTTGGGGTTCCGCTCCAGAATCGCCTCCATGTCACCGACCGTGCCGCCGTGCTGAAGTTGAAGTACCTCTATTACTTCTAGCCTCCTCTGCTGATGTCGGGAGGCTCCCACCCTCATTCCTGCCCATCCCGGCAACGGGGCATTCTTCGCTGCTTTGCAAGCCTCACTCCCCTTTATTGAACTTCGACCATTTGAATGTCCCGCCGGATTCGTGTATCTTCTCGTCCAGGGAGAAACCGACGTGAAGAGACCACATTTTATTCTCAATCCTGCAGCGTCCGCCGGTGAAACGGGAAGATCACAGGGACGGCTGCTCAAGTTGATCGAGGATCGATTCCCCGAAGGTTTTACGCTCGACATAACGACGAGGCCGGGCCACGCGACGGAGATAACGCGCAAGGCCATCAGCGAGGGGGTGGAGCTTATCGTGGCGATCGGAGGGGACGGTACGATGAACGAAGTGATCAACGGTTTCTTCACGAAAGGGAAACTGCTGCGAAAAACTCCTCGCCTCGGATTGCTCTGCAGCGGAACCGCTGAAGACGTTGTCCGCAACCTGGGGTTGCCCAAGTCTCTGAAAGAACAAATCGAGGTAACGGCCGGAAAACGGACGCGCTTGATCGATCTCGGGAAAGTGACCTTTACGACGAAGGAAGGAGAGAAGAAGGAACGGTTCTATATCAACGACTGCAATCCGGGTATCGCAGCCAAAGTGGTGCAGCGTGTGACGCCAGAGCTGAAACGGCTGGGCGGGTTCCTTGCATTCGGCCTTGCATCAACCTACACGGCTCTGACCTACCGGGGCCACGGAATGACCATTACTCTCGATGAAGAAAAGACAATCTCGGGTCGTTTTCTGGGTGTTGCGGTTGCCAATGGTCGATACGCGGGTGGCGGTATGGACTTTGCCCCGAATTCGCGCATGGACGACGGTCTCCTGGATGTCGTCATGATTCGGGATCAATCCGTGCCTGCACGCCTCTTCAATTTTCCGAAAATCTATTCCGGAAAGCACATCAATCTCTCATGGATCACGTATCTTCAGGCCCGCCGTGTCAGGATCGAATCGAATCAGCGCGTCGCGCTCGAAGCAGACGGTGAATGGTTGGGATTTCTTCCATGTGAAGTGACACTCATGCCGAAGGCGTTGAAGATCTGCGTCGGTTAGAAATAGAAATCGAACTTCAGATACACTGAGCTGGGGTAGTACCAGTACTCGGTGAAGGGCTCTCCATAGAAATTCTGCCCGCCGATGGAGAGACTCGTTTCATCGGAGGAAGAATAGACCGCGGTCAAAGCGGTAAATCCGCTTTCATCGTCAAGGTTTCGCGTTGCAGCCATGGACACGCTCACCAGTGGATGAACAAGGTAAGCGATCTGGGCAACGACGTAGTGCCGCCCAACATTGAGTATCTCCCCCTTCAGAAGCCCCTGGAAATCGTACAAGCCTGCAGTTTTTCCGCGTCCGTTGAAGTGGTATTCCGCCAAGGCATAGAGTTTGTCGGTGAATTGATTGTCCGTTCCCAGGATGAGACTCACAAAATTGGTCGCAGGATATTGTTCTGAAGTCGAATAGATCCCTTCTCCCCGAACCCCCGCATCGAAAATGCTTCCGGCGAAATCGGCTCCGACGATTATTCTCTTGTCGAACACCCCGCTCATCGCCGAGAAATCGAATCCCTTCACATTGCTTCGAAAGCGGAATCCGAAATTGTTCTCGCGGAAGTTCTCTTTTGCGTTGAAGACAAGTGAGAGGTCGCTGAAATTGCCCAGGACGAACTTGGCGAGCAGCGCATCCACGCCGTCCTTTTCGATCTTGCTGAACGAGGTAGGGTTCAAAGGATTGAACAGATCGGTGGGATTCCACACTCTTCCGGTTCCCCAGGATATCCGCTGGCGGCCAACGGTGAAATCACCGATTGCAGTCGATTGGCGGAAATACAACCTGTCGATGAAGTGAATGATATTCCACCGGGATCCCTCCACGACGGTCCAGCTCAAATCGGCGATTTGCCTGGGATTGTTGACGGATTGATTCTGATAGATCGAGGAGGAGGTGGAATATGCAGCATTGACCTCGTATTCCAGCATGAAGTAGCCGTTTTCCCACATCATCAAAGAAGGCCTGAGGCGCAGGCGAGAGACATCGACAAAC
>DATECW010000046.1:0-11435 GCA_035286705.1 Bacteroidota bacterium
CAGGGGGAAGAAGCGATGCAACGACGTGTGAGCCATCCAATGGCGGGACCGGGAGGAGGTTGAAGACGGCAAGAAAGATGTTCATGGTGATGCCAAATGAGAACATCTTCAGAAGGAAGAATGCGACTTCCCTTTCCATTCCCTCGGGCATGGTGTTGACTGAACCGGTGAACGTAACAACCAGCCCATAGAAAACAGCGCACAGAGCCGCCACCAGGAGATTCGAGAGCGGACCAACAACGGAAACAAGAATGTCATCGCGTCGGATATGTTTGAAGTTAGCCGGGTTGATGGGTACCGGTTTAGCCCAGGCAATAAAGATGGTCCCGGCCGCAAACAGTGAAAGAGCTGGTATGATGATTGATCCGATCGGATCGATATGCGGGATGGGATTCAGCGTCAACCGGCCCAGATCTCTGGCTGTCGGGTCACCCAATTTCAGAGCCATCCAGCCATGAGCCATTTCGTGAAGAATCACGGAGAGGAGCAGGATGGGCAGAAGCGGCAGATATTCCATACTTCTTTCAAGAAAAAACTCCCCGAAGGGGGAGCTTCCGTAGAGGATTTCAACGAATTTTCATTTAGAGTACCAAAAAAAGTCGTCAAACTCAAGATGCCTTTCCGACCGGCATTCGGGTGTACCTAAGAAAAAAGTGACACAGCGCTCATTTCTTTTGAACAAGAGTTTTGTATATTGCGGGACAATTTTGTTTCACCACTCCATTCACCACATTCAAAGGGGATATTGTATGAAGAAGACCCTTTTCACCCTTCTCGCTGCGCTTCTGTTCCTTGTCTTGACAGCGGGCGATTGCAAGAAGACCACCGAACCCACGGGCACCGCGCCGACAGTGCCAAATGTCACTTTCAGTCTCCCCGCTCTTGGAGACCCCTCCACGGATCCATGCTCTTTTAATGCTTATCTTCTTGTTCAGTTCGCCAATCTGTATTCAACACAATTCGCCGTATTCGCCACCCTTCAGCCGACAAGCAGCGGAAGCGACTACACATGGTCGCTTCCCATAGACAGCCTGACAGTCACGGTTAAGGCAACACGCCAAGGCGACGGTTCCTTCACATGGGAAATCAAATACAACGGGGTCGAGGATGGAATCACATACGCCAATAGAGTTATGGCCAGCGGCTCGACTTCTGCAGATGGGAAGAGCGGCAGCTTCACGGCATACGACGACTCATCACCCGGGATCGTTGGGACATTTACCTGGTCGACCTCTGCAAACAATGATGTAACAGGGGTATTCATTGAGAATGCTTCACCCGGGGGCAGTCCCGAAGGCAAGATTGAGGTCATATCCCACGCTAACGGATCAGGTGAAGTCAGTACATTCACTTGGAGCGGCTCAGCGTGGCCGGCGACGCCTGATTTCCATGCTACGTGGCCGTCCGCGGGTGCTCCGGCAACCTGTGACTAGCATCTCCTTTCCACTCTTTTTTCCGAGCCCCGCAATCCGCGGGGCTTTTTTTTGTTCATCTTCTCTACACTCGCCGCTGAAGAACTCTACAGTATTATCGTCCTGTGATTGCAGGGAATTCAACATTTTTCGAAAATCCACCGCTGCATTATTCAACAGAAGAGCTCCGGAGGCGAAAAGACAGGACTGAGTCCTGCATCTTCTTTTCCGGCATTCTCCATCTCTGCAACGACTTAGCCTCACGTGATTTTCCCTCCTCGTACTCCTCTCGTGGCATGGCAATTGGTAGATCTTCAGCGGCTTCATAGCTCGTTTGAGACTGCTGTTTTACCTGACACTAAGAGGAGATTCTACCATGGTTGCGCTCTTAGTTCTTACGTCAATTCTCGTTTTTGTGATCATCGACCTCCTCATTCGACGCGCACGACGTCGCACGGAAGCCCTGGTTCCGAAGCAAGTGAGGCTCCCCGTTGCGGACAGCTTTCGAATCCCACGAGGATACTTTCTGAGTCGCGGTCATTCATGGCTGGAGTTGCTTCAAAATGGAACCGTTCGGATTGGGATTGATGACTTCGTCCAGAAGCTCGTCGGTCCTATCGACGCCGTTTCTCCTGCACCACTGCAATCGAAGATCAGAAAAGGAGAAACACTCGTCACAATCCGTCAGGGAGGACGGTCTCTTGCACTGCCATCACCGATCACAGGGACAATTTCAAGCCTGAACGCTTCCCTCGTCGGAAAACCATCTCTTGTCAATGATGATCCCTACACGAGCGGCTGGATTGCCACAATAGAGCCGAGCAATCTGTTTTCCGAAATTCGGATGACAACGATTTCCGACGCGGCAGCACAGTGGCTGAAGAACGAAGTTGCTCGATTCCGCAACTTCCTCCAAGACGCGATTTCACGACCTGACCCGGGATTTGTTCTCAGCGGCGGGACTCTTCTCGATGGAGGGGCTCCCGTTGAAGGCGTCATGCACATGACTGATGAACGAACGTGGAATTCATTCGAGCGAGAATTCCTTTCAACAGATTAACGGTGAACACGTTTTGAGGATGATTCGATCTCTCATGCGCGAAGACCGTTGTATCCCCACCGAAATAAGGAACTCAGAATGGACCGAAGAATATTCATAAAAGCCCTCGGAGCGGCCGGTGTGACTTGCGAAACGGCTCTTGCGGCGCCAAAAAATCTTCCTTCAGCCGATCGGATGGGAGTGCTCGTAGACACAACAGTGTGTATAGGATGCCGCAAATGTGAATGGGCATGCAAACTAGAGCACGGCCTTCCCACTCCACCCATTGAGTCCTTTGAAGACCGATCCGTGTTCCAGAACAAACGCAGACCGGATAACCATTCTCTGACCGTTGTCAACCAATACGCTCGACAGGATGGCAACGCGCACCCGACCACGGTAAAAGTCCAATGCATGCATTGTGACTACCCGGCGTGTGTGTCAGCCTGCATCGTGGGAGCATTCGTAAAAACCGATCTCGGCCCTGTCCTTTGGGACACTGACAAGTGCATTGGATGCCGTTATTGCATGGTTGCCTGTCCGTTTCAGATTCCGTCGTTTGAATTCTCCAATGCTCTTAATCCGGCCGTTGTCAAATGTGACTTCTGTGTTCATAGACTCACAAGGGGACAACCGCCCGCGTGTGTTGAGGTGTGTCCCGTCGAAGCACTCACCTTCGGCCGCCGGTCCGAACTGATCACTGCGGGGCGTGAAAAAATCCGCCGGGATCCGGACCGCTACGATACGCTCATTTACGGCGAGGTTGAGGGGGGTGGAACATCGTTTCTGTATCTTGCTGGCCGCGATTTTGGAGATCTGGATCTCCCCAAGCTCGAAGCGAACCCCATGCCCGGCACGAGCGAATCTATTCAACACGGTATTTTCGCCTATTTTGTTCCGCCGGTGATGTTGTACGCACTGCTTGGTGCTCTCATGTGGATTACAAAAAGAAAACACGAACCATCCTGACCACCTATGAAATCTCACGTTATTCCGACCCCCGTTTCCACCAAGTTCTTTACACCCGGCGTGATATTCCTCTTACTTCTCGCTGTCAACGGAATAGCATTTGTTCTTGCCCGATTTTTGTTCGGCATTGGAGCAGTGACAAATCTCAACGATCAATACCCATGGGGCCTTTGGATCGGCGTTGATGTTGCCGCAGGCGTTGCGCTGGCCGCAGGTGGATTCACAACCGCCGCTCTCGGACACGTCATGCACCAGGAACAGTATCATGTCGTAGTCCGGCCGGCTCTTTTGACAGCAATGCTTGGCTACACGTTTGTGGCTCTCGCCGTCATGATCGATATCGGTCGATGGTACTACATTTGGCACCCGCTCATCATGTGGAACGGGAATTCGGCCCTTTTCGAGGTTGGCATCTGTGTGATGGTGTACATGACGGTGCTTTATATCGAGTTTCTCCCCATTGTCACGGAGCGATTCATGGGCCGTGTGAATCTCAAGGGATTTCTCTCCCGCTTAAGCAAACCCATTGACAAGATCCTGCATGCCCTTGATCGGGGTCTCTCAAAAACCATGTTCCTCTTCATCATCGCCGGAGTCGTGCTCTCAACCCTTCATCAGTCGTCCCTGGGAACATTGATGATCATTGCCGGTCCAAAGATGCACCCGCTCTGGCAGACCCCTATTCTGCCGCTGTTGTTCCTGCTCTCGGCGATCGCGATCGGCTTCCCAATGGTCATATTCGAGTCCCTTCTCGCAGCTCGATCCTTGGGATTGAAACCTGAGGTTGATGTCCTCTCAAAACTTGCGCGAATGGTGCCTCCACTCCTGGGAGTCTATCTCGCATTCAAGATCGGAGATATGGTCATCCGGGAGAGCTTTGTGTACCTCGCTGAGATCAACACGGCAAGCGTCATGTTCATGGTGGAGATATTGCTTGGTATTATCATACCGCTCCGGATGTTCCTGTCAATATCTGTTCTGAGGTCCCCCTTGTGGCTGTTTGTCGCTTCATCGCTTGTGATTGTCGGTGTTCTTCTGAATCGTATCAATGTTTTCATTGTTGCCTATACTCCGCCTGTATCCTACGGAGCCTACATCCCATCATTCGGTGAGATTTCGGTTACCGTTGGTTTTGCCTCCTTGCTGGTCCTGATGTATCGTTTTCTCGTCATGAATTTGCCTGTCATCAGCATTGCCGGGCAACAGGCAGCTCCATTGATGAAATATGCCATTCGAGGATCACGCTCATGAGAATGTTTCTACGCTTCGCGGCTCTTGTGTTTTGTTACAGCCTTGGCTTCGGGCAAAGTGCAACGAATTTCGCTCATCCGAAGACAACGATAGACTGCCTTACATGTCATTCCTGCAATGTCCCGACCAAAGCGGATCCTTGCCTGAAGAATTGTCCGCGGTCAGAGGCAGTAACGGTACACCATCGTTCAGAAGAATCTCCAGACACCTTACTTCTTGACGCAATCAAGGAGCCAACCGACCTTTACAAGCCCGTCGTTTTTTCTCACCGTTCCCATGCCCAGATGACGGAACTCTCGGGAGATTGCTCCAACTGTCACCACTACAACCCCCCGGGGGCCGTGCTACCCTGCAAAGAATGCCATGAGAGTAACTCGGCGATGCACAGGGCTGACCTGGCTCGCCCAGGCCTTAAAGGGGCTTATCACCGACAGTGTCTGGGGTGCCATAGGCTTTGGAGCCAATCAACCGAGTGCGAATCGTGTCACGAGCACCAAGCAGGCAAGTCCGCGACGGGAGCTGCGAATCGAACGGCGTTGCCGAGCACCACAAGGCCGGTTCGCTTCGTTTATGAAACCGCCTCCCCGCGGGGGAAATATGTCACGTTCAGTCACAACGATCATGTTCAAGTCTTTGGCCTCTCGTGCATAGACTGCCACCGCAACGAAACGTGCATATCATGTCACAGCGTGAACAAAGACAGCACCGGGAGTGGACATCCCGTCGTTGATCGCGAACAACAATGCTACTCCTGTCATACAGCAGAGGGCAATTGTTCTACTTGTCACAGCAATAAACCACGCGACTCCTTCAATCACCTTCGTCGCTCGGGATTTGCCCTGGCAAGATATCATGCACATCTCTCTTGTTCGGAATGTCACGGGACGACGAGCGGCTTCAAGGGGCTCGACAAGAGTTGCACGAGTTGCCATCAGGGATGGCAAGCCGGGGCGTTCAATCACGCGACAACAGGTCTTGCCCTTGACGAAGTCCACACCGAAATGGCGTGCGAGGATTGCCATGTCAACCGCAATTTCCTGGCAAAACCGACATGCTCCAATTGCCATGAAGACAAAACCTATCCAAAGGATCGGCCTGGGAAGATGGTACAACCAGCGCGCTAGAATGGCCTGGCAAATGTACCGTTCTTGTCAGCGAATTAACCGCTGCCTAAAAGTGAGCCGGCAATGCTGAAGAGAATCGGGTTCAAACTCATCATAGCCGTGGGGATCACAGCCATCATCACTATCGGCGTTTATTCCTATTTCAATATTCGATCGTTGAGGGAGAGTCTGCTTGGCGAAGTGGAACGTCACGCTACACAGCTTAGTGAAACCGTAAAAAACAGTACACGGTATGATATGCTCCTCAACCGGCGGGAGCACATTCATATTATCATCAATGATATAGGCGCTGATCCGGGGATAGATGAGGTTCGCGTTCTCAATAAGGAGGGAGAAATCATCTATTCCTCCCGCGAGGAAAGCATCGGGCACATGGTGGATAAAAGAGCCGAGAGCTGCTATGCATGCCATGCGGCGGACAGGCCGCTCGAGAAGCTTTCTATTGTCGAACGAACGAGGATATTCAGAATTCATCCTGATTCTTCGCGGGTCATGGGTGTGATCAATCCCATCTATACCGAACGTTCTTGCTGGGACGCTGCATGTCATGCGCATCCACAAGGTCAAACGGTGCTTGGTGTACTCGACGTTACGATCTCGCTTGCGGAGGTCGACCGGCTCATCCAAAAGAGCGCTTTTGAGGTGGGAATCTTTGCCGTCAGCGGAGTTCTTACACTGAGCCTTATCATCGGATTTTTTGTGAATCGATGGGTCAACACTCCGGTCAACGCCCTGCTCAGCGCCACCAAACAGGTCGGAGCCGGAAATCTGAATTACATGATTCCCGACCTTGGAGTAGACGACCTTGGCATGTTGGCTAAGTCGTTCAATACCATGACGCAGAGACTTTCCGAGGCTCGACTTCAACTCTTTCAGTCCGACAAAATGGCTTCGTTGGGACGCCTCGCCGCCGGAGTCGCGCACGAGATCAACAACCCCCTGACGGGCGTTCTCTCCTACAGCACTCATTTGCTGAAACGAGCCGAACGCGATCCCGAAGCCCAGGAGGACCTTCAGGTTATCGTCCGAGAAACGCTTCGGAGCAGGGAAATTGTCAAGAATCTGCTGGATTTTGCCCGACAATCGATTCCCAAGAAAAATCCGGCGGCTATTAATTCTGTCGTTGAACGAGCAGTAGGTGTCGTTGAGAACCAGTTGATGATTCGAAAGATCACCCTCGTACGCAACTTTTCGCGCGAGCTCCCGACAGTCGTCATTGACGCAAACCAAATACAACAGGTCTTCATCAACATGTTGGTAAATGCCGCAGATGCGATCGATGAGGAAGGGGGCACAATCACGATCTCGACATCCTCGCAGAAGCTTTCCCCCCTCGGAATGAGGCACATCAAGAGCGCAAGCTGTCCGAATGGTCATAGTCTCATGTTCAACCAATTCAAGATCGCAGGGTTTCCATCGGTTCGCGTGAAGGCCAAGTGTGACAGCGCCGAGGGATTCATCATGCTTGATCCTGTGTACGGAAAGAACAGACATCATTTCGATTTGACGGTTGAGCCAAGAAAGGAACTGCACATGACGTGCCCAGAGTGCAATACCTCTCTTGTTCGCGCCAATGACACCTGCCCGGAATGCGGAGCGCTGACTTACGCGTTTGATGTGCCAGCAACCGGGATCTTCGTAGGCTGCAGCCGTTACGGATGTAAATGGCAAAAATGGGACATCGTGGATTCGGAAGGCGAGAAAGAGTATGTGGAGATCAGCATCGCCGATACCGGAAGCGGAATCACTCAAGACGATCTTCCAAGAATATTTGAACCCTTTTTCACCACCAAAGGGCAGAGAGGCACCGGTCTTGGCCTTTCGGTCATTTGGGGAATCGTCGACAACCATGACGGCACGGTGAGTGTAGAAAGTGAAGTTTCTAAAGGGAGCGTGTTTCGAGTTCGTCTCCCTGTGCAACATGACCGGCGATTGCGATTGGAAATGCCATGAAGAAAAAGGCAGACATTCTTATTGTCGATGATGAGCAGGTTGTGATCGACGCAGTCACCAAGATCTGTTCGTCCCTGGGTCTCAGCGTTGATGCATCAACAGATGCACATTCGGGCCTCGAGAAGATTCGCAGCAGCGATTACCGCCTTGTCATTTGCGATGTCATGCTCCCCGAGATGGACGCATTCCAGTTTCTGAAGCGAGTCACCGAAGCACATGTCTCGGTTCCGGTAATCCTGATTACGGGATATTCAACTGCCGAGAATGCCGTCAAGTCCCTGAACTCCGGGGCTACGGCGTATGTCGCCAAGCCTTTTACAGAGAACGAACTCCTGAGCGCGATTCATCGGGCTATGAGGCTTGCCGAGATCCTGCGCGCAGAAACAGAAACTGGCCGGAAGTCCGGCCAAGCAAAGCGACCTCCAGTCCCGATGCCCGGCACGTACCGGCTTGGCAACATCAGCTGGGTTGTGCTCGAACCCACAGGGACCGGGCGCATTGGTGCAGCCGAGATGTTCGTCAAAAGCATTTCCACGCTACGCGAGATCGAGCTCTTCCAAGATGACGATGAAATTCTTCAGGGCAGCCTCTGTGCGCGGATTCAATCGGACGACGGCCTCTCGCATGATGTGCTTTCACCGCTGAGCGGACGGATCATTCAAAGCAACAAGGAGCTCCTGACGAACCTCAAGATTCTTGAACATGATCCGCATGTTCAAGGATGGTTGTACCGCATCATTCCGTCCGCGATGGAGTACGAAGTGCGGAACCTTCTACCCTATTCAGAGGGGAGGTAGAGCCTTATGCCCGGCATTCGTATTCATCGGTGGTTACGATCCTTGGAAAGGCCGGAGAGACGCGGTACCCTCAGACTTTCTGCTAACTCGAATACGAAGGAGAATTACTAATGCCTTTGCTCATCATTGCTGTTGTACTTTTTGTCACCGCCGATATCCTGTTGCGATATTTTCTGAAGCGCCAGAAGGAACGTCGAGTCCGCCGAGAACGTGAAGCGGCTCTAGCAGTCAGCCTCCGACTGGACTTCAGCCGTGAGGCACTCACCCTCAAGCGTACGGACGTTGAACATCCCAAAGCGCGGATTCTGTGCGTTGACGACGAGTCGGTCGTGCTTGACAGCCTGAGAAAAATACTCGTGCTGGATGGCTATTCTGTTGACACGGTTCAGACCGGGCAAGAAGTGTTGGGAATCATTCAATCCCACCACTACGATTTCGTCTTCGTGGACCTCAAAATGCCTGCTATGAACGGCGAAGACGTCGTCAAAGCTGTCAACCATCTTCGTCCCGACATTGATATTGTCGTCCTCACGGGATATGCCACGGTGGAATCGGCGGTTGAGTGCATGAAGTTTGGTGTAATAGATTATGTTCAGAAGCCCTTTACGGAAGACGAATTGCTCGGCCTCATGAAGAAGCTCGTTTTTCAGCGCCAAGACCGAATCCAGCAACAGCTCAAACCAAGAGTACATGTGACACAGGTAACCGAGCTTGGTGCGCTCGCCGCAGCTGAATTCGCTATCCCGGGAGGAGTATTCATTTCTGAAGGGCACTGCTGGGCCAGTACGGAACAAGACGGAAGCGTGAAAGTCGGCATCGACGACTTTGCAAAGAAGATCATCGGGAGAGTTGACGACATCGAATTCCCTAATCTTGGGATGCAAGTTCAGTGCGGCCAGCCGCTATTTTCCATCAGGCAGGGAGAGCGGACCATTCCCTTTGTTTCCCCCTTTACCGGACGGATTACAATGGTCAACAAGCAACTCAGGGATCATCTCGATACGCTCGAGGTCACATCGTA
This sequence comes from Bacteroidota bacterium, assembly GCA_035286705.1. Taxonomy (GTDB): domain Bacteria; phylum Bacteroidota; class Ignavibacteria; order UBA10030; family UBA10030; genus JACPLA01. Next base: position 9,567 of record DATECW010000046.1, read on the forward strand.
CGATCGAAACTGGGTATGCATTATTGATGCTGAGGATCTTGATGCAGACCTCCGGAAGCTGAAAATTGGCAGAGCCGCCGTGTCATTCTTTCAGAGCGACATTGACCAGTTCATGGAAACGATGCGCAAGACCAGGACGGGCGGAAACGGGTCGACAACGACGCGTAGAAACGAAGAGACTTACCAAGGTCTTTTGGAAAATCTCGATGAGAAAAGCTGGGGCAAATTTGTCAGTACTTTTTTCAAGCGTTGAGTTCGGAGAACATCGCATCCCTCGTCATCGAGCGAACTGAGAGGAAATCAGAATGGACCGAAGAAATTTCATGATCACCCTTGGAACAGCCGCTTCGTCTGTTGCCGTGGGCGAGACAGCAAGGGCCGAGGAATCTGAGGAGAGGAAGGAGTTTGTCGGAGTTCTCGTTGACACCACGCGATGTATCGGCTGCCGGAGTTGTGAGATGGCTTGCGCCGAAGCTCACGGCTTCCCCGAGCCGCCGACGGATGATCATATCCTGGAACATGAGAGACAGCCGTCAACGACACAGTGGTCTGTCATCAACCGATTCATGACAACAAAGGGGGAAGTCTTCGCCAAACGGCAGTGTATGCACTGCGCCCAACCGGCGTGCGCTTCCGCATGTCTTACAAAAGCAATGCTCAAGACTGAAGACGGTCCCGTGATCTGGCGCGAGGATAAGTGCATGGGTTGCCGGTTCTGTATGATCTCGTGTCCTTTCGATGTTCCCAAGTTTGAATACGAGAGCCCTATCCCCAAGATCCAGAAGTGCAATCTCTGCTGGGAGCGGCTGCAGGAGGGGGAACAACCCGCGTGTGTGGAAGCCTGCCCCGCCGAAGCCATCAAATTCGGCAAGAGAAAAGACCTCCTCGAGGAGGCACAGGCGCTTATATCGAAGAATCCCGATGACTATGTCCACCACATCTATGGAGAAACGGAAGCCGGAGGAACATCCTATCTTTATCTCTCCGCGGTTCCGTTCGAGCAAATTGGATTCAGAACCGATCTCGACCCAACACCCTATCCGGAGCTCAGCAAGGATTACCTCTATGCAGTTCCGATTGTCCTGACGCTCTGGCCCGCATTTCTTCTTGCACTGAGTAACGCAACCAAGAAAGAACATGAAGAACCAATCAGCAACGAACAATTCCCGCGATAACGGGCTATCATTCCCCCTTATCATTGCCGAAGCCCGGCGATTCGGCCGCTTCCTGCTGAGTGAGCTGAAGCCGAAAGGACGGATCCTTACACCTTTCAACGTCGTCGCGGCAGTTGTGCTCACCGTGGGGGCCATAGTTCTCATTCTTCGGTTCGCCAAAGGTCTCGGCGCGTCTACAAATCTGAGCCAGGACTTTCCATGGGGAATATGGATTGGATTCGACGTCATCACCGGTGTTGCATTTGCCGGGGGAGCCTATGTCGTCACGTTCATGGTGTATATCCTCCGACTGGAAAAATACCATCCCATTGTTCGAATGACCGTGTTGAACGGTTTTCTGGCTTATGTCTTTTATGCCGGCGCCCTCTTGTTCGATCTCGGTCGACCATGGAATGTCATCAATCCAATTATCGGCAATTCGTTTGGCGTCAGCTCTGTCATGTTCCTCGTAGCGTGGCATTTCATGCTCTACATGATCGCCGAGTTCATCGAATTTTCGCCTGCCGTGGCCGAATGGTTAGGATGGAAACGCGTCAGAAAATTCCTGGGCGGTCTGACGCTTGGGGCAGTCATTCTTGGCATCACGCTCTCGACCCTCCACCAGTCGGGCCTCGGAGCGCTGTTCCTGATGGCGAAAAGCAAAATCCATCCGCTTTGGTACACAGAATTCATTCCTATCCTCTTCTTCGTGTCG
>DATECW010000047.1:0-62868 GCA_035286705.1 Bacteroidota bacterium
ACTGATCGAACTGGTCGGCCGCCAGTTGGTACATTCCGTCCTTGAAGAGCCCATAGGCAAACGCGTAGTCCTGCTCTTCTGCCAGACCGGAGGGTTTCCCCGAAGTGTTTACTTGGGATAATGCAGCCGAAGCAAGAACAAAGAAGGTAGAAAAGAGGATGGGCAATCTCATCCGGCCGCTCATGCTGATGCCTCCCCGCGGAGATTGAAGATCATTTGATATTCTAAGCAACTAGGCACTTCACCTTAAAGTGAGGTGTGAAATGAATGAATTAACACTATTAATTTAATGGAAACCCGTCTGGAAGTCAAGTTATTAGACGTCCAGAGCATTAGGTAAGTTCACGATAGGTGTGATGACAGAGACGAAAGGAGGAACGGCGAGTCAGGATGAGCCGATGTCCTTATGGTACTCCTGGACAGTAATAACTGAGAGGTTTCCAGCCCGTTGACACTCGATCCCTTTTACAGCGGTGGCTGCAGCCGAGAGAGTCGTAATAAACGAAATCTTGTGCTCGATTGCGGCCCAGCCTATGGCGTACTCATCGTACCGGGACTCTTCGCCAAGAGGGGTATTAATGATGAGTTGGATCTTTCCGTCCTTTACGAGGTCGACCACATTGGGTCGCCCTTCATTCACTTTATAGACACGATCGTTAGCAATCCCATGATCGGCAAGAAATTTCGAAGTCCCCTCCGTAGCAACCATGGAGAATCCGAGGTTGATGAACTCACGGGCGATATTCAATGTGATATCGTTCTTGTCGCTTTCATTGACACTGATAAACACACAGCCTGCCACGGGGAGCGTATTGCCTGCACTCATCTGTGCTTTTGAAACTGCCCCGCCGAAGGCATGTGATATTCCCATCACCTCGCCCGTCGACCTCATTTCGGGACCCAGAAAAACAGGGACCTTTGGAAACTTCGAAAACGGGAAAACAGCCTCTTTCACGGAAATGTGTTTGAGCGTTCGAAAATCAAAATCGCGGACTCCAAGGTCTTCGAGTGTTCTCCCCATCATGACTTTGGCAGCAATTTTCGCGAGCGGAATCCCGGTGGCTTTGCTCACAAACGGCACTGTACGGGACGCTCTCGGATTCACTTCGAGGACGTAGACCACTCCGTCTTTCATGGCATATTGAACGTTGATCAGACCAATGACCTTCAGCGCTTTTGCCAGTCTCACCGTATGTGCTTTGATTTCTTCAAGGCCTTCCGGTGAGAGCATGTACGGTGGAATCACACAAGAGCTGTCCCCGGAGTGGATGCCCGCCTCTTCGATATGCTCCATGACACCGCCGATGAGGACATCCTTGCCGTCGCAGACAGCATCAACGTCGAACTCAAATGCATCTTCAAGGAAACGGTCGATCAGCACGGGATACTCCGGTGAAACATCCACGGCCTTTTTCATGTAAAGGCGCACGGCGTCGTCGTTGTAGCAGATCTCCATTGCACGGCCGCCGAGAACGTATGACGGACGAACAAGGACCGGATACCCGATTTGCTCTGCAACCAGTACTGCATTGCTGACTGAATACGCCGTCCCATATTTTGGATGCGGGATCCTTAATTTGCGTAGCAGAGAGCCGAACCGCTCCCGGTCTTCCGCCAGGTCGATCCCCTCCGGAGACGTTCCCAGGATGCGGATCCCATTTCCCTCCAGGGCCTTGGCAATTTTCAACGGGGTCTGGCCGCCAAAGCTCACAATCACGCCATACGGCTTTTCGTGATCACAGATGTTCAATACATCTTCAAGCGTGAGAGGTTCAAAGTAGAGCTTGTCGGTCGTATCATAATCCGTCGAAACCGTCTCAGGATTGCAATTGATCATGATCGACTCAATCCCTTCTTCCTCCAACGCCATCACTCCGTGGACGCAGCAATAGTCGAACTCAATGCCCTGGCCGATCCGATTCGGCCCGCCCCCCAGGATGATGACCTTTTTCCGGTCAGTCGAAACCGATTCATTCTCCTGGTCATAGGTCGAGTAGTGATAGGGTGTATGTGCTTCGAACTCAGCGGCACACGTATCGACTGTTTTGTAAACAGGAATGATGCCGAACTCTTTGCGAAGGGCTCTCACGGATTGTTCCTTCGTCCCCCAGAGGAAAGCAAGCTGACGATCGGAAAATCCGTACTCCTTTGCCTTGCGAAGAATTTCCGGTGTGACTCGTTCGGGCCTTTTCCTGCCCTCAGTTCTTGATTTCATAGCCTCGCAATTTCGAATACAGTTCAATCTGTTCCGGCCTGAGCACCGGCTTCATCCGAAGGTGCGCCTGGAGATGAACCCGGCGCACGTCGGCTCTCAGTTTCCCGATTTCACTCAGTTTCGATTGGAGCATCTCTTCCGGGACTGTACCGCTTCTGAACATCGCACTCAGCGCTTCTTCGTTTTGGACGATCTCTTTCCCGAGTGCTTTTGCCGAAACGCCGACACTTTCGACAAGCGCCCGGGCCGCTTCATACTGATCAGGGGTGAGCCGTAACTGGTCTTTGAGTTCAAGGACGTGCTTTGGGCCCGGGAATCCGTTTCGCTCGGCAAGAGATGCCAGACCCATTCCCTCCCCGTTCAGCAATCCATCACGGTCCGGCGGTATCTTATCCTGCGCCTGGAGCGGGGAAATGAGCATCACGAATACCAGCGCGGTGAGAAAAGGGTGTCTCTTCATAGGGAATACGAGGATAGTTCTTCTTCAACATCAATGATTTGTTTGACGTTATGGAGAAACCACGGATCGATTTTTGTCACTTTGTAAAGCTCATCAATCGACACACCTAGCTGAAACGCATAGCGGAGGTAGAAAACATGGTCCGGTTTCGGCATTTTCAGCCGGTCCATTACTTTTTTCTTCCACTCTTCGCGTTTTGATTCGGGCAATCGCGCAACATTGACGATGTCTTTCCCATCCATGCCCAATCCGAATCTCCCCTGCTCGAGCGATCTCAGCGCCTTTTGAAGCGATTCCTTGAACGTGCGACCGATCGCCATGGCTTCCCCCACCGATTTCATCTGTACTCCGAGAGTATCATCGACACCTTTGAACTTCTCAAAGTCCCACCGCGGAATCTTTACGACGCAATAATCGATGGTAGGTTCAAACGAGGCGGGTGTTTCCCTGGTGATGTCGTTGGGAATCTCGTCGAGCGTATAGCCGACGGCAAGTTTGGCGGCAATCTTGGCTATGGGGAATCCTGTAGCTTTCGATGCAAGGGCTGAAGAACGGGAGACACGCGGATTCATTTCGATCACGATCATTCTCCCTGTGTCCGGATCGACGGCAAATTGGATGTTGGATCCCCCCGTTTCAACGCCAATTTCCCTGATGATCTTCTTGGCGGCGTCCCGCATGGTCTCGTACTCTTTGTCCGTCAGCGTCTGGGCAGGAGCGACGGTAATGGAGTCGCCCGTATGAACACCCATCGGATCGAAGTTCTCGATGGAGCAGATGACCACAACATTGTCCCTGAGGTCTCTCATGACCTCCAATTCAAATTCCTTCCAACCGATCACAGATTCTTCAATGAGGACCTCATGGATGGGACTGCTCGTCAATCCGTGTTCAACTTTCTCGCGAAATTCCTCCATGTTATACGCAGTTCCGCCACCCGTTCCTCCGAGCGTGAACGACGGCCGGATGATGATGGGCAACCCGATCTGCTCCGCCATGGATAGTGCCTCGTCGATCGACTTCACAAAAGACCCCCTGGCTGTCTCCAACCCGATTCGTTGCATGGCTTCCTGAAAGAGCTCTCGGTCTTCCGCCTTCTTGATTGCCTCCAGTTTGGCCCCGATGAGTTCCACTTTGTATTTATCGAGGACACCGCTTTCGGCGAGAGCCACGGCAGTGTTGAGGGCCGTTTGGCCGCCCATGGTGGGGAGAATGACGTCTGGGCGTTCGCGCTCGATGATCTTTTCAACAAACTGCGGGGTAATCGGCTCAATGTAGGTTGCATCCGCGAGGTCCGGATCGGTCATGATGGTGGCAGGATTGCTGTTCACAAGAATAATCCGGTACCCCTCTTCGCGCAACACCTTGCAGGCCTGAGTACCGGAATAGTCAAATTCGCATGCCTGACCAATCACTATCGGCCCGGAGCCGATGATCAGGATGGAGTGAATATCTGTCCGTTTGGGCAAAGCGGGTTGTTGTTCCTTTCGTTGGTGCGGGATCCAATGTACGAAGCAGATACTTCGTAATCAATATTCTCGTTCATCGAGTAGTGTCTTAATTTCCCTCATAAGACACTACCGTTCATCGCTTCCTCTTCCTGTGGCCGCCGCCCTCGATCATCGTGAACGCGTGGTGAAGAGCGGGGAACAATGCAGAAAGAGAATCTCGCACTGCTTTTGGAGATCCGGGAAGATTGATGATCAGCGTTTTTCCCCTGAGCCCCGACTTTCCGCGGGAGAGCATTGAGAATGGCGTCCGTGTCTGACCGTACGAGCGAAGCACTTCGGCAATGCCGTCGGCACCCCGGTCCAGTATTCCTGCCGTCGCCTCGGGGGTACTATCGCGGGGTCCGAGACCCGTTCCGCCGGTCGTGACAACAAGGTCGACATGCTCACGATCCGCGAACCGAATCAGACTCGCCTGGATTTGTTCCCGATCGTCAGGAACGGTTTTGACGATTCGGACCTTGATGCCCTCCTTTGTGAGAACATCTTTGATCAGCTTCCCCGATTCATCCCTGGACTTTCGCGCTGAGACCGAGTCTGAAACAATCAGGACCCCTGCCGATCGCTTGGTGCTCCGATGCACCTGAAAATCCGATTTTCCGCCCTTCTTGTTCAGCAGGCGTATTGCGGTGATTTCCATCGAATCGTCAATCATTTTCAGCATATCGTACAACGTGAGAGCGGCGGCCGAGGCGGCGGCAAGCGCCTCCATTTCAACTCCCGTTTTGTATGTCGCCTTGACATCAACCGCGACAACGATCGTATTCCCCGCGAGGGCAAACCGACAGTCGACAAAGTCGATGGGAAGCGGATGGCAATATGGAATCATGTGGCTGGTGTTCTTTGCCGCCTGGATCGCAGCAACTCTTGCAACCGGAAACGGATCACCTTTCGGCACTTTCTTACGACGAATAGTCGAAATGGTCCCGGGTGAGACCCGCAGCGTTGCTTCTGCCGTCGCAGACCTTGATGTGATTGACTTGGCGGATATGTCACGCATGGTCCACTCTCAATTCCTGTGCAATGACCTTCAGAAGATCCTCCGTTTGATACGGCTTTCCGACGAATCCTGACGCCCCGCTGCTCAGGAGCTTCTGAACGGATGAATCCTGGGAGAACCCGCTTGAGATGATCACTTTCAGTTCAGGGTTCATTGAACGAAGTGCCTGAAACGTTGCCGGGCCATCCATTTCCGGCATGATCATATCGAGTATCACCAGGCGGACTTTTCCCCCGTCTTTCTTGAACACTTCCACAGCCTCGCGGCCATTGGCCGCAAGTAAGACCTGGTATCCCTGTCCCATCAGCACGTCGGCCACGAGATCGCGCAGCATCGGCTCGTCTTCCACTATTAAGATCGTCTCTCCGCTGCCCCGCGGAAGCTCCGTTTCGACGGGAAAATCGTCAGCGTGCTCACCTTCTTCTGCGGAGGGAATAAAGATCTTAAAGGACGTTCCACGTTCCGGCTCACTGTAGACATCGATGAACCCGTTGTGGTTTCGCACAATTCCGTACACCATCGACAAGCCGAGCCCCGTTCCTTTTCCCTTTCCTTTCGTCGTAAAAAACGGCTCAAAAATGCGTCGCTTGAGGTCCGGTGCCATTCCCACGCCGTTGTCGGAAACCGTGATGCAGACGTAGTCGCCCGGTGCGGCTGACAGGTGAAGATCGACAAATCCTGCACCGGCCTGAAAATGCGATGTCGTGATGCGCAAGAGACCAGCCTCTGCCTCGAGGCTGCGATCAAGGACGGCGTCCCGGGCATTGATGCACAGATTCATGATCACCTGTCCCAAGAGGGTCTGATCTCCGAGAATCTTGGGATTTGCAGGCGAAAGATCAGTTTCGATCTTAATCTTCTTCGGGAAAGAGCTGCTCAGGATGTGGATCGTATCTTTGATAAGATCGTTGACCGAAACCGATTTTATTTCCCCGTGCGTTTTATGTGAGAAACTCAGGAGCTGCCGCGTCAGGGATGCGGCACGCTGGGCGGATTTCTCGATGGCTTCCAGATATCGTCCGGGTTGGGATGCCGGGTCGATCTGTTTCTTGATCAGGGATGTGTAGCCGATCACAGCGCCGAGGATGTTGTTGAAATCGTGGGCGACCCCTCCTGCGAGGGTCCCAAGACTCTCCATTTTCTGCGACTGAAGGAGTTGCTGCGAGAGGTACTCCTCGCGTTTCCTTTGGGACAACATTTCGATTTCCGAAGCCATCCGCTGAGCAATGATCGACACGATTTTTCTTTCATGCTCCGTAAACATGTGGTTCTTCCTGTCCATGATGCAGACAAGACCCAGGACCTTCCGGTTGCTGTCGAACATCGGGAGCCCAAAATACGAATCGATGTTCCAATCTTTCAGGAATCGATCCGTCGGGAAATGAGACTGGACATTCTCACTGATCTCGCGGTCTTCGCGATGAATAACGACCTGCTCACACGGAGTGCCGGCCAGATCGTAGGACATCTCATTGACAATTTCTCCCTCACGGTAATAGGTCAATGCCCGAACTCTATTCGCACCTTCCTCGAGTTCCCCCACCAGGACATGGCCGAGGTTGAGAAGCTCCGAGAGTGCGATTGCTCCCTTCTCAAAGAGGTCCGCCCCAAAAAGGCTCGTTGCAAGTGCATAGATCTGATCCAACTCCCGTTCTGCATGTTTCTTTTCCGTCACATCTCTCATGATTGACTGGAGCATTCCGCTTCCAAGGAGCACGGCGCTCATTTCACATTCAAAATGACTTCCATCTTTCCGGCGAAACCGCCGTTCCACCGCAAGGACATCTTCGTCGGTGATGAGTTGCGCATAGAGGGTCCGATACCCAGCAATGAGCTCCTCCTTCGGTCCATCTCCAAGATCGGCAATACTCCGCTGGAGCAGCTCCGGGCGATCATACTGCAGAAGACTGCATGCCTTTTCGTTCGCCTCAATGATTCTTCCCTCACCATCGGTGACCATGATTGCCTCACCCGCTTCAAGAATCAGGCGGCGGTATTTTTCTTCGGACCGTGCGAGCTCTTCCCGGGCGTTGAGTTCCGCCGTGATGTCACGAACCTGGGCCTGCAGGTACGTCTTTCCTTCCATCTTAAACTTGTTAAGACGAACCTCTGCTTCAAAGGGCGTTCCGTCGCGTTTGATATGACGCCAGCCGAACCGTTGCGCATTGCCTTTCAACGCCTCTCCGATGTGTTGCAGGGCGGCTTCCCGGGACTCGCTGCCGTCGGCCTGATGCGGAGGGGAGAATGCATAAGGAGTCTGGCCGACAATATCTTCATGCCGGCAATCGAACATTTCCATTGCCCGGGGATTGCAGTCGATGAACAGCTCCCCTTCCATCACCAACACAGCATCATTGGCATGTTCAAAAAGGAGTCGGTGCCGAAGTTCAGAGGAGCCGACCCTCTTTTCCAGTTCCTTTTGATTTGTTACATCCTCCATGATTCCAAGCATCTTCACTGCCCGTCCGGTTGAATCCGGAATGAAGAAACCGCGGTCGTGCATCCACACGTACGATCCGTCTTTCCGGCGAAACCGGTATTCGACGTCATACGGCTGCAATCTGGCCTGCGCCGCATCGAGATTCTTCACGGCCTCGACCCGATCCTCAGGATGGATCATGTCTTCCCATTCCTGAATATCTCCGCGCAGGTCTGCCAACTCATATCCGAGGACTTTCTCAATGCTGCCGCTCCAGAGAATGGATCCGTTCAGGAGGTTGTACTCGTACACCATTCCGCCGGAGGACGCGATAATGAGATCATATCGCTGCCGCCATTCTGCTATTTCACTCTGCTGACGATGCTCCTGGGTACGATCGAGAATCGTACCGATGACAGCATTCCTCCCCCGAAAGACTGACATCGTGCCGAAGACTTCGACCTCAATCGTCTCCCCGGTTTTCTTCAATCCCCGAAAGCCATACCGGAGACTCTTGACTTCTCCTGAGATCCTTTTGCGAATATTCTCTATTACTTTCTCGCGCTCTTCAGGTACGACGAGGTCCTGAACGTGCATCGTTCCGATAATCTCACGCGGGGGGTAACCGAAGATTTCGCCAAACCGCCGATTCACAAACGGAAAGAGGCCGTCTTGAACGATGTAGACTCCCACCAGTGAATCTTCCACGAGACTCCGGTATTTTTCCTCCGATTCAAAAAGCTTGTGTTCATTCTCTTTCTGTCGTGTGATATCCCGAAGAATGGCCTGAAAGGCCAGACTCCCGCCGGGATTCTTGAGGACCGTGATAGTCGCCTCCACAAGGATTCGCTCGCCGTTCTTCTTTCTCATGCGCAGTTCAACATCCTTCAGGAATCCCCGGGCCGCCGCCTCTTCGATCAGGACCTTTCTGTCTCCCGGATGCACGTAGAGATCTGTTTCATCCTTCAGACGGAGCATTTCGCCCTTCGATGTGAAGCCAAACAAATCAACCGCCGCCTGGTTCACGTTGGTGAGTTGCCCGCCTGCAACGCTCACCGTGATTGCATCCTTGGTTTCTTCAAACAACCGCCGGAAATTTGATTCCGATTCGCTCAATGCAGACAGCAGCCGTTGCTCCTCAAATGTACCGACAATCTCGGATGCCACGGCCAGTTGTGCTTCGAGATCCGTTTCGGAAAAAGAGAACGCGCTGTCGCTTTCTGTGTTGATAACGCCAAGCAGATTGTCGTTCGGACCCAGAATGGGAACACACAATTCCGCCTTTGACGAGACGTTGGAAACGTTGATGAAGAACCGATCTTCCGACGTATCCTGCACGACACGGGCTTTCTTGTTTCTTGCCACCCACCCTACAATCCCGACATCGACGGATTGCGCGTAGTTGGGAGGAATCAGGTTGGCTTCCACTCCTGCCGCAGCCGCAATTCTCAAGAATTTTTGATCGGGATCGGCCAGGAGGATGGCGATGAGAGTATAGTCATAGGCATGAACTGTCTTGAGGCAGATCTGGTTGAGAAACTCTTTTGTCGAGAGGCCCTTCCGGGCTAGATCTTTGATATCGCGGAGAAGCTTGACCTTCTTCACCTCATGCCGGACCGAACCATGAAGCTTTGCATTATTGATGGCCAGGGCGGCATGCAGGGCAAACAACTCAAGTCGGGACAGGTCGTGGTGGGAGAATTTTCCCTCCGACGAGGCATCGAGATTTAAAACGCCGATCGCCCTGCCTTTCATCATGAGCGGAACGGCAGCAACAGAAAGCACAAGAGCCTGGGGAAGGCTGTCGTGTTCGATCCACAGCCTGCTTTCCCTGACATCGTCAACGATGATGCTCTTTCTGGTCTTGACGACATAACCCCCGATGCCTTTTCCCCACGGAAGTCTCAACCGGTCCTTGATGGTTTCGTCGTGTCCCACACTTGTGGCAACATAGAGTTCTTTTTGACTGTCATCGAGCAGCATGATGGAACCGCGGTCGGCTGTCGGGACTGTCTTCATCGCTTCAATAAGGATAAGGCGAAGAACCGCATCGAGTTCCAGCGTCTCTGTTATTCTGGCCCCGCTCCTCTGCAACGCTTCGAGTTCTTTTTCACGCATCAGTTGCTGCAAAAACAGCTTTGCGTTTTCTATCGCCAGCGCGGATTTTTCAGAGAAACTCTCAACAATATCGAGGTCGTCCTTGTGAAAGGGTTCGTCCTTGAACCGTCCGACGTGCATCACTCCGAGAAGACGCCCCCCCGCAATGAGAGGCGAACAGATCAGATGCTCACGCTTGGGCCGCTTTCCCGGTGGATAGATCGATCGCGGATCGCGTTCTGCATGATTCACAACCATGGGAACGCGAGTCTTGGCAACATAACCTATGATCCCCCGATCAAGGGGTATCTCGAAACGCGGAAGCTTCATTGCATAAGCGGTACGATTCGACGCGACGGAGTGATACAGCAATTTTCGCTTGGGATCGTACAGGTAGATCCCTGCAAGGTCGCAGGGGATGACCGTGTTGATGTTTGTAACAATGGCAGCGAGGACATCCTTGATATTTTTCTTTTCCAGGATGTTCCGGTCTGCCTCGCTCAGAAGCCGGTACTGTTCGGCCTTTCCTCTGCTATCGCTGATAAGACGAGCCTGCTGAACGGCAAGAGCGGCATGGTGCGTGATCGTCGCCAAAAATGAAATCTCATTCTCACCGAATTCTTCGGCACCGCTGCCAATAAGGACAGATCCGATGAGTTTCCTGCCACGCAGCAACGGCGCATTATAGAGACTTCGAATACCGATAAGCTTCTGGAAATACCGGGAAACTCTCGGCGAAAGAATCGCGGGGGTAATCTGTGTAAAATCCTTTCCCATCCATACTTTTCCTTGCGCCAACATTCTGACAGCAGGGCTCTTCTCAGGCGCAAACGGAAAGATATACTCATCGATTCGGATATTGAGCTTCCGGGCAAACGACAGGATCGGCTTCTTCAGGGGGGCGATTCCCAGAACACGAAAACCGTTTTTCACAGGATCGAATTGAGTGACAACGACGAACTTGAAGGGAAAATCGCGCACGAGTTCATCGGCCAGCTTCTGCATCATCGGTCCGACACTCTGCTCTCTCACGATCATTCGGGCCAAGCTCTCTACAACACGCCGCTCTTTCGCGATCATGGTCTTGCTTTCTGCGACGGTCATTGCTTGAGGTTTCTTCATATTGTCAATATAAAGAAAAATCGAAAAGAGAAAACGAATCGGCCCGCCGGAATCTTACCCTTTTTTTCCCTATATTTTTGCGTTGTTGCAATGTCGGTTCCACTGTTCAGAAAAAGATCTGACCATCGATTCGGGCGCAAAGGAGCAAGCCATGACAAGCGCAAACAGTTTCAAGACAGAATCCACTCTTACCGTGCAGGGCAAGTCTTATATCTACTATTCCCTGAACAAACTCGAGGCCGCTTTGGGTCTGTCCCTTTCGGGACTCCCCATCTCTCTCAAGATTCTCCTTGAGAACCTGCTCCGGCAGGAAGATGGGAGAATCGTCCGCAACGTGGACATTGAAGCGCTTGTCCGCTGGAATCCGAAAGCACCCCCGGACAAGGAGATTTCCTTTATGCCCGCCCGCGTTCTCCTTCAGGATTTCACGGGTGTTCCATGTATCGTGGACATGGCGGTCATGCGCGATGCCATGGTTGCCATGGGTGGGGATCCCAAGAAGATCAATCCGCTCCAACCCGTGGACCTTGTGATCGATCACTCCATCCAGGTGGACGAATTCGGTTCACCCAATGCCTTCCAATTGAACGCGGACCGCGAGTTCGAACGAAACCGGGAACGATATGCGTTCCTTCGGTGGGGGCAACAGGCATTCACGAACTTCCGTGTTGTTCCGCCCAATACAGGAATCGTGCATCAGGTGAATCTCGAATACCTCGCGAAGGTGGTCTTTACGGGGAAGGATGGTCAACGCGCCGTTGTGTATCCCGATACATTGGTCGGCACGGATTCTCACACACCCATGGTCAACGGCCTCGGGGTTCTTGGCTGGGGTGTTGGCGGAATCGAGGCAGAAGCAGCCATGTTGGGGCAACCGATTTCCATGCTCATTCCGCAGGTCGTCGGCTTCAAACTCAGTGGGAAGCTTCAGCCCGGGGCAACAGCCACCGATCTGGTCTTGACCGTCACACAACTCTTGAGGAAAAAAGGCGTCGTGGGCAAGTTCGTGGAATTCTTTGGGCCTGGTCTTGCCTCATTGAGTCTCGCAGACAGGGCAACGATCGGGAATATGTCACCCGAGTACGGGGCAACAATGGGGTACTTCCCTGTTGACGATGAGACCCTCAACTACCTGCGATTCACAGGAAGAGACAGCCATCTGGTTGCGCTCGTGGAGGCGTATTGCAAAGAGCAAGGCCTCTTCCATGGACATGAATCAAAGACCCCGTCGTTCACAGATACGGTCGAACTCGATCTTGCGACCGTTGAGCCCAGTCTAGCGGGTCCGAAACGCCCTCAGGATCGCATTCCTTTGTCGACCGCCCGGAGGTCGTTCCGATCAAGTTTGATGGAGATGATCAAGGACAAAACATCGGGCCTGAATGCCGATGACATCGCCCGATGGGTCAACGAGAAACCATCCGAAACGAATATTCCTTCCGGCCCTCAAGTGCCCTCATTCCTTTCTGACGTTCTTCCCGTCGTGGATGTGAAGAAGAACGGTTCGGGCTTCAAAATAGGACATGGATCGGTGGTGATCACGGCCATCACAAGCTGCACCAACACGTCAAATCCGTCGGTGATGGTCGCAGCTGGACTTCTGGCAAAGAAAGCGGTTGAACGGGGCCTGCGGGCAAAGCCGTGGGTAAAGACAAGCCTCGCTCCCGGCTCGAAGGTCGTGACCGACTATCTCCTGGAGGCCGGGCTGACAAAGCCGCTGGAGGAACTCGGGTTTTACCTGGTCGGCTATGGTTGCACGACGTGTATAGGAAACAGCGGGCCGCTTCCCGACGCGATAGCAAGAGCCGTGGAAGACAATGGCGTGATTGCCGCGGCCGTTCTTTCCGGGAATAGGAACTTCGAAGGGAGAATCAATCCGCATGTAAGGGCAAACTACCTGGCCTCTCCGCCGCTGGTTGTTGCCTACGCGCTTGCAGGCACAATGGATATTGACCTTCAGACACAGCCTCTCGGTGCGGACAAGAACGGAAAGCCGGTTTATCTGAAAGACATTTGGCCAACCCCGAACGAGGTGCAGGAGACAGTGCAAAAAGCCGTACAATCCTCGATGTATCAACGGCAGTATTCAAATGTTTTCGAAGGAGATCCACGCTGGCGTGACCTTCCAGTACCGCGCGGCGACCGATTCGTGTGGGAAGATTCTTCGACCTACATCAAGGCCGCCCCCTTCTTTGAAAACATGCCGGCGACACCCGCATCGCTTCAGAACATCAGCGGTGCCCGGGTGCTTGCGCTTCTTGGTGACTCTGTCACAACAGATCACATTTCCCCGGCCGGATCCATTTCCACAAAGGGCCCGGCGGGATCGTATTTGAAGGACCATACCATTGATCCGCGCGATTTCAATTCTTACGGATCACGAAGAGGCAATCATGAAGTAATGATGCGGGGGACATTTGCCAACATCAGGCTGCGCAATCTCCTTGCCCCCGGAACCGAAGGGGGTTGGACTCTCCATCCTTCGTCCAAAGAGCCCATTTCCATCTATGATGCCGCAATGAAGTACAAAGAAGAAAAGACTCCGCTGATCATCATCGCCGGAAAGGAATACGGATCGGGCTCTTCGCGCGACTGGGCTGCCAAAGGACCAAGGCTCCTGGGTGTGAAGGCCGTCATCGCCGAGAGCTACGAACGAATTCACCGCAGCAATCTCATCGGCCTCGGGATTCTCCCCCTTCAGTTCAATGAAGGCCAGAACTGGAAGTCCCTCGGGCTCACCGGATTCGAGACGTACTCGATCAATGGCATTGCAGAAGATCTGAAACCGGGGAAGGTTATGTCCGTAACGACAACGGACAACGCCGGGAAGCGTGTTTCGTTCACCGCTGTTGCGAGGCTTGACACTCCGAACGAGGTAGACTACTATCGGAACGACGGAATCCTGCAGTTCGTTCTTCGCCAGCTGCTTAAGTCGTAGTCTTGAGGCCACAAGAAAGGGTAGTGTCTCAATCTGCAATGCGTAGTGTCTCAATCTGCAATGCAAAGTCGTAAAGGACGCGGACACTACAATCACATTGACACACTACCAAAAAAAGAAAGCCCGGTCGTTGACCGGGCTTTTTTGTTTATCTGCAACAGCATTAGCTTGCGGGTGCTCCACCTTCCCCCGAACCTCCCGATTTCTTTGTCTTCAGATAGCGGCGGTAGAGATAAAACACCACAACAACCATGATGATCCCGATAATGACGTACACCATGGTAAGCGGCGGGCTGACAATGCCTGACCACTCATCCACCATGCCTTCCAGCGTATCAACCTGGGCCCGGGTCAGCTTCCCTCCCTCAATCATCGCTGGAATCCATGCAGGTTTCACCTCCGCATCCCACACGGAATCTGCGAAGGCCTGAAAACGGAAGTATCTCTGGCCGTCTTTTTCGTCCCGCGCCTTCCTGATTTCCTCTTCGAGATACGAACTCACGTTGGCATAGAACTCTTCACCTGTCGAGAAAGCGGTCACGGAAACCTGGTGCGAGCCGAAAACGCCGTTGAGGGATTTCCAGAACATCCCGTCGAGTTTTCCCTTCCACTGCGTCAGCATGGTATCAATAAGGGCCACTTCTTTGGCCCGCGCCGATTTTCCCGAGACGTAGACGTTCGCCAGTTTCTTCCCAAACGCCTTCCATTTTGACTCGAACTTCTGCTGTTCTGCCGTGAGCTTGGCAATATCGTTCCCTGTCAGACTGGTCGCTTCCAGAAACTGGAGATTGTCGTTGACCGCCTTCTTGATGCTGGAGAAAACGTTCTTTCGCTCCAGGCGAGCTGCAACTCCCTCCCGTTCCTTGTCGTTCATCGCCGCCGCGTCTTTATCGTATTGGAGGAACAGACTGTCCACAAGGGCAAAGATGAGACCATCACGGTCCCGCAGGCCCTGTCGGAGTTTGATAATCACAGCGTTCAGCGAGTCGATCGTCATTTTTGAGGCACTCAGCCGTTTGACTTCACCCAGCATAGCGCTGTTTTCACCGCTCAGTTTTTCCACCTGCCCCGTCAGTTCACGGACCTGGGCTTCAAGCTCGGAGATTCGGGCATACTGAGTTTCAATGATCGTGATTTTCCCTTTTGCATAAGAGATTTGCCCGCGCAACTTCATGATCCGGCCGTCAAATCCATCAGGATACAATGCCCGGTCAAGAAGAGCTTTGTACTCTTTGTAAGTTTCCTCAAGGGTTGTGATCCGCGATTCCACGTCCACGCATTCAACAACCGTATTCGCAATCTCCACTGCCTGAGCAATGGCTTGCGATTCCTTTTCAAATTCCTGTGTGACCTGGTAGTCCGATTTGACCTGGGCGGGGAGGAGGAACGGCACTGATATGAGGACGATAAAGCAAAAAGATCGACTGAGCAGGGTTCTCATTGTTGTGCTCCTTCCTGGATTCCGCTCTTCGACAACAGGCGCGGCTTGTCATTGCCGTTCAACAGCTGTACATGAGGCGGTCGGGCGTTAAACGCCGGGGCGCCCAGGCCCGCTTCGGAAATCATGACTTTCTTTTCCAGTTTGAGTCCCCCCTCAGCGGAAGTGAAAACATACACGTTCTTGAATTTCGGAGCGACAAGATAATAATACCCCATCTGATCGCGTATCATCCTGACGGTAATTCCCGCCACATTCGTGGAATCCCCCGTTTCCTCAAAAAGCAACGGCTTGATGCTGAAAGACAACTGATAGCGGCTTTCCTGAACCATCCCCTTGCCGTCAGACTTGAGGACGCTTTCAACCGGCCAACTGAAATCGGCAGGCTTCAGCATCAACGACGAACAGCCGACGAGCAATCCGGAGACGACGAAGGCGAGAAGCGAAATAATGAGTCTCATGACAACCCCTGGAGAATGAGTGAGTGAACACGGCGAGTGAAAAAACCAACTGCGAATATAAAAAACATTGGAGTCGGAAGCAAGGCAGACGCTTCCCAATGGCGAGCTCAGGAATCCTGTGCCGGAGCCGCCCGCCTTCACCCGGCAATGCGTGGCTTCAGAAAAAACCACACTCTCGATCCCAGAAGGAGGATCAAGATTCCACCGTACGTGAGGGGTCTTTGAGTATCGGCTTTCACAAGCCAGAGATAATGAATGACGCCACCGATCGCAACGATATAGACGAGCCGGTGAATCTGTTGCCACCGCTTCCCCCCCATCCATTTCGTGATTCGATCGTTCGATGTCATTGCCAGAGGGATCATCAGGATGAAACTGGCAAAGCCAACGGTGATGAACGGCCGTTTCTGGACGTCAGCGGCAATCTCCTCCCAAAGAAAAAACTGATCCAAATAAATGTAGGTTAGAAAATGAAGGGCAACTGAAAAGAAAGCGAACAACCCGATCATGCGGCGGAACTGCAGCAACCAGTTCCAGCCCGTGACTTTCCTGAGCGGCGTTATCGCCAGGGTGACCATGAGGAAACGCAGAGTCCACGTCCCCGTTGTGTCCGTGACGTCGTCAATTGGATTGGCGCTCAACTGGTCGGAGTACCACTGGTACGCAAGAAGCAGAAACGGAAGAAGTGCAAGAAGGAACGCTGCCGGTTTCCAGACTCGTCGAATCCACTGCGGTCGGGTCACTCGCTCCTCAGAAATTTTGTTTCAAATCCATGCCAGTGTAGAGCGAGGCGACCTGATCGGCATATCCGTTGAACATCAGAGTCCGGCGCTTGCGGAACTCTCCGATTCGGCGTTCAAATTTCTGGCTCCAGCGGGGATGATCAACATCCGGATTCACGTTGGAATAGAAGCCGTATTCCTGCGGGGCAGAAATGTTCCAGGTGGTCCCCGGCTCTTTTTCGACAAAACGGATTTTCACGATCGATTTGCAGCCCTTGAATCCGTACTTCCACGGAATGACGGTTCGAAGCGGGGCTCCATTCTGATTCGGAAGCTCGTTCCCATACAATCCTGTTGCAAAAATTGCCAGGGGATGCATTGCTTCATCCATTCGCAACGCTTCGACATACGGCCAATTCAAAACCGGCCTCTTCTGTCCGGGCATTTGGATCGGATCATAGAGCGTTGTGAATTCAACAAACTTCGCTTTCGAAGTCGGCTGCATCTTCCTGAGCAAATCGGCAATGGGAAAACCCAGCCAGGGAATTACCATCGACCATCCCTCCACACAACGATGCCGGTACACTCTGTCCTCAAGCTTGTACGGCTTGACAAGATCTTCCAGATTGTAGACGGCAGGCTTCCTGATCTCCCCTTCGACCGCGACCTTCCAAGGTCTTACTCGAAAGCTCTGGGCATTCCGGTACGGGTCATCCTTGTCCGTGCCGAACTCGTAGAAATTGTTGTACGTGGTGGCGTCCTTGAACGGCGTGAGGTCTTCATCGGTGTTGAAAGAGCTTGCGGGAGGGCGTTTCCACTGAGGATTTTGCGGCGACGATTCGGCGCTCAGAACCCCAAAGACGGAAGTTGAGGCAAGGCCGGCCGCGGCAACGGCTGCAGTCTTGAGGAATTGCCGCCGATTCTTATACAGCGATTCGGGAGCGATCTCGGAAGATTTGATGTCGTCTGATCGTTTCAGGAGCATGGTCGACCCGGCTTTGTTGAGCGATACCCATCAAACGCATTCCCCCGTTGGAGCGTTCCCGCAGCCTCTGCGTTAGAAACTACAATCAAATTGAGACGCTCCCTATTTCCGTTCCTGCCTCCACCACCTGTTGACGACGTCCTGGATGTAGGTCTTCGCTTCGCTTTCCTTCCACTTGTCGAAGAACTTGATGTCTCCGCTCTCGGGCTCAGGATTGGGATAGTCTATTTGAACGCGCAAGGGCATCGGGAGAGCATCGCCAACCACCAGCGCTTCGCCTTGCCGCAGCGACGGGAGAACGTCCACGAGACCTACAAAAGTATCGGGAACCAACTTACGGACGTAGCCTTGATCGATTGGGTTTGTCAGCCGCATGACAACATAGTTGCTGCACTGCGAAAGAATGGTTTCAGAAACTTCGGCCGGCCGCTGGCTGACGATCATGCAGCTGACTCCGTATTTGCGCCCTTCCTTTGCGATCCGCTCCACTGTCCGACGGGCAGCTTTTGTTGATTCGCCTGTCGACGGCAGGTAGTTGTGGGCTTCTTCGAACACAAGCAGAACTGGGAAATCGCGTCGATGCGGATTCCAGAAATTAAAGTCGAACGTGACGCGTGCGAGAAGCGACACAACCGTATTGACGATGTCAAACGGGACGCCGCTCATATCCATGATCGTCGCTTTCGCACTTCCGCCAGGCCCGAAGATCTTTTGAAGGAATTCGCTCAGGGTTGCCGTGTTCGTGTACTGCTTTGGTTTGAACATGAACGAATACCGCACGTCATTGAGCTTGCTGTCAAGACGGACCAGGAACCGTGTGAACTTCCCATAGAAGGGGCCTTCTTTCGCAACACCCGCCATCCCCAATCCCGTTATCTTCTCGGTATCGAGAAATTGCATGCGTGCCCGGATTTCCGCCATGTCAAAAAACGCCGGAGTATCGATTGTCACGACATCGGCAAGATCAGGATTCTTCCCCTTCTTTGAGGCAACGATGAGGTCTTTCAGAACCGTGATCTGACTCGCTGCGTTCTCATCCCGATCATCGACGAACATTTCCTGGATTTCCTCGAAGTTCATCAGCCAGAATGGGAGTTCCAGCTCGGCAATCGGGAGATAATTCGCCTCTGCACCGAACGCAGCATGATACTCGTTGTGAATATCGATGATGATGATGTTTGTGTCGGGAAGCGGAACAACTTTCTGAAGGATCGACGCGACGGTGCAGGATTTTCCGGAGCCGGAGGAACCTACGACCGCAATGTGTTTGCTGAAGAAACGGTTCGGATCCAGAAAGGCCCGTTCTTTTTCGAACATCGACAATTGTCCAAGCGAAAATCCAAATTTCTGAAAGATGGAAAAGACAGCTGAAAGATCCTGCTCCTCGGCAAAAAACACGGGGGTGTCAATCGGGGGAAGGATGGAAACTCCTCGCTCGTACCTTCCCGCTTTGACGGTTCCCACCAACGTGACAGTCAAGAGAACCCGCTGCTTCCATTCGCCATTGATCGAGACATCAAGTTTCTTCAATTCAGAAACCATCGCAACAACAATGACCTTCCCAACGGGTATGAGAACATAGCTTCCCATCTGCCCAAGATAGTACACCTTACCGTTCAATTCCTTCTTGAGGGAGCCAAGAGTGTCATCCATCATCACCACCAATGCTCCGCTATTCACTTCCGTGACAACCCCGATCTTTTTTTGTTCAGTCATGGTAGCTCCGGTTGGATTGCGGCAACATCAATTCACGCGCTTAATGACAACCATCGTTCGGTCATCCGTCTCTTCCGATCCCCGGGAATACTTCTGGACGTCATCCATGATGATCGAACAAATCTCTCGTGCCGCCTTGTGTGCGTACTCCTGAATGAGCTTCAGTATCCGCGGTTCTCCATACAGGTCGCCGTTCGTGTTCCGCGCCTCGCTGATCCCATCTGTATAGATTACAATTACATCATCGACCGAAAGGTAGGCATTTTCAACATTATATGTCTCGTCCGGAAACGGTCCGAGGAGCTGTCCCGTTGGCTCAAGAACTTCGACACGATCTTCCCTGGCGTGGTACAGAATCGGGCTGTTGTGTCCGGCATTGGCATAGAGAATGAGCCCCTTCTTGTCATTGAAAAGCTCCATATAGAACATCGAAACGAATTGGTCTTCGGAAAAGGCCCGATTCAAGAGCTTGTTCGTCCTCGACATAAGGGTCGTAATCTTTGTATTGTAGGAAACCGCCATCCGGATTCCCCCCACGATGTAGAGGGCCTGTGATGCGGCCTGAAGACCTTTGCTGGCGGCATCGCCGACAACAATGGAGAGTCGGTCCTTATCCTCATCGCCGTAGAGATAATCAAAGAAATCTCCCCCAACGATCCTGTCAGGAATGGAGACCCCGTGAATGTCGTAGTGATGAAATTGCAGAGAGGGGCTGGGGAGGATGCTTTGCTGAATCTCGCGTGCCTTGTCAATGTCCTTCGCAAGTTGCCGGGCTTTCTGCTCAATGCGCTTTCTGCTCAGCAACGACGAAACCGCCACGCTGATGATGTTCAGCATCGGCAGAAGATCCTGATCCAGCTTGTCGGAATTCATCGCCAGAACGTATTGATACACGTGGGTATCGCCGTAGGGTACCCTCTCTCCAACGCCGGTGGCTGAATACCTGATAATGCCCTTTTTCATCAGATATTGGTCAGTTTCGTTCGCAATCAACGAGCGCTGGTCACCCAATCGCACGAAAATGGGATAGTTTGCCACCAGGATGCGGTACCCCTGATCGAGGCGTTCAATCAGTCCGATTTGATGAACAAGCCGAAATGACTGCGTTGAAGAATCGTATTGCCATATCCTTCCCCCCTTCACGTCAATATTCTCATCCTTCACAATCTCGTTGAGAACATGCTTCAGGAGTTCCTTCTCGGTTTTGAAATGTTCTGAGGCAAAACTTTCAATGGTCCTATAGAGTCTGCGTTGATTCAAGGTATCCGATAGCTTTCACAAGGGGAGTTGGTTTGGTGGTCGAGAATCAGTATTGGTCCCCTGAAACCTTTTCGAATTCTCGGGGAATACCAATTTACTCGATTTTTTGGCGAGAATCAACGAATAAGGAGAGGAAATGTCACTCTCCTTTGTTCCTCCTCTGTTTCCTCCGCGGTATAGTTTCAAGCCACAGAGATCACAGAGGAGTCACGTGGGACAGGATGGCACAAGGGGATCACCGATATCGGTGGAAATCAGGATTTGGGATTGGGATGGTGCTGCTGTTTCAATTCTTCAACTCCTTCTTTCCCCAGGACAAACTCGAGCTCTTCGGCACAGACGTCAAACACCGTCTGTTCTCCTCCCTTCACGATACTGCAGCATTCCGGACGATTGACGAAATCGGGGTCATCGAACAAGAGTACGCCATCTTCAACAGCAAGGGGATAGGCAACGCAGAAGAAAGGCTTCAAAAAGAACTTCGGCAGCCCTTCTGCGACCGCGGCTTTCTGGAGCGTGCAACGCCCGACGCTGTCGAGAAAGATACAACCCGAGGAATTCGTTTGCGTTCCCAACGACTGCCCGGACGGAAAATCCGCATCCTGTTGGTAGGTGTCGTCGAACCATGAAGCGGGATTTTTGTCCTGATGGGGCTCCATATGCCGCTGAATCATTTCCGCATGATCGAGAATTCTCTTCCGTTCGGTTGGATCGAGCCAGACCCCCTCGCGGCAACATTTCGCATTACAGCGTTGCATGGAACATCCTCGGGCAAAGTTCTTGTCCAGGAATCCTTTTTCAACGCCCAACTCAGGGACATGACGAAGGTGATGTTTTCGCAGAACAAACGATTCCGTCTCGGTTTTCATGAGCGTTGGAGAGTTCGATAATAGTAAATGAGGTCGGTATTGACCGGTTTCGCCCCCTGCTGTCGCAGCATGGAAACAACCTGCCCGCGGTGAAAGGCGGCATGGTTCACAAGATGCTGGAGAACCTGTGAGAGTGGATAGCTGTATGTATTTCCCTTGCTGTCCTGATGTGAAAACGATTCAGTCAACTTGTTGTCGGACAGCGTCTGCAGGTATTGATCCATATCCACTTTCCATTTGGACCATTCGTCGCGAACCGCAGCCAGGGTGGGAAGATCCTTTTCCGAGAGCATCACGGCCTGGGGCCTCCCGGCAAGCCGATCGAGCCAGAGACGATTGGCCGCGATGGCATGTACGAATGTCCCATGGATTCCTCCATGGCTGGAGCCAAGATGTTGAGCGTATTTCTCGGGCTGGAGGGCAGAGGCAACCTCGAGAATTCTTTCCGTTGCCCATTTGTTGTATTCAAGAAGGGACTTGATTTCCGTATAAGTCATGGCCGTTTCTCGTCATCAATGTGCTTTTTTAGCGCCGCAAGCTTCTGAAGAGCTTCCAGCGGAGTGAGTTTCTCGATTTCAATCCCTTTGATTTCCGACCGAAGCCGGTCCTCTTTCATTTCGAAGAGGGTCATCTGCACCGGCCCCCCTCCGCCCCCCCCCTTCTTTCCTCCCCCCCTCACGGTCAGATCGGCAGACTCCAGAGTGACAAGGATCTTTTTCGCGCGCTCCGTTACCTCCTCCGGAAGCCCGGCGAACTGGGCAACCTGAATTCCATATGAATGATCGGCAAATCCAGCAACCACTTTGTGAAGAAAAACCACTTTGTCCCCATACTCGCGTACGTCAACCTTGTAGTTCCTGATGCGAGGGTAGTGTTCCGCAAGTTCGTTGAGCTCGTGATAGTGCGTGGCAAACAATGTCCGCGCACCGATTCGCTCATGGAGATATTCCGTCAAAGCCCACGCGATGCTGATGCCGTCGAACGTGCTTGTGCCGCGGCCGATCTCGTCCAGCAAAATGAGGCTCCGCGAGGTCGCTGTGTTGACAATATGAGCGGCCTCGTGCATCTCCACAAGGAACGTGCTCTCACCGGATGCAATGTTGTCGCTGGCACCCACGCGTGTGAAGATCTTGTCGACGATTCCTATTTTCGCTGACTTTGCGGGAACGTAGCTGCCTATTTGCGCAAGGAGGGTGATGAGGCCCACTTGACGAAGATAACTGGACTTTCCGCTCATGTTGGGACCGGTGATGATGAGAATCTGATCCTTTTCGCCATCCAGGAGCGTGTCGTTCGGAGTGAATTGCTCCCCAGGCGGAAGCAGCCGCTCAATGACCGGGTGACGGCCCTGCTCAATTTTGATCACCAGGGAATCATCCACTTCGGGAAGAACGAACTGATAGTCGGCTCCTGCCTCGGCAAGAGAAACCAGGCAGTCGATAGCTGCGATCGTCGCAGCGTTTCCCTGAATCTCGCCCGCATAGGCGGTGAGCCCCGCTCTCAACTCATCAAAGAGCCGCGCTTCAAGGGCCGAGATCTTCTCTTCCGCATGAAGGATCTTCTCTTCGTACTCCTTAAGCTCCGGGGTGATGTACCGTTCTGCATTGGTGAGGGTCTGCTTCCTGATATAGTCCGGAGGAATTTTCTCCCGATGCGTGTGCGTGATTTCAATATAGTAGCCAAAAACGGAATTGTATCCGGTCTTAAGAGAGGAGATGCCGGTCCGTTGTCGTTCCTGCTCCTGGAGCCGGGCGATCCAATCCTTGCCGCTGAAAGCCAGCGTGCGAAGTTCGTCGAGGTCGGCGTTGTATCCCTTTCGGATCACCCCGCCATCGATGAGCGACAGGGGCGGATCGTCAGCGATCGCCGCAGCAATCAAATCAACAGCCTGTCGCATCGGATCGAGCTTATCTCGAAGTGAACAATTCATGGACGAACGGCACGCACCGAGCAGAGCCTTCACCGAAGGTACGCACTTGAGGAATTCCTTGAGAGCATTGAGCTCGCGGGGGTTCGCGCGGCCCGTGGCGATCTTGGCAATCAGCCGTTCCAGATCGCCTATGTCGCCCAGCTCACCTGCAAGGTCCCGCCGCGTCGATTCATCCCGAACAAGCTCTCCGACGGCACCCTGACGCTCCTTGATCGGCGCGACACTTTTCAGGGGACGATTGATCCATTGTTTCAGCAGGCGCCCCCCCATTGGAGTTTGTGTCCTATCAATGATCGAAAACAGCGTTCCTTCCGATGCGCCCTGAATGGTGGATACAATCTCGAGGTTCCGTTTAGTCGATGCATCGAGTACTATCTGGTCGCTCACATCATAGGGGACAATCTTGCGGATATGCGCCAAATTGGCCTTCTGCACCTCCTGCAAATACTTCATCACGGCTCCAGCTGCCACTACCGCCATCTTGAGCTCCTCGAGCCCAAATCCCTTCAACGACTGGGTCTTGAAATGGTTCACCAGAAGCTCATAGCCGAAGTCGATCGTGAAGATCCAGTCATCAAGCCGTGAAACAATACCGGAGAAGGACCCCTTGACCAGCTGTTGGACCGATTCGGCATCTCTCTTCTGAATCAGGAGCTCTGCCGGTTGGAGGTTGGCAATTTGTTCAGGGAGAAATTTCAGCGGAATTTCTCCGGCTGAAAACTCGCCGGTAGAAACGTCGACAAAGGCGAGGCCCACAAGATCATTGGACGTTGCGATAGCCGAGGGAAGCGCGAGAGCAGCGAGATAGTTGTTGCGGCGCTGATCCAGGACTTTGTCGGAAAAAGCGACGCCGGGGGTCACGACCTCGATCACATCGCGCTTCACAAGGCCCTTCGCGAACCTCGGGTCTTCGAGCTGCTCGCACACCGCTACCCGATGCCCGGCCTTCAGCAATTTTGGCAGATACGTCTCAAGAGCGTGATGAGGAAATCCTGCAAGCGGAACTTCGCCGGCAGCACCATTGCCCCTTCGTGTCAGTGTGATGCCAAGTACTTTCGAAGCGATCTTCGCGTCTTCTTCGAATGTCTCATAGAAGTCCCCCATACGAAAAAGAAGAATCGTACCGGGATACTTCGCTTTAACCTGCTGGTATTGGCGCATCAGCGGTGTGGACATGGCGAGGAGAGGTCAACCTTCGAATTCTGCTTCAAGTATCACCGAATCAGTTGCTGCGTCAATCTTCACCGTCAAGACATTCGGACGGCAACAGACAAAGCAGTCTTCTACAAACACCTGATTCGCCCCTGCAGTCAGATCGACGACCACTTCGTTCAACTGTCCGCAGTACCTGCAGCGATAGGTGCAGCTTTCTTCCTGATTCATGGCGCAAGATACGCAATTTTTAATGTGGGGGAAAGCTCTGGTGCCTCTGGGTAGTTGGTCAGTGTGAGTTGAAAGACAAGAACGCAGAGGACACAAAGGTTCGCAGAGGGCAAATTTTGCCATAATTCTCTTCGTGTCTCTGCGTTCTTTGAGTCTCGGTTGAAACGAATTTGAAACTCACCAACCACGTGCCTCTGCCCACTTATCCCGCGTTCGTCACGATTACAGGCTTCGGTGTTCGGCTCATGGCCATTTCGACGATCATCTTCAAAGTCTTGGGAAACGTCAACCCCGCCTTTTCGGCCGATTCCATGAACGATACTCCCTCGGTGAGGTCGGGATTCGGATTCACCTCAAGAACATACACGTGGCCTTCAACGGACAAGCGCATGTCGATTCTGGCATAGTCCCTGCAGTTTGTCAATCGGTATGCTTCGAGGGCCTTTTCCCTGACCTTCGCTTCAACGCGCTTCGGAAGCCTGGCCGGACAAATGGTGTGAACCCGGTGAAACTCCTCCTTCAGCGGTTCCCATTTCGCCGTATAGCTGATGATGCGGGGATACTCCGGCGGAAGACTCGAAAAATCGTACTCGAGGATAGGAAGAACCCGGGGCGGATCATTCCCGAGGACTGCGACGTGAAGCTCACGGCCTTCGATGAATTCTTCTACAAGAATAGGGTGGGAAAAATTCTTGAACGCATAGTCAATGCGTTCGAGAAGCTGCGTCTGGTCATGAACCACCGAGGTTTTCTCAATTCCGGTGCTTGCATCCTCTCGTGCGGGCTTGACAATCAGAGGGTAGTGAAGACCGTGTCGGCCGCGGATCTTCGGCTTCGACAACAAGTGAAACCTCGGGGTTCGTACACCGTTGGCAAGCAGGATCTGCTTCGTGAATCCTTTTCTTTGACACAGCGCCAGCGAGAACGGCGGCGCCCCGGTGTATGGTACGCCGTGAAGATCATACAGGCCTGCGACCATTGCCTCCAGTCGGGGATCCTCCTTGAAATACTCCACAAGGTTGAAAACGACATCAGGCGGATGTGAACGGAGAAGCGTGATAAGCCTTGAGAGGTCATCGGCAATGTTCAGCAGGTGGGGCCGAAATCCCTCTTTCTTCAGGGCCGTCGCGATCGCCTCATATTCTTCCATGATGGTTGCCACATGGATATCATATTCGGGCTTGAAGTCCAGACTGCGGGGATCTACATGCCGCAGTCTCTCGTATTCATCCTCCCCGACGTGGTTGAAGACAATGGCAGCTGATGGTTTCTTTTTCGTCATGAAGTATTCGCCTGTGAGTTGATGACCTGACAGTCACTGCGTGAAAATCAGGGTTGCTATTCCCGCAAAGAATGGGTAGTTTTTTTCCTGTCTACAACCAACCTCCATGGGTCTTTATCCACAGCCAAACCAGTGGCAATGCGGTCCCTTCGCTCTGAAGCATGCCCTCGTTACCCTGGGTATTTTTGCGGAAGAGAAAACGATAGCCAGGATCGCCGGAACGCATTGGTGGACCGGGACAGATGAAATTCAGCTTGCCCGGGCCGCGAAGGAATTCAACTGTTCACTCCGGGTGGTCCGGAGACATAATCCGGAACAGGCACGAAAAGAGCTTGTTGGTTACCTCCGAAGGGGAATTCCCGTCCTCCTGTGCGTGTATGAATGGGCTCACTGGGTCACCGTCGTCAAAGCCGAATCGGGAAGATTCATTCTCCTGGACAGCAAGGACAAAGCAGTCCTCACGATTCAACCCTGGAGCGAACTCAAGAGCAACTGGGTATTTCATGAACGCGACGAGCAGGATCGGAAGCATGTCGAGACCATTTTTGATTTCCATCCTGTCGCACCAAGGTTCCGCGTCCGGACAAAAGCCAGATTCTCACTGGCCCGGGCGAAATACCTTCGGCGCCCCGAAAATCGCCGCCTCTCGAAGTTCTGGGATGATTATGTTTCCGACCTCCTCACCATCTGCAAACCGCGTACACCCCTCAGCGAGCGGGTATTTTCAATGGGCGAGTTTTTCCGCCGTCATGAGCAGATGATTCTCGATCAGGTCGATCATTGGCACGGTTCCGTCAAACGCCGGGCCGCCGGCCGCATCCTCCGCAACATGCACTTCGTCGCAGACACCTACGGCCTCGTGATACATGCCGGCGACGAAAAACGCGCCATTGCTGGTATTACGGCCATACTTACGCTTTGGGCCGCCGCTGAACACGGAATCCATCCGGTCTATTGAGGTTTCTTCCTTCCACCCAAAACTGGAATCAGTCCCCTCGGAAATTCTTCACCGCTTGCGCCGTTTGTTCTCAACGATTCAATTGCTGCATGTATCGATGCCATGAGGCTTGTAACGTCGATTTCAAGGAATGGCGAGGGAAACAATCCAAGCTTGTCGAGAGACTTTTCGAGGTTGCGAATCGCTCCGGAGATTCTCGGACGCTCGACGGCGAGGTGATATCCGGCTGCCGCCTGGATCAGCCCCTGATAAAACAGCCGGCTCTCCTCGGATCGCCGAAGCCACACACGTTCCCATGACTCGTGGGCATGCCAAAACTTTCCCTTGTTGAACAGAGTTATCCCTTCGTTGAAGACCCTTTGTTCCTCATGGGACAACGTTGGCTCAACCAACTTCGCCCGGTTAATCTGATCGACGCGCTTCTTTCGGGGACGGGATGCCGACATGGTTCAATATAAGCACGAGATCGTTGTCTCGTCAAGAATTCTCTCACGCCATTCGTCAACTTTCGATTGATTCTCACATACGAAATTGCTATACTGACGCCATTGTTTTTTAGAACGTTGAGGAGGTTTGCATGGACAACAATGGACGCGGCACGTGGGGATCGCGACTCGGATTCATTCTCGCCGCGGCCGGATCCGCCGTTGGCCTCGGAAACATCTGGCGATATCCGTACATCACCGGCCAGAATGGCGGTGCGGCGTTTGTTCTCCTCTATCTTGGGTGCGTGCTGCTCATTGGCCTTCCTGTTCTGATCGCCGAACTCTCGTTGGGCCGAAAGACCACACTCAATCCTGTCGGTGCCTTCCGAACTTTGGCGCCCGGAAGCCTGTGGCCCGGAGTCGGCTATCTCGGCGTTGCGACAGGCGTGGGCATTCTCTCGTTCTACCTTGTCATCGCGGGGTGGACGCTCGGTTACCTCGTCCGGACAATTATCCCAAGCTCCGAAAGTTTTGGTGAATTCGTAGCAAATCCCGTCGAAGAGATCGGTTACTTCACCGTGTTTCTGGGTCTGACGACTCTCGTTGTCCTCGGAGGAGTGGAAAAAGGGATAGAGCGATGGTCCAGATTCCTGATGCCGGCACTCTTTGTGCTCCTCCTGGCTCTCATTGCTTACGGTCTTACTCTGGAGGGAGCTTCAAAGGGCATAGAGTTTTATCTGAAACCTGATTTCAGCAAGATCCAGGGATCGACGGTCCTGGCAGCGCTGGGACAAGCTTTTTTTTCCATGAGTCTCGGTATGGGGACGATGATCACCTACGGAAGCTACATTTCCAAAAAGGAAAACATTCCGGTGAGCGCCGTAGCCGTGGCTTTTTCCGATACCATGGTCGCGTTTCTTGCAGGATTGATGATCTTCCCGGCACTGTTTTCCGTGGGCATTGAGCCGACTTCAGGTCCGGCCCTCGTTTTCAATGTCCTTCCAAAAGTGTTTGAATCGATGCCCGGTGGGACAATTATCGGTCTCGCGTTCTTCATTCTCCTTGCCATAGCCGCTTTGACCTCAACTGTCTCTCTTCTTGAAGTACCTGTCGCATTTCTTGTCGATCAACGGAAATGGTCAAGAAAGAAAGCGGTATGGATCATCACGGCTATCACGTTTGTTGCCGGAATTCCGTCCACCTTGTCTCAGGGGACTGTCGAGTGGTTCACAACGGTCCAATTTCTGGGGCAGACGGGCTTTCTCGATATCATGAACAAGATTTTCAGCGACATCTCTCTTCCTGTGGGTGGCTTGTTCGTTTGTATTTTTGTCGGATGGGTTTGGAGCACGAAAAACGCCTTTGAAGAGATCAAACTCGGAGCTTCCGAAAGCACAATCAATCTGACGCGACTCTGGCCCTTTCTTATTAAGTATGTCTGCCCTGCGGTCATTTTCATCGTCCTGCTCAACATATTTGGCGTGTTCTAAATCCACATTTAATCCGGAGAGTATTTCATGGATGGATTTCTCGATAAACTCTTAGAGATCACGACTGTCATCGCAGACAATATCTGGTGGCCGGAAATTCCGGGGGTGCCCTACTTCCCCGGGGTCGTTGTTCTCCTCGCCATCACGGGTCTTTACATGACGTACAAAACCGGTTTCATTCAGGTCCGAAGGCTCGGCCTGGCCATGCGCTTCATGATGAAAGGCCGGAACAAGTCCGATATGGAAGGCAGAACAGGCGATGTAACGCCGTTCCAGGCTTTGATGACCGCTCTCGCAGCAACTGTTGGAAACGGTAACATCGCGGGCGTTGCCACGGCTATTGCCAGCGGCGGACCGGGAGCACCGTTTTGGATGTGGATGACGGCAGTCTTCGGGATGGCAACAAAATACGCCGAAGGCATGCTTGGATTGAAATACCGAATCAAAACTGCAGACGGTACATACAGCGGCGGGGCGATGTACTATTTGCGGGATGGATTGAAGCAAAAAGGACTGGGGAAGTTTCTCGCTCTTTGGTTCTCGATTGCCGTGATACTCATGGCAACATTCGGCAGCGGCAACATGGCCCAGTCGAATTCCATCGCCCTTGCCCTCAACAGCGACTTTGGAATCCCCTTTGTCGGAACGGGGATTGGCCTCGCCCTCCTGACCGGCATCGTGATCATCGGCGGAATCAAGAGAATTGCCATCGTTGCTGAGCGTCTTGTGCCGGGAATGATTGTGTTATACATGGGGGCCGGGCTTTACGTGATCCTTTCCAACTTTACAAACATCCCCACGATACTTATGATCGTCCTGGAATCCGCCCTTACCAATGAGGCAATCGTGGGCGGGTTTCTCGGGCACACCGTGAAGGAAGCCGTGCGTTTCGGCATCGCCCGCGGAACCTTGTCCAATGAATCGGGAATCGGGTCCTGCTCGATTCCGGCTGCCGCCGCCAAAGGGAACGAGTCGGCAGCACAAGGGATGGTCGCAATGATGGGAACGTTCATCGACACAATCATCGTCTGCAGCATGACAACATTTGTGATCCTCAATTCGAACCTCCATCCCCACACAACTGGGCTGACGAGTACGGAGCTTACGAAGTCCGCCTTTGCGGTCGGATTGGGATCGGAACTGGGAGGATGGATTGTGAGCCTGAGCAGCTTCCTCTTCGGATACACAACCCTGATTGGATGGTCCTACTATGGCGAGCAGGGAGCGAAATACTTGTGGGGCGTCAAAAGCGCCATGCCTTACCGCTACGTCTTCTGCATTTTTGTCTTCATGGGCGCCGTGCTGCAGGGAGACTATCTTAAAATCGTCTGGAATTTCGGCGACATCGGTAATGCGCTGATGGCCATCCCGAATCTCATTGGCCTGATTCTCTTGGGTGGCGTTGTCCGACACGTCACAAACGATTATTTGAAACGATGGGACGACGGCAAGATAACGAGTCCGTTCGGAGACTAACGGATACGGTGTTCATAAAGAAAATCCCGTCTCATTGAGGCGGGATTTTTTGTTGATAAGAATCATAACTTCAACATTCTACATTGAACATTGAACATTGAGCATTGAGCATTTGATATTGCTTTTTCGTAACAACAATGCACAATGCTCAACAGTCAACACTCAATTCTCAAGTGACAAACCTTTAGTTCGCCAACGCCCTGAGGGAAAAAAGCGGAATAACAACACTGAACTGCTCCCCATTGCCCCGCTGCATCAGGTACGACCCCTCCATATTTCCTTCCATCGTTTCCAGAATGCAGTAGCTGTTGTACTCGTGTGAATGCCCGGCATCAATCAAGGGCTGCTTGCCGATGACCCCCTCCCCTTCCACCTCCTCCGTCTTGCCGCTGGAATGTCTGATGATCCAATGACGTCGAAGGAGTCGAACGGGCTCCACACCGAGGTTTTCAATCGTGATGAAGTAGGCAAAGACGAACTTGTGGTTGATGGCCTCGGACTGGCCGTCGAGATACACAGGACGAACGGTGACCTTGATATCGTGGGTGACAGCCGCGTATGATGTCATTGATGATGCCCAATCCCGACTTTCGTCATGCCCCCGATGAAGACCGGATCCACTCAAGGGCGTCTTCCTCATTCCTGAAAACCTTCGTTTGCGTCATCGATGATTTCATCTCGGCAAACGACTGGTAGATGCGGCTGAGACCGAACGAAATGTCGTTCGGAGAAAGGATGGCGTTCTTGCCACCCTCCCTTGAGTGAGAACTCTGGGTGACTGCTCGGGCAAGCGCTTCAATTTCCCCCGAACGAACCGCCGAAACGTCGGCGTTCGACAAGTCCCACAACACATGAAGCGTCGGTGTCGACTGATAGAATTTCTGGATGATATCGGCAATCTCACTGGTAGCCACCGGTCCCGTGCATCGATGAATCGTGAGTTTTAGCGACGGGTCGGTCGAAGACTGGATCATAACTGCCCTTAAAGATGAATGGGAGGATTCCCTTTTTGAGCGTCTGACTGCAGTGGATTCTGGAGAGCCTCTGAAGAAGTCTCTCCCCTGGTACACCCTGAGAAAACCGTGATGTTTTCTGCGGATGGCTGGCCTTATCGTAAGAAGAAACTACATCAATGGCAAGACGTGGATGGTAAATTTTCCGAGAACCGGTCCTCATTTCATGTCGCGTCGAATCGGCTTCCCGCACCGCGGCTCAATTCTCGGTAGTGTCTCAATTTCCCTCGTAGACTACAACTCAGAGTCCTGCTTGCTGAATTGCTTCGGCACGAAAGCGCAGAAGACGCGGAAGCTCAAAGAGATGAGCGGAATTCGGAGTCTTCTCTGCGTATCTTTGCTTGCCCCGCTTGCTTGCCCCGTGATTTCTACGGGGACCCGATGCTGTTGATCGGGATGATTTCTACGGGGCGACCTTCGCGCCCGCCAGCCTTTTTGGTACTCCGAGGCGGGCAGGTCTCTGCGTTGAGAAACTACTATCAAATTGATACACTACCCATTTCTCTTCCTCTTTTATCATTTCCTTGTTACCTTGCCAACACCATGAATGGCCTCTACAAGAGTCTGCGGGACGAGCTTTCCCGTTCCTTCCCTGACAACAACCTCATCAGTGACGAACTGAGAACCCTCGCGTTCGGAACAGACGCGAGTTTCTATCGCCTCATTCCTCAACTCGTGGTACGTGTGGAAAATGAACAGGAAGTTGTTGACCTGCTGAAGCAGTCAAATAAATTCAGACTCCCGGTCACGTTTCGCGCTGCCGGAACAAGCCTTTCCGGGCAGGCGGTCACCGATTCCGTTCTGGCCGTTCTCGGTCGAACCTGGAAACGGTTCGAAATTCGGGCAAACGGGGATACCGTTTCGCTTCAACCGGGGATTATTGGCGGTTACGCCAACATGCTGCTTGCCCCCCTCGGCCGCAAGATCGGCCCGGACCCGGCGTCCATCAATGCGGCAATGATCGGAGGGATTGTCGCCAACAATGCGGGCGGTATGTGCTGCGGAACCGCGCAAAACAGCTACAACACGCTGGTAAGCATGCGGATCATTCTGAGCGACGGAACCTTGCTCGATACAGCAGATCCCGCAAGCGTTGCCCGCTTTCGGGAACTCCGTCCCGATCTGATTTCGAAGATTGTTTCCCTTTCAGCGCGTGTGAAGGCAAATCACGCACTGGCGGATCGGATCAGAAGCAAATACAAAATGAAGAATACGACCGGCCACAGTCTCAATGCTCTGGTCGATTATGACGACCCGATCGAGATCATTCAGCATCTCATGGTCGGTTCAGAGGGGACGCTGGGCTTCATTGCGGGGGTGACTCTTCGCACAGTTCCGGACCTTCCCTATAAGGCGAGCGCGTTGATGCTCTTTCCGAACATCGAGGTTGCCTGCTCTGCAGTGGATCTCATGAAGACTTCTGCCCCCGTTGACGCTGTGGAACTGATGGACCGCGCTTCCCTCCGTTCGGTCGAAACGAAAGATGGGATGCCGGCATATCTAAGGGGCCTTGATGAACAGGTCGCATCCCTCCTTGTTGAAACTCGTGCCGCAGATGCCGCAACACTGTTGAACAACAGGGCCCGCATTAGCGAGAGTCTCCAATCTCTCCCCACTGTCCTGCCGATTTCATTTACAGATGACCCGAGTGAGTTCGGAAAACTCTGGAACATCCGGAAAGGACTCTTTCCGGCCGTCGGAGCCATGCGCCAAACGGGCACCACGGTCATCATCGAGGATGTCGCGTTCCCCGTTCCCCTTCTTGCCAGGGCAACACGCGACCTTCAGAGGCTTTTCAAAAAGC
Organism: Bacteroidota bacterium; assembly: GCA_035286705.1. Taxonomy (GTDB): domain Bacteria; phylum Bacteroidota; class Ignavibacteria; order UBA10030; family UBA10030; genus JACPLA01. Next base: position 32,972 of record DATECW010000047.1, read on the forward strand.
ATGCATACGACGCGATCATCTTCGGCCACGCACGAGATGGGAACCTCCACTTTGTGTTCAAACAGGATTTCAATGCACAGGCTGAGATTGAACGGTACAGGAAGTTCATGGATGACCTTACATCGATGGTGGTAAAGGAATACGATGGTTCGCTGAAAGCGGAGCATGGGACAGGGCGCAATATCTCCCCGTTTGTGGAACTGGAATGGGGTTCCGAGGCGTATGAGTTGATGAGGGAAATCAAAGCCATTTTTGATCCCGAGAGCATCTTGAATCCTGGTGTGATTCTTAACAACGATCCTCTCGCTCATCTCAAGAACCTGAAACCTCTCCCTCCGGCTGATCCGATCGTCGACAAATGCATTGAATGCGGATTCTGCGAGGTTCATTGCCCATCGAAGGACCTCACCCTGACCCCCCGGCAGCGCATTGCGGTTTTCAGGGAAATCAAAAGGCTCGATGCGTCCAATGAGTCTCCCAAACGACTGCGGAAGCTCAGGAGCCGCTACAAATACTTTGGAGATCAGACATGCGCAACGGACGGTTTATGCGCCCTTGCCTGTCCGGTGAACATCAACACAGGTGAGCTTGTCAAGGAACTCCGTTCGCAACAGCATGGTGCTTTTGCCAACCGGCTTGCACGATTCGTGGCCCGCCATATGGACCTCACGACGAGGACCCTGAGGGTCTCTTTGAACGCCCTTCATTCACTACGATCGATCGTGGGTACGAGATTTATGGAGTCGTCGTCCAAAGCACTCCGGATTATTTCCTTCGACCGTTTTCCGCTCTGGAACAAGGAAATGCCGAAAGGGGCAAATCGCCCGTTGAATCATCTGTTCCGCGCACATGGGATGCCCAAGGTTGTGTATTTCCCCACTTGCATCAACCGAACCATTGGGGCATCACCTCACGTTCTTCGACCGTCTCTCATCGTGGTGGCGCAACGGGTGCTGCGGAAGGCCGGGTTTGACGTGGCAATTCCTGAGAAGCTGGACAGCCTGTGCTGTGGAATGGCTTTCGCCAGCAAAGGATTCACGGAACAGGGAATGACAAAGGGTCGGGAATTAGAAGAGGCGCTCATCAATGCGTCGGAAAACGGCCGGTACCCGATTCTGGTTGACATGAGCCCCTGTTTCTATCATATGAAGGAAACGATTGGCCCGACAATCAAAATCTACGATCAGGTTGACTTCGCCCTTGAGTTTCTCGTTGACAAGCTCCCAATTCGGAAAATGACCGGCCCGATTGCAGTGCACGCCACGTGCAGTACGCGAAAAATGGGAATGGAAACGAGACTTGTCGAATTGGCAAAGCGGCTTGCAGATTCTGTTATTGTGCCGCGCGAGGTTGAATGTTGCGGATGGGCAGGAGATCGGGGATTTACGGTCCCGGAACTGAACAAATCCGCCTTGGCGGAACTTCGTTCTCAAATCCCGGATAATTGTCGGCAGGGCTATTCAACAAGTCGAACGTGCGAGATCGGTCTTTCTCTTCACAGCGGAATTCCTTATCAATCCATTTTCCACTTGATCGACGAATGCACGGCGGGAAACTCTTGAGGTTGAGTCTCTTCGCCCCCCGCCAAGCGTTACTTCTTCCTTTTCCGTCTTGATTGCTCCAACCCCCACCGTTTCAATACATCCACCATCCCATAATCCGTAAGATCGTATTGAATGGGAGTGATGGAAACGCAATCGTGGGATATTGCCCATTGGTCGACATCTTGTCCTTCGTCAGCTTCGATGAGTGCCCCGGTGAGCCAATAGTACTCCTTGTTGGCAGGATCGCGGCGGGCATCGAACGTATCATCCCACACCGATTTCCCCTGACGCGTCACGAGGACTCCGCGGATTTCCTTCTCTTTCAAAGGGGGGATGTTGATATTCAGCAACGTTCCCTTCGGAAGTCCGTTTTTCGCCACAAGCTTGACAATTTTTGCCGAGAACTTCGCGGCGAAAGAAAAATCGGCGGGACGAAACGTGGTGAGCGAAACCGCGATGGATGGAATTCCCAAAATCGTTCCCTCCGTTGCGGCCGAAACTGTGCCTGAATAGAGGACACTGATTGCCGTGTTGGACCCGTGATTGATCCCCGAAACCAGGATGTCCGGCTTGTGCTTCAAGAGCGCCCGCACCGCCAGTTTCACCGCGTCCGCAGGGGTCCCTTCAACTGCGTATCCGAAAAACTTGCCATCCTTGTAGAATGATTTTACGCGAAGGGGATGATTCATTGTGATCGCGTGGCCCACAGCGCTCTGCTGCCTGTCGGGTGCAACGACCGTCACATCCCCCACTCGCTTCAGTTGCCGGACAAGTGCACCAATCCCCTGGGCATCAATGCCGTCATCATTTGAAACCAGAATGCGAAGTCTTTTCTTTTTCCGTACGCGCATAAGAAGAAACTGAAAAGTGGAGAGTTCTTGCTAAGCAACTGCTTGATTCGCCTCCCCCTTTGTCAAAGGGGGATGAAGGAGGATTTTTGGATATCCTCCGAAACGCTCAGTAAGATCGCGTTTAGACACTTTTGTCGAGCTTCTAGTAACTTTCGTCTTTGGAGGGGAATTTTCGCTCTTTAATATCTTTGACGTAGCCGCCGACTGCCCTCCGGATTTCGTCGGCAAGGTTTGCATACCGCCGGACGAATCGGGGATGAAAATCTTCATAAAGACCAAGCATGTCCGAAACGACGAGGATCTGACCATCACACTTTGCTCCGGCACCTATGCCTATAGTCGGAACATTCACCGACGCCGTGACCTTCGCCGACAACGCTGCCGGAATTTTCTCCAATACAATCGAAAATACGCCCGCTTCTTCAAGAATCTTCGCGTCCCGGAGGATCCGCTTTGCTTCTTGCGGCGTGGCTCCCCTCGGTTGGTATCCCCCGAACTTGTGAATCGACTGCGGAGTGAGGCCTAAATGCCCCATCACTGGTATTCCGGCACCCGTTGTCAATCGAATCATTTCGGCAATGCGCTCGCCTCCTTCGACCTTCACACCCCCCGCCGCTGCCTCCTTCATGATGCGGCCCGCATTTCTGAAGCCCTCTTCTGGATTCGCCTGATAGCTCATGAAGGGCATATCGACAATCACCATCGCCCGATTCGTTCCGCGAACGACTGATTTCGCATGATAGATCATCTCATCCAGCGTGACCGGTAGTGTCGTCTCCTGCCCCTGAAACACCATGCCAAGCGAATCACCGACAAGAATAATATCGACGCCGGCCTGATCCACAAGCTTCGCGGTAAGGTAGTCATAAGCCGTCAGGCATGCGATGGCTTTTGAATCCCGTTTCATCGCAATGACGGTCTTTGTCGTTACCCTTTTTGCTTCATCGGATTTCTGATTCGACATTGATTCCTTCCGTCGATAGTGGGGAAGACCCCACTTCGAATTGTATGTTCCAAACCCTCTCGAATCCTCTACGCACTGCCATAGCGACATCTTCAAAAGGGACAACCGCCCGAAGGACTTCCCGAAGATCCGTTGTCCGAAGCGAAAGTTGTTCCGACAAATATTGTCGTTGCTCCGAGGTCAGAACAAGGAACTCAACGAGCCGTTTGTGCTCGGGACCGAGAAGAATTGAGCCGTGTTGAAGTACAACCTCTCCTCCGGCAGCGGCAGCAAACCTGCGCTGAGCACTTCCCACCAATTTCTTTCCCCCCACCGTGATTTCATTTCTGGCTGAGCTTACAAAACAGGCAGCCGATTCGGCTTTCCGGTAGAGGGTTGGAAAATGCGGCTGCGATCGCTCAAGCAAGGCGTCAACTCCCAACATTCGGAGCCCTTCCACAAGGGCGAGACTGATTCGATTATAAACTGAAGGAATGTTGGCACCATCCGCATGCATAATGACGCTGTAGGTCAATTCGTTCTCATGAAGGATCCCCCTGCCGCCCGTCGGGCGCCGCACAACATCGATTCCAGCCGCTTCGACTTTGTCCATCCGTATTTCGTCCCACGACTGATTCCAGCCCAGCGAAATCGCGGGTGGATTCCATCCGTAGACACGCACGGTAGAGCCATTCCCGCCCTCGGCAGCTTGACGTGCCAATTCGACATCAAGAGCCATGTTGCGGGAACCGCTTGAAAATCCGGTATGAAGGAACTGCCAGACCATCGGGAACTATTCCCTGGACCTTCCCGGCCCCGGAATGATGCCGCGCTTGCAGCCCGCAATGAACGAGAGCACGTTCGCCACCGCACGCGTTTGTTCAACTTCCTCTTTTATTCTCTCCACTGCCTGAGAGACATTGAGTCCAGACTTGTAGAGAAGACGATAGGCGTGATCCAGGGAAGAAACGGCTTTTTCATCGAAACCTCTTCGCCGAAGCCCGACAAGATTGAGGCGTTCGAACTGCAACGGTTCCTGCCCTGCCAGAATGTACGGAGGAACGTCTTTGCCAACGCGGAAACCTCCTCCAATCATCGCATGCTCACCGATATGCACAAATTGATGGATGGGTGTGAGCCCGCCGACGATCACCCAATCCCCAAGGACAACATGCCCGCCGAGTGCAACACAATTGGCGAGAATGACATTGTCTCCAAGCTGACAATCGTGCGCCACATGCGCGTACGCCATGAACAGGCAGTTCTTTCCGATGCGGGTGATCCCGCTTACAGCAGTGGCCCGATTCAGGGTCACGAATTCGCGCACAACCGCATTGTCTCCAACTTCAAGGTACGTTTTTTCTCCCGCATACTTCAGGTCCTGCGGCGGCCCGGCGATGGATGCGCCGTTGAAGATCTTGCACTGCCTGCCGATGCGCGCACCGCTGCTGACGGTAACGCCGGAACTGATCCACGTCCCATCGCCAATGACAACATCATCTTCAATGACTGAGAAAGGGCCAACGGTCACATTTGTGCCCAGCTGTGCTTTTGGACTCACAACTGCGCGGGAATCGATTTGGACGATCATGGAGAGATATCGGACGTTATTGAAAGAAACGCTATCCGCCTGCCTCGGGCGATGTGCGATCGACGATGATGGCGGTGAATTCACCCTCCGCGACCAGTTCTCCGTCGACAAAGGCCTTTCCTTTCACCTGGATCACTTTGCTCCTGCGGCTCACCAGTTCCACATTGAGAAACAACTGATCCCCCGGGACCACAGGTTTCCGGAATTTCACATTGTTCATGGCCATGAAAAAAACCAGCTTATTACCGGGATTCTCCAGGCCGTTCAATAACAACACGCCTCCTGCTTGCGCCAGCGCCTCCACCACGAGGACGCCCGGCATGACCGGCTGGCCCGGGAAGTGCCCCTGGAAGAAATGTTCGTTGAGCGTCACATTCTTGACGCCAACAACCCTTTTGTCGAGTTCGAAATCGACAATCTTATCGACAAGAAGGAATGGATAACGGTGAGGCAGTATTCGCTTGATGGCATTCGTATCAAAGACGACCCCTTCTTTCTTCTCGTGCTGGTATTTCCGCACGAGTTTCTTCTGCTGATACAACTTCCGTACTTTCCTTGCAAATTCGACGTTGCTCGCATGACCCGGCCGTGCCGCGAGGATCTGGGCCTTTAACGGAGCTCCAATGAGGGCAAGATCGCCAATGAGATCAAGAAGCTTGTGCCGCGCCGGCTCGTTTCGATAGTGCAGCTTCTTGTTGTTCAGCGTCTTGGTGCTCCCGAGAATGACCGAGTGATCAATTCCCAGTTTATGGGCAAGCCCCTTAAGCTTCGATAGATCGATATCGCGATCGACGATAACGATCGCATTGTCCATATTTCCCCCCTTGATCAAACCCTGCTCGCGCAGCATTTCCACTTCATGCAGAAAACAAAAAGTCCTTGCAGAAGAGAATTCACTCACAAATTCCTTCTCAAGATTGAACATTCCGGTGTGCTGGCTGCCAAGAGCGGGATTGTTGTAGTCGATAACCACTGAAATGCGGAAGTCGTCCGTTGGCAGCGCCACGATGTCGACCCCCTTCTCCTCGTTCTGGAAGTGGATGGTCTGATCAATGATCAGATAATCCTTCGGCGCTTCCTGGTCCTCCAAGCCCGCCTCCATCAGCATGTCGACGAACGGCTTTGCACTCCCGTCCGCAATCGGAGGTTCGATGTTGTCAAGCTCAATGATGAGATTGTCGATCTGAAGTCCCACGACGGCAGCCAACACATGCTCGGTTGTGTGGACACGCGCGTCACCGACGGCAAGCGTCGTGCCGCGAACAACCTCGACGACGTGATCGACGTCGGCCGGGATTTCCGGGGAACCTCCCAAATCCACCCGCCGAAATCGAATGCCATACTCTTCCGGGGCCGGCTTGAAGGTCATGGTCGTCGTGACCCCGGTGTGCAATCCTACACCGTGCATTGAAACATGCTTCTTGATTGTTCGCTGATGTACCAGCATGGCGGCCTCTGATTATGATTTCGCAAACTTCTTGAGCAGATCGTCCACTTTCTGCTGCAGCTTTCTCACTTCAAGGGCGAGCTCCGGCAGCGACCGAATAACCGCTTCAATTCTCATCGCCTTGTTCCGTTCCTTCACCGGAGTGCCGAAATAGATCTTCCCGGGCTCCGTGATCGAGCTTGGGATTCCCGATTGTGCGTAGATGACCGTCCTGTCCGCAACCTCAAGATGTCCCGCAAAACCCACCTGGCCGGCGACCATCACGTTCTTCCCGATCTTTGTGCTTCCGCTGATACCGGTTTGCGCAGCGATGACGGTGTTCTCGCCAATGACCACATTGTGAGCAACCTGAATGAGGTTATCCAGCTTGACTCCCCGCTCGATGCGCGTCTCGCCAATCGTCGCCCTGTCAATCGAGCAGTTCGAACCGATCTCGACATCATCTCCAACCACGACAATGCCCAGCTGCGGAATCTTCTCATAGGTCCCGTCTGGCTTGGGAGCGAAACCGAACCCGTCGCTGCCGATGACAGTGCCGGAATGGACCGTGACACGATTCCCGATTCTGCATTGATGATAGAGAATGACGTGCGGATAGAGCAGGCAATCGCTTCCGATTTCCGCCCGCCTCCCAATAACGGAGCCGTCGGCTATGCGGCTCTTGTCGCCAATGATGGCACCATCCCCTATCACCACGTAGGCACCAAGATCGATGTTTTTTCCCAGTTTTGCCGTGGGAGAGACTACCGCAGTCGGGTGAATGCCGGATGGAAAAGGATCGAGAGTAGGCGTGAGGCGTTTCAGAACTTTGAGAAATGCAACGTAGGGGTCGTCGACTTTAATCAGCGTGAACGGCCGTCCTTCCACCTTCCCCTGATCGAATCCCCGGGCGACAAGAACCGCGGACGCTTTCGTACCGCTGAGGTATTTTTCATATTTCGGGTTGGCGAGGAACGTCAGATCGTTCGGACCCGCCTCTTCGACCTTTGCCACACGTGAAATATCGATGGTTCCGTTTCCGACAACCTCCCCGTCAAGCCAGGCGGCGATTTCAGAGACGGTCATGAAAGGTCAATTCTCGTTCGGCGTGGTAGGCGATATCGTCGATGCCTGGAGCTTCTGCAAGACCTTCGGTGTCAGGTCGTGCTTCTCGTTCGCATACATCATCAGGATCTCACCGCTCTTATCCAGGACGTAATCGTACCCCTCTTCCTTCGCAACATCCTGGATCGCCTTGAACACGCGATCCTGGACAGGTTTCATAAGTTCATTTTGTTTCTGAAACAGCTCCCCGTTCTGGCCGAATTTTTGACCCCGATAGTCCGCAATCCGTTGATCCAAATCTCTCAGATCCCTTTCGGCTTCCGCCCGGCGCGCATCGGTCATGATCAGCTTTTTCTGGTCGTAGTCGTCGAATCTCTTCTGCCAATCCTGCTGCAATTTGTTCAGCTCGTTCTGCCACTCGACCACAATGCCGTCGAGCTGTTTTTGTGCGTCCTGTGCGTCAGGCAATTGCTTCATGATCGCGTCCGTGCTGACGTGCCCGATTTTCTGTTGCGCGGCCGCGGCCCCCGCGAGCAAGCCAACGGCGACCATACCCATCAGAACATTCTTCATACATGCTCCTCTCTGGCTGTCCCGCCAGAACAGACAACACTCACTGGTACTTTGAGTTACTTCGTCTTGCCGGCTTCACCGCGCTTCAAGCGATCGAGAACCTTGTAGGTTAAGTCGAACTTGGCATCGGCGTACAAGAGCAGAATGTCGTTTGCCTTGTCAAACACAAAACTGAATCCTTCCTCTTTCGCCACCGCTTCGATGGACTTGAGGATTTTTTCGCGAATCGGGGCAAGCTTCTTGTCGCGCAGCTGCTGCGCTTCGCCGTTCTGTCCGAATTTCTGCGCCTGATATTCACGTGCCCTCTGCTGAAGATCGGCGAGTTCCTTTTGCCTGGACTCTTTGACAGATGCAGCGAGAACGGCCTCTTTTTTCTGATACTCCTCGACGCCTTTCTGCAGATCATCCGACATTTTCTGGAGCTCGTCCTGCCACTGCTTGAAAACACCTTCAAGCTCCTTCTGCGCCACCTGGGCCTCCGGCAGGTCGTTGATGATCTTTTCCGAATCCACATAGGAGAGACGCTGCGACTGTGCGGAAGCAATACTCGCGGCAAGAGCAGCCGCCATCACAACGATGGCAAAACTGATTGATTTCTTGATCACATGAACCTCACTGATTGATGGATGTTTTTCGGTTGTCAAATTTCTGATTTTCTTGGCGCAATGCGTGCCGGTATTCGTTCTGTGTCCTCTGCTGTTCAATCTTTCTTGCCGGAAGACTAGAAGCTTCTCCCAAACTGGAAATGGAACTTCCATCCCGAAGGACCGTCTCCCGGAAACATCCCGTCAAAACCGTACCCATAATCGAATCCTATCAGGCCAATGGGATTGATCAGGAGACGTATGCCGAGACCTGCCGATCTCTTCAGGTCCATCGGGTTCATCACTTTTGGCTCACTCCAGACGTTGCCGGCCTCCGCAAATGCGAGCGTATAGATCGGAATCGGATTCAACGTGAGCGCAAATCGCAGCTCCGCAGAATGCTTGATCATCCCGCGCCCGCCAATGATCCCACCTCTCGATTCGAGCGATGTCGTCCTTCTCGGACCAACGCTTCGGTCGTCATATCCCCGCAGAGGCGTTGTCGAGAACTGCCCAAGGCCGGTTCCACCCATGTAGAAATAATCCTGAATGGGAATGAACGATGACTTGTCGAATCCAAACAGGAATCCATACACGGTTGAAAGATTCAGCGTCACGCGGCTGCTGTTGAGAATGGGGACGAACCAGTCGGCACTGAACACGTGTTTGTGATACTTCGCTGTTCCCGGAAGGAACGGGCCGCCGGAGACCTCGGTCAGCAGCGAGAAATTCGAGCCGCGTGACGGGAAGATCGGGCTGTCCGTACTGTTTCGGCTGATGACCTGGGAAACGCCCACCTGGGTCGATGTCCCCGAAGCATAGAAATCTCCGCCGGCGTTCACTTCGTTGCGTTGATACCGAATCGTCCAGTCGCCCCGGAAGAGATTATCGGGCCACTTCAATCGCCGGCCAACCCGAACCGAGGCTCCCGTGATCCGGTAATCATAGTCGAAGTAGATCACCCGCGTGTCGAACAGGCTGATGCCGAACAACGTCGGCGTGTCAAACATCCATGGTTCGGTGAAACCTATGGTAAATGTCCGATATCGGTTTGCTTCCCCGAATTGCCAGTCAAAATTGAGAACCTGACCTGCTCCGCCCTGAAGCGGGCGCGCAATCGAAAAATTGTTGAATGTAAGACCCAACCCGCCATTGAACCCAAATGCTCCGCTGTACCCAACAGACATGTTGAAGGTGTCGCTCGACTTCTCGTCAACCGCATATTCCACATCAACCGTGTTGTTCTCGGGATGAATCCGGGTGTCCGGCCTTATTTTCTCGGGATTGAAATAATTCAGCTGCGCCAGCTGCCGAACGCTGGAAATGATGGCTTGGCGGCTGAAAAAATCTCCCGGCCTGGTGTAAAGCTCCCGCCGGATGACTTTCTCGTACGTCTTGCCGTTCCCCGTAATGAGGACACGCCCGATCCGGAATTTATCTCTCTCACGAACCTTGATAATCAGATCCAGACTGTCATCGGCAACCCGAACTTCTTCGGGCTCCGTCTGAAAAAGCAGATACCCGCTGTCGTAATACAGCGAGGCGACATCCGCTTCGTCCTCGTTCCGATACAAGTTCTTCTCCAACTTCTCCTTGTCGTACACATCCCCCGGTAGAAATCCCAGCCTTTGATTCAAGACTTCCGACGAATAGACCGTGTTCCCCTGCCATACGACGTTTCTCACTTTGTACTGAGGCCCCTCGAACACAAAAACGTCGACGGTCAAGTACCGCTTTTCGTCGTCGTACGCCAGGGAATCCAGCACAATCTCGGCGTCGCGGAATCCGTTCTTGCGGTAGTACTCGATGAGGAGTTGCTTGTCTTTGTCGTATTCCTTCGGCTTGAATTTTCTGCTTACCCAGAACTGCCACCAGGGTGGATCGTTCGTTTCCTTGAATGTCCCACGGAGGTCCCCATCGTCAAAATGAGAGTTGCCGAAGAAATTGATCGAACCGACCTTGACCACGGATCCTTCGTCTATCGCCAGATTCAGGATGACGCGCCTTGAACTTGTATCCTCGCTCGCTGCCAGTTTCGTATCGATCTTGACGTTGAGATAACCCTCTTTTTCATATTCCGTTCTGAGGATATGTTTGATCGTCGAAAGCTCCTGGGGGCTGACGATTTGGCCCTTGGTGATGCTGATTTTCTTTTCAATATCTTCAGTGCTGAATTCGTCGTTGCCGGTAATTTCGATCGATTCCAGCCGCTGATTTTCCTTTACACGGATCAGAAGGGAGACGCCGTTCTCGACGCGGTTCTCAATAATAATCTGCACATCCGAAAAGAGCCTCAGTTGATGCAACCGGTGAATGGCCGTGGATGTCTCGGACCCTGGAACAGATATTTCACCACCGACCTTCAGGCCCGTATTGGCAATAATGGCCTGGGGATCGGCAGAGGTCTGTCCCTCAACAGAGATTCCGAGGATCTTGAAAACCTCCGGTCGTTGCTGGGCATACAGTGATGGGAGGGAAAAAATCAGGACAACAAGAGCGACCCTACAGTTTCGCAACACTTTTGAGAAACCTTTCCACATATTCCAATCGGCCCCCTTGCGACTTCTGAAGCTGTTCACTGACCATTCCGAATCGCCGCTCTCTCTTTTGGAAGTCCGAAATGGCGGCGTAGAGGTTCTTGCGGCGGAACGCAGGCCAGAACTCATCAGAAATGTAGAGCTCAGTGTAGGCGAGTTGCCATAATAGAAAATTGCTGATTCGCAGTTCCCCGCTCGTCCTGACAAGGAGATCAGGGTCTGGAAAGTCCTTTGTTGCCAGATACCTCGAAACCACATCCTCACAAAGATCCTCCCGTTTCAACGCCCCCGATCGGAGGTCGTCGGAAATACGCCTGATGGCGTTCGTGATGTCCCACCGGCCGCTGTAACTCAGGGCAAGTATCAACGTCAGTCCTGAATTCTGCTGCATCAGTTTGATTGCGTCCAGCAGTTCGTCCTGGACATCGTGCGGCAGTTGGGCTATATCTCCCACGGCCTTCAACTGCACCTCGTTTTGGTGCAAACGATCCCTCTCATCCCGCAGGGCTTTCAGTAATAGACGCATGAGAAGCGAAACCTCTTCCCGCGGCCTCTTCCAGTTTTCGGTGGAAAATGCATAGAGCGTCAGATATTTGACGCCAAGCTGGCCGCACGCTTCCACAATATCCCGCACGGAATTCACACCTTCATGATGCCCGGCAATCCGGGGCATCCCTCTCCTCTTCGCCCACCGGCCGTTCCCATCCATAATAATGGCAATGTGTTGCGGGATCTCACCCCCCTCGATCAACCGGTCCTGCAACTTCTTGTCATGTCCAGTGGCTTTTTCTAATGGCACGCGTTTATCACCGTTTTTTCCAAAGGTAACTTAAAATCTATACTTTTTTGGTTTGAAAGTCAAAGAAAAGAATGAAATGAACCCGCTTTCTCGTTTTCTGGAAAGAAGATCCGTCCTTCCCAACCCCGCTCGCGCGGTTTCTTGACTGCCCTCCCAAATTTGGTTATATTGTCCAGAGAAACTTTTGCCGTTTTGCTTCGGTTATAGTGATAGTTGTTCCCCCGTTGTTCCATCTAAATCATTGAGAGGTCTATGGAAGGAAATTTCTCGAATCGCGTGCAGGATGTCATTCGGCTCAGCCGAGAGGAAGCCCTCCGGCTTGGACACGACTATATCGGCACCGAGCACCTTCTCCTTGGAATCATCCGGGAAGGAGAGGGAATCGCCGTGAAGATTCTCCGAAATCTCGGCGTCGATCTGTATAAGCTGAAAAAAGCGATCGAAGACACAGTCCGAACCTCTGGTGGGACCCTTACCATCGGCAATATCCCGCTGACCAAGCAGGCGGAGAAAGTCCTCAAGATTACTTACCTCGAGGCGAAGCTCTACAAATCCGACGTCATAGGAACTGAGCATCTTCTTCTTTCCCTTCTTCGGGATGACGACAATATCGCAGCCCAGATACTGCACCAGTTCAATGTCCATTATGACGTCGTTCGGAACGAACTGGATAACATCATTTCCGGCAAGCCCTCAACTCCTCCGGCACAACATACAGCGGAGAAAAAGACCGAGAAGTCAAAGACCCCTGTTTTGGACAATTTTGGACGTGATTTGACCAAACTCGCAATAGAGGACAAGCTCGACCCCATCGTCGGGCGTGAAAAGGAAATAGAACGCGTCGCCCAGGTTCTGAGCCGAAGGAAAAAGAACAATCCCGTTCTCATTGGAGAACCTGGAGTCGGAAAATCGGCCATCGCCGAAGGTCTTGCGCTTCGAATTACACAAAAGAAAGTCTCCCGCGTCCTCCATGACAAACGTGTCGTGACCCTGGATCTGGCGGCGCTGGTCGCCGGTACCAAATATCGCGGCCAGTTTGAAGAGCGGATGAAGGCGGTTATGAATGAGCTGGAAAAGGCAAAGGATGTCATCCTCTTCATCGACGAGCTCCATACGATCGTGGGTGCAGGGGGAGCCAGCGGCTCGCTCGATGCTTCAAATATGTTCAAGCCCGCCCTGGCCCGCGGCGACCTTCAATGCATTGGGGCAACGACCCTCGACGAATATCGCCAGTATATTGAGAAAGACGGCGCGCTGGACAGAAGGTTCCAAAAAATCATGGTCGACCCCACCACCGTCGACGAGACCATCCAGATTCTGCAGAATATCAAGGAAAATTACGAAGATCATCACGGCGTTCACTATTCCACTGAAGCGGTGGATGCCGCCGTCCGCCTGAGCGACCGCTATATTACCGATCGTTACCTCCCGGACAAGGCAATCGACGTGATGGACGAAGCGGGCTCACGGGTACATCTTGCCAATATCGTCGTACCCAAGGAAATCCTCCACCTTGAAGAAGAGATTGAAAAGATCAAGCAATCCAAGAATCAGGTTGTGAAAAACCAGAACTTCGAGGAAGCGGCGCGATTGAGAGATCTGGAGAAAAAACTTCTGAGTGATCTCGAAATTGCCAAGCGGGAATGGGAGCTGAAGGCACAGGATACCGTCTATGAAGTGACGGAAGATGATTGCGCTTCGGTCGTCGCTATGATGACAGGTATTCCCGTCCAGAAAGTCGCCCAAAGTGAGTCCGAAAAACTCCTCAAGATGGTGGATGCTCTCAAGACCGTTATCGTTGGCCAGGACGAAGCAATCGAAAAGCTTACAAAAGCGATTCGCAGAACGAGAGCCGGGCTGAAAGATCCAAAACGACCGATTGGATCGTTCATTTTCCTGGGCCCAACCGGTGTCGGGAAAACCGAACTGGCAAAAGCCCTCGCACGATATCTTTTCGATTCCGAAGAAGCTCTCATCCGGATCGACATGAGCGAGTACATGGAGAAATTCTCCGTTTCCCGTCTCGTTGGAGCGCCTCCTGGTTACGTTGGGTACGAGGAAGGCGGTCAATTAACCGAGAAAGTAAGACGAAAACCGTATTCGGTTGTTCTGCTCGATGAAATAGAAAAAGCCCATCCGGATGTGTTCAACATTCTGCTTCAGGTTCTTGACGATGGTCTCTTGACCGACAGTCTCGGCCGGCGCGTGGATTTCAAGAATACCATCCTGATCATGACCTCCAACATAGGATCCCGCGATATCAAATATGCAGGATCGTTCGGATTCGGTACACAATCGACGAAGGATAAGTATCAGACGATGAAGGGAAGTATTGAAGATGCCTTGAAGCGGGTCTTCAATCCGGAATTCCTGAACCGCGTCGACGAAACCATTGTGTTCCACAATCTCGAGCGGGACCATATCCTCAAGATCATTGACATCGCCGCGAAAGACCTGATTGATCGGATGGCTTCGATGGGTATTACGATCGATCTCACCAAAGCAGCAAAAGAATTCCTGGCCGACAAGGGATATGATCCTGCGTTCGGCGCTCGGCCGTTGCGAAGGGCCGTTCAGAAATACGTCGAGGATTCTCTTGCAGAAGAAATTCTGAAAGGGACGTTTGCACAAGGCAGCAAGGTGAAGGTGAAATTCAGCAAGAAGTCCGAAGAACTGAAGTTCGTCGATTCTTCAAAAGACAAGGGCGGTGATGAGTTGAAGGAACAGGATGAGGAAGTCGCCGACGTCTCTTAGACGAACAATGAAGGCTAGCAGACAAAACCCCCGGCTCGACGTCGATCGGGGGTTTTCTTTTAGAACATAGATTTTCGCACGGAATAGAACACGCCTGCCTACCGCAGGCAGGGCGGGCGCGTTCCATTCGACAAGATACCCTAAAAACGCCAATCCCCCGACTCTCGCCGGGGGATTGAATGTTCGAGATGATTCTCTCGTCAGACTTTCGAGACTTTGGAGACTTTGGCAGCCTGAAGTCCTTTTGGTCCCTGCTGCACTTCGAACTCGACGGTGTCACCCTCTTCCAAGCTCTTGTAGCCGTCACCCACGATCGCCTTAAAATGGACGAATACATCTTCGCCACCCTGTCGCTGGATGAAGCCGTAGCCCTTTGCAGCGTTGAACCATTTGACAGTTCCGCGTTCCATGAGGAAGCTCCTTGAAACTTGTGATACATGTGTACAACCTGCTGGCCTTTGAACAGATGCTGCCTTCGGCAGGAAGCTTGTTTGCAAGCGTCCGACAACAAACATCAAGGGGCTTCAAACAATCCCGTTGAACGGGTCCATCAGACATCAGGCAACAACGGTGTACTGTTAATTGCGCCACAAAGATACTCATCCTCCCAAATAAAAGCAAGGCAACATGACGCGTCGAAGCGCTACAGAACTCTACATCCTGTTCTACAAACCCTACGCCGTCCTGTCACAGTTTACGTCTCCCGATAAAAGGCTCTGCCTCAAAGACTTTGGCCCCTTTCCCAAAGGCGTGTATCCCGCCGGGCGGCTTGACTATGACAGCGAGGGATTGTTGCTCCTTACAAACGATTCCGTCGTGAATCACCGCCTCACCGATCCGAAGTTTGAACACGAGAAAACCTATCTTGTTCAGGTGGAAGGCGCACCAACAAATGACGCGATCGAATCTCTGCGCAGCGGCGTGCCCATTCAGGGCACCAAGACTCTCCCCGCCGAGGTTCGGCTCCTCGAACATGCCCCATCTCTCCCCCCGCGGCCTGTCCCGATCAGGGAAAGAAAGAAAATCCCTACTTCATGGCTTGAAATACGTCTCCGCGAAGGAAGAAACAGGCAGGTCCGAAGAATGACGGCAGCTGCCGGCTTTCCAACACTCCGGTTGGTGCGCATTCGGATTGCGAATCTCGAAGCAAGGTCGCTCAAGCCCGGAGAACATCGAAAGCTGACCGGGGCTGAAGTTACCGCTTTGAAGAAGACGGTTTGAGACACAGGATGGGTGGAATTGCGTCAAAAAAAAGCGACCCCGGTACACCTTGGATGTACCAGGGTCAGGGAGGCTGTCATAAAATCTGCCAAACGCTTAGCGGCAGATCCACTACTAAGAACGCTCACTCACGGCAACAGGTTCCCAGCTGCTACTCGCCGATAACCGCACCGTCTCCGTTTACGCGGACCACAACTTTGGGGCCTGTGATCGACGACGGATCGAATTCCTTGCCTTGCTCTTCCGCTTCGTGTTTTGCCTGTTTAATCAGTTCTTCCTTTGTGTAGGTTTTGACCGACACAATCCCTTCTGCCTTCACTTTCTTCCCTTTCCCATCCTTGGGGAACTCAATCACGCCATCCTCCACCTTGAAAAGCATCGGCTCTCTGGATGACGTGTCGTTGACCTTGATCCAGCATCCCATATTCTGACATACTTCTTCGATTTCCCCCTCGATCAGGACTCTCTTCCCCTCGAACTTCTGGGGGTCTTTCAAGATATCCGCTATTGCGGTCTTTTCTTTTACTGTCAGATCTTTGCCGTATTTTTTCCCGTCACCTGCCAGCGCAACAAGCGTGACAACAAAAACTACCACGAGTGCTCGATAGAGACGCATCTTCATTGCTTCATCCTTTCATAGAGATAGTTGAACTTTTTAATATAGGAAGAATTCGCATGCGATTGTCGATTTTCGTGGAAGAATTCGACAAAAAGTCGTTATCTTGGAGCGTTTCATACATCAAAGGACGCAAGGAACCTGTATGGCCGAGACGCTTACCATCACCGACAACCGCACAGGCAAGAAATACGAGATTCCTATAGCATTCAACTCAATCAAAGCCCTTGACTTAAGGCAGATCAAGACCGGGGAGGCCGATTTTGGGCTCATGTCTTATGATCCTGCCTTCATGAACACTGCTTCTGTGAAGAGCCGTATCACCTACATAGACGGGGATAAGGGAATACTACGTTATCGCGGGTATCCGATTGAACACCTCGCGGAGCATTCGACCTCATTTTTGGAAGTCGCATACCTCCTGTTGAAGGGGGAATTGCCAACGAAGAAGCAGCGGGATGATTGGCGAAATACAATTCGAACTCATACCTTCGTGCATGAAAACGTCAAGAAGCTGATGGAAGCCTTTCCCTACGATGCCCATCCCATGGGCATGTTCATCAGCACGATTGCCGCTCTCACGACCTTCTATCCCGAAGCGAAGAACATCTTTGATCAGGGGGTCCGGCAGCGGCAAATCTACAGGCTCATAGCAAAGGTCCCAACGATCGCCGCATTCTCCTATCGTCACTCCAAAGGAATGCCCTACGTCCACCCCGACAACTCCCTGACCTACGCGGGCAATTTCCTCAACATGATGTTCCAGATGGGGTCGTCGCATCATGAACCCCATCCGGTGCTGGAGCATGCTTTGACGGTTTTGTTTATTCTCCATGCCGATCACGAACAGAATTGCAGCGCCAATGCCATGCGGGGTGTCGGAAGCTCTCATGTCGATCCTTATTCGGCTTGCGCGGCCGCCGCAGCCGCACTATGGGGACCCCTCCATGGAGGCGCGAACGAGGCTGTCCTCCGAATGCTCGATCAGATCGGCACGATCGACAAGGTGAGTGCCTTTATCAAAGAGGTGAAAACTGGCAAAGGCCGGCTGATGGGATTCGGCCACCGCGTCTACAAGAACTATGATCCGAGAGCGAAAGTCATCAAGAAACTCGCCTATGAAGTGTTTGAGATAACGGGGAAGAGTCCAAAGCTGGAGATTGCCCTGGAGCTGGAACGCATTGCTCTCGAAGACGATTACTTCGTCACCCGTAAGCTCTATCCGAATGTCGACTTCTATTCCGGCCTCATCTACCAGGCAATGGGATTCTCCATGGATTTCTTTCCCGTTCTGTTCGCCATTCCACGGACGGTAGGATGGCTTGCACAGTGGGAAGAACATGTTCTCGATAGCGAACAGAAGATTGCACGTCCGCGGCAGATCTTTCTCGGCGAAGCGGAACGTCCCTGGATTCCGATCGAAAAAAGATAAGCGGCTGTCTTTCCGATGGCACAACGCCACAAGAGCCTCATACCCCTCTCCCGCGACCACCATGAAGGCCTTCTGCTTTCGCAGCAGATTGGGGCCGACCGCGTCATGATGAACGGCTGGCCCCCCGACCCGGTCGGTCGCGCCCGTTTTGTCGCCAGATTCTATGAAGAACACCTGAAGATCCACTTTGTCGCCGAGGAAGAATCCTTGTTCCCCTCCGTCACCAACCACGTGCCGCAGGCCTCGCACCTTGTGAACGAACTGATCGGCGAGCACCGGGCCATGGAGGAATTCGTTTCACGATTCGCCAAAGCAGACAGTCCAACGGTTACAAAGGAACTGAATGAATTCGCGGAAATCCTTGAGCGCCATATCAGAAAGGAAGAGCGCCAACTGTTCCCTCTCTTTGAAAACCATGCTCCTGATGAAATCCTCACTCAGACCGGGCGAATGATTCAGCGACACTACCCGTCGCAGAAGCCGTAGCGTTCCATCATGGACAACCGTTCCTTTCTGATTCTCTCGGCAACGGGGGGCGCCGGCCACACCAGGGCTGCTCAGGCTCTCGAGCGGGCCGCGGCAACATTTGAGCATCCCCTCAAAGTCAAACACTACGACTGCCTCGACCTCACATCAAAAGCATTCAAGAAACTCTATTCCGAATCATACCTCGCAATTGTCAACAAGGCCCCGGAATTGTGGGGCTATCTGTACTCAAAGGCCGAATCAAAACCGTACGAAAAAAAAGGGTTGCTGCGGCTCTTTGACGAGATCAACTACAGGAACTATCTGCGCTTTTTGAAGGAAGAACAGCCGGACGTTCTGCTCTGCACGCACTTCCTCCCTTATATCTCTGTCTCCACAACCCTGAGAAAAGCTGGAGTGACAGCGCCCGTTATCGCCGTGACAACCGATTTCGACGCTCATCAATACTGGGTCGACCCGATCGTTCATCGGTACTACGTGCACACCGAAGAGTCTGCCTGGCAATTGAGAGCAAAGGGAGTTGCCGCGGACAAGATTGTTGTCAAGGGAATTCCGGTTCTTCCTCAATTCCGGCACGCGCTCGATAAGACTGAAGCCAGAAGGAAGCTTGGAATCGACGAGGACCGCCTCACCATTCTGATGGTGTGGGGTGGCTTTGGAGTGGGCAAAGCTGAGGAAATGGTAAAGGAAGTCGCGGCAATGCTTCAGATATTTCCCGAGCAGCGGTTCACCCTCATGCTCGTGTGCGGCAGAAACGAAAAGCTGCAGCAGCGGGCTGCCACTGCCGGCTATGCCGATAATATCAAAACGCGGATTTTCGGCTTCGTTGAGAACATCCATGAGCTCATGAGCGCCGCCGATGTTTTGGTATCGAAAGCCGGAGGACTCACTTCGGCCGAAGCCATGGCACTGGGACTTCCGATGATCATCGTCGATCCCATTCCTGGACAGGAGACTCGAAACGCAGAGATTATCGTCGAACAACGTGCGGGCTGGAAGGCGCTGGACATTGCAAACCTCGGCTACAAGCTCAAACGGGTGATCGAACAACCCGAGTTGCTCCAAACTGCGCGGAGGGCGTCGATCGCATTGGGAAAGCCCGAGGCCGCCCACGATATTCTTCTGGATGTCTACGAAATGCTCAACAAGAGGTGACACCATGAAAATCAAACTCAACGGCATTAGCATCAACTACCAGGAGCGTGGACTCCCACAAGGCCTCCCTATTGTATTCATTCACGGATTTCCGTTCAATAACACCATGTGGGCCCCCCAAATGATGGCCCTCCCACAGGAGTACCGTGCAATCTCGTTCGATGTGAGGGGACATGGAGAAAGCGATGTCGCTGACGGCCAGTACTCGATCGAGTTCTTTGCAGATGATCTCATTTCCTTGTTGGACCATTTGGCAATTCAGCGCGCCGTCCTTTGCGGGCTCTCCATGGGCGGATACATAGCACTCAGAACCATCGAGCGCCATCCTGATCGAATACGAGCACTTGTCCTTTGCGACACGCGCAGTGAGGCAGATGCAAATGAGGGCAAAGTAAAAAGGGCCTCGCAGATCAAAGCAGTGAAATCCCAGGGAGTGAAGCCATTTGCGGAATCGTTTGTCAAAGCGGTGTTCGCTCCCCACACATTTGTGGAGAGCCCGAAAACCGTCGCAGCAATTCAATCCGCCATCGAATCGACATCGCCGTTGTCCATTTGCGGGACATTGCTCGCACTCGCCGCAAGAACCGACACCACGTCCGTGCTGGCCCAAATCACCGTCCCTACCTTGATTCTGGTCGGCGAGCATGATGCGCTGACACCACCCTCCGCGGCACAGTCCATGCACTCGCTCATCCAGGGATCACAAATCCACATCGTTCCCCACGCGGCTCACATGAGTAACCTGGAAAACCCCTCTTTCTTTAACGAGAAACTTCTCGCTTTCCTCAAGAACATCGCGGCATGAAGGATCTCAGCGTTCTCCAGCGACGCGTTGTCGCCTGTAAACGATGTCCCCGTCTCGTCCGCTGGCGCCGCACGACCGCTCTCGCGAAGACAAAGCGCTTTCAGCATCAAACCTATTGGGGAAAACCTGTCCCGGGATTCGGAGACCCCCGTGCACGGCTGCTCCTCGTGGGCCTCGCACCGGCCGCCCATGGGGGCAACAGGACAGGCCGAATGTTCACGGGAGACCGCAGCGGCGATTGGCTTTACAGGGCGCTCCACAAGTTTGGATTTGCCAACCAGTCATTGTCGGAATCTGTCGATGACGGATTGCGCCTCAACGATTGCTACATCACTGCCGCTTGCCGTTGCGCTCCGCCCGCGAACAAGCTCCTGCCAGAGGAACTCAGTCACTGCCGGCCCTTTCTGCTCCAGGAAATGAGGCTCCTGAGCCGCGTGCGGGTGGTCATCGGACTTGGGAAGATCGGTTTCGATGCCGCCCTGCAGAGCCTATGCGAGCTTGAAGAACACTCTCTTGTCTCCAGGCCTCGCTTCTCACACGGTGCCGAATATTCCCCCGGTCCCAGGATGACACTGCTGGGATCATTCCATCCAAGCCAACAGAACACTTTCACAGGAAGACTCACTGAACCAATGTTCGACTCGGTGTTCCGGAGAGCCCGGGCGATTTTGAGGAAAGCGAAAGAATGAAATCAGGTACACTCCGATGGGCGCTGGTCGTTGCAGGGCTGTTTTTCCTCCTTGGGCTCCTTCGTATCAATGACCGTTCGCTGTACACCGACAGCACCCGGTATCTCATCTGGGGACATTCCCTCTCCGAATTGCGGGGTTTTGTTGATGATACCCAGCCCGTTCCCAACCGGTTTGTGATGAATGCTCCGTTATATCCGATTCTCCTTGTCCCTGTTCAGTGGATCTTCCCCCTTTCTGTGGAGGCTGCAAAAATCTGGACCCTCCTCTGGGGAAGCATCGCACTCGTCTTCTTTTTCCTCTGGCTTCGAAGATACTTCAGCACTGCGGCGTCAGTGTTGTTAACGTTTTTGCTCGCGGTCAATCCGCTCTTCCTCACCGTCTCGACCGAGATCTTGTCTGAGGCTCCCTTCATGGCGTTCGTGGGAGTCATTCTCTTCGTGGCAGACCGCTTTTTCGCGAATCCAAGCGACAAGCCCAGCCGCATAACGTTCCTGGGATGCGTTGCCGCGATTATGCTTCTCAGAGAAGTCGGTGCCGCCTTTGTCGCGGCCTCCATGATAATCCTATTCCGGCAAAAGCGCGGCAAAGACCTCCTGCTTGCCGGTTCCCTGGCAGGAGGATTGTTCCTTCTCTGGACCCTCCGCAACAGCGTCTTCGTCGGTTCATCGGACGACGGACAGTCGGCGAATGTCCAGTACCTCTTTCAGCATTTCGTTACGACCGACCAGGCGTCGATTGTTTCTGAGTTCCTCACAAGGGCATGGCTCAATTCCAATGGATATGCTCTCTCGATTGGTGGGAATTTCCTTTATCCCTTCCCCGAAAGCCTGATTGTCGCGCCCTCATCGCTCTATGATTCCTTGCGCACGCCGATCGACGCCATCCGCATTCCGCTGTTTTTCCTCGGCGCGGCCGCCGCATCCTTCGGTATCGGAAGGGACCTGCAATCCGGCCCTGCCGGCCTCTTTCGCCTGATCAGTCTGGTCGCGTACATCCTGATTATTCTTCTGTATCCGGTTCACGATATCAGGTTCTTCCTCCCTCTTCTTCCCCTGCTTCTGTTCTACTTTGCTTGCGCATGGCAGGGTGCCAGTGAACGCCTGAACAACCTCCGGGCAGGAAAAGCCCTCGGATGGCTGCTCCTTGTGCTGCTCTTGATGCCGAATGTTGTGGCCGTAGGGGAGATACTTCGTACGAACCACGCTTATCGCAGTGATCCCGGGAGTTTTTCCCGAACCTATGAATCCTCGCCGGGGCAGCGGCATTTTGACCAACCCTGGTCGTTGATCGGCGACTGGATTCGAACACACTGCCCGGATGATGCAGTGATTGCGAGTCCTGTGAAGGACATTGTTCCTTTTGTCCATCCGCGGCTCATTCTTGAGACAAGTCGTATCCTCCCCACTCCCGTTTTCGAAAGGTACCTCCGCGACTTCAATGCACAGTACCTTATCACCGTCAACGCGTGGGACAGTGTTGAAACATTCCAGTACCAGATGCCGGAATCCCGGCGATTGTGGTTCGAACTCCTTTCGGGCAGCGCCGGAATCCGTGTCTATAAAATCCATTCTTCCATTCTTGAACCGCCGCGTGGCGATGAAATGCGTCCGATGGATACTGCCGTAGCCCGCGGGTTATTGCTCGAGGGAAGAAAAGCAATGCTCGCTCTGCGATATCAGGAGGCACTCGGTTATTTTGGAAGATGCCTTGAGAAGGATCCCACACAGCCTGAGATCGCTTTTCAGATCGCGAGCGCGCTGAGTTTTCTCGGTGATTCGGTCGGGGCAATGAATATGGTGGGGCAGCTCTTCACGCTTCCAAGAGCAACCGCCTACACTCAAAGCGTACAATCAACCCTTGCCATCATGGAACAAACCCTGAAGGCAAGCCGGCTCTCCAATGCGTCTCAACGGTCCTTTGCCCTCTTCGAGACTGGCCTCGCCTTCTGGGGACTCGGGTACAGAGAAGCAGCCCGCTCGGTCATGCGGACCGTCGTCCGCCTGGACTCAACAAATTTCGTCGGGGCTCTCTGGGGCATTCACCTGGCCAGGGAGCTGGGCGACACGCTCGAATCCAATCGGTTTCTGGAACGGCTCAAGAGGATCGATCGGACGGCCCGGATTGTCGGGGACTGGGAACTAATTCGAAGGATTGGAGAAAGTATCAGGAAATCCCGCGAAATCGGGGAAACGACCGGGCTCTACCTTGCTCTTGCGCGGGTCTACGCCAGGATTGAGCTGTTCGACGAAGCGCTTGATGCAACCCTGAGGGCTCTGAAACTGGAACCCGGGAATGTCGACCTGTGGTTGTACAAAGGAGAAGTGTTGGAGCAGAAGAAAGCGTTATGGGGCGCCGCCGCCGCCTATCGTGAAGTGCTGAAACTCGAACCCCACAATTCCTTCGCGAAAGCAAAACTTGATTCGCTTTCAATGTGACGATGGTGCGATCCTCTCCCGAAGTCTGGCGAGGCCATCCCTTCGGAACGTGATGGAGTGTGCTTCCAAAGTCGTGCCCCAATCTGAATTTCGGGTTACCGAGAACGTAGAACACCAAGGGACTTCAGCCGCTTACTTGAGCGACCAGCTATGGCCCACATCTTCAGGTGTGGATGAAGATAAAGGAAACCACTTTGGAACGGTTTCAACCGTTTTCGCCATCGGAGGGAATTGCGGGAAGAATGTACTCCAGGATCAACTCAACAACCCAGCCATTGCCCACACCTTCAGGTGTGGGTTAAGATAAAGGAAACCACTTTGGAACGGTTTCAACCGTTTTCGCCATCTAAGAGGAATGTCCAAATCAGAAAATTCCATTGGATCGCTGTGGTTTGCTCCCTGTTCCTCACGACAGGTACTATCCAATCTCAGTGTTCTGATGCCGGTGTGTGTTCCATCGGACACCGGTCCTCCCAACAGCAGGTTCAGGTTGGTATGGACTATGCATTCGGAATGAGTTCCAAAGCGGACGATCTAAAATTTCATTCCGTCATTGCGTCGGTTCTCGTGCCTGTTTTCGAGGACTCACGCCTCACTCTTTCCCTCCCGTACAGCCGCCAACGCGGGCCCCTTGGATCCGCGTCCGGGATCGGCGACCTCACGGCAATTTGGACACAGACAGTGTTCTCGGGAACAGACTTTCGATTCAACGTAAACGTCGGAACGAAAATCGCGCTCGCTAACGTCAACTCGGGCGGGCTACCTCAGTCCTATCAAAGCGGCCTCGGAACAAACGATGTCCTCGCAGGCATTTCCTATGAAACCGGTGAATGGAATTTCTCATTCGGTTATCAACTGTCACAGGGACGCAGCGACAACGTGATCTCGCGCTTGAAACGAGGCGACGATCTTCTCTTTACAGTCGGATATGAGATGCCGGTGGGCGAATTCACTGCAGCGGGCGAGGTCCTTGCCATCAAAAGGATCCATACGTCGAACGTCCTCGTCCCTTTGGCCGCACAACCCCTTCCTCTATATATCGATATCCCAGGGAGTGACCAAACCCAGATCAATCTTGTGGGACGCCTTTCGTACCCGCTCACGGAATCGATTCGAACGCGGGGGATGATTGCAGTTCCTATGCTCAAGCGAGACGTCAATATCGACGGGCTGACCCGAAGCATCTCGCTTTCGATCGGTCTCGTGCACACTCTCTGACACACACAGATGAAGAACATTCTGATTACGGGCGGAACAGGGTTCATTGGCTCGAACCTTTCGGCCGCCCTCGTCGAACGGGGGTATTCCGTGCGCCTGTTCAGGCGGCCCTCATCGGATCTCACAGCCATCGGCGATCTTGACGTGGAACAGGTTCTGGGAGACCTGCGCGATCCCGACTCCCTCCGCAAAGCCGTGAAGGGATGCGACACGGTCTTTCACGTCGGCGCCCTTGTTTCCTACTGGCGCCGGCAACGCGAGGAGATGTACGCAATCAACATCGGGGGCACAAGAAACGTGGTCGAAGCATGCATCGCTGCCGGGGTCGAGCGCCTCGTTCACACGAGTTCGATAGCGGCAGTCGGATACTCGGACACCGGCGCACCTGCCGATGAGACGAATGCGTTCAATTGGGATTCACTTGATATCGGGTATCGGATCTCCAAATTCCGGGCGGAGGAGGAAGTCCAGAGGGGCATCGGCATGGGTCTTCCCGCCGTTATCGTCAATCCGTCTGTTGTCATCGGTGAACGCGATATTCATTTCAACGGCGGACAAATCATTCGGGATGTCCACAGAAAACGGCTCTTCTATTACATTGGCGGCGGAACGAACATTGCCTATGTCGGCGATGTGGTTCGCGGTCACATCCAGGCCGCTCTCAAGGGCCGCATCGGAGAGCGATATATCCTTGGCGGCAAAAACCTCACATACAAAGAGATGTTGTCGACAACAGCGGAGGTGGTGGGCGGGATCGGTCCGCTGTTCAGGCTTCCGATGTGGGCCGCGAAGGGAATTGCATCGTTGTCCGAGGGGGTGGCACGCCTGACCGGCACGAAGCCGTGGATCGGAAGGGAGCTCGTGGCGGGTCTTCACGTACGAAACTGGTTTTCATGTGAGAAGGCAAGGCGTGAGCTGGAGTACACCGTAACTCCGTTCAGGACGGCTGTTCAGCGAACCTTTGATTGGTACCGTGCCAATGGCCTCTTATGAAGAAGTCCGACATCCGCCTGTGCGACTTCTTGGCCGATGTCGGACTTCTTCTGAGGTGCAGGTTGAGATCAGTTCACCGTTCCCTGTATGGAATAGCTTGCGTTCGCCCTTGGAGTCGACACCTGAATTGTAAGTGTGAATCCTCCGTTGACCGCCGGGCTCGCCGCTACATCCTTACTTACGACGAATGAAAAGAACGTCCAGAGCGGAGACATGGTATCTGGCAATACTCCGTCCGGCGCAATTTTTGAGAAGGTTGCCGTTGCTCCACCCTCCTTCGACACAGAAACTGCCGATCCCCTCTGCATTGGATTCCCGAGGGAATCATACACCCTGAATGTGACAACCTTTTGAGTTGCGTCGTCCACGATCAACCCTCCACCTCCGACAATTTGAACGTCGTCGATAATTGGGTAGCCAGAAAAGAGAAACGTGAGACTATCGGCAATTGTTGCGGAGTTCGCGCCGATCGTCCATGCGTTGACCTGGCCGAATCCTGTTGAAGAGAAGTTCGATCCGGAGTGCAGGTTTGCAGACACAAAACCGTCTGCATCCGTAAATCCTCCCTCTCCAATGACTCCCTGCGATGTGGCAAAATAGACACCCGTATTCGGGGCCACAGGATTTCCGTACTTGTCGCCCACGATTGCGGTAACAACGCTCGCAGATTTGCCGATGATTCCGTACGATTGGGAATTATAGGGATTCGCCCCCACGGCAAAGTGTGCCTGGTCGGGTGAACCTCCGTGGATGATCACTTTCACGGGACTCGACGTAATATTAGCTCCGTCCTGATCCCGACGAAGACTGGCAATCAGCGAGAGAGTACCTGCAATAGTACCGCTATTGATCACAGCGACCACCCTGCCTGCCCCGCTTGTGATTGCCCCTGAAGGAGTCACGTACGCGCCACCCGCAACAGGAATGCCGCTGATGGAGAACTGAATAGTATCGGCCCGATTCGACGTAATGGGGAATCCAAGGGAATCACGCACTTCAAATCCAAACAGAGCACTCTCCTGCCCGCCAACTCCGTACACGGAAAGCTTGATTCCAGTCGGGCCCACATACGCGATCGTATTCGCGTAGCCTGACACAGGCACAATCGGTGTTGTGGTGTCGCGCTGCAGGATGACGTTCTGCACCGTATTCCCCGGCGCAAGAGTGAAATTCACTATCTGTGTGAGGTGTCCGCCAGCAGTAACCGTCAAACTGGAAGAAAGCGGAGTCTCCGTTCCCAGGTCGACGCTGAAGGAATAGGTTCCGCTCGCACCGGTCGACGTTGAGGTTGTCCCCGCTGAGTTCTGTAAGATCACCGAGGCCGACGCCAGTGGCTGAATGCTGACTGCATCGGTGATAATACCGGAGAGGTTTGCCGTCGTCGGAGTGGATGGTGTCGTACCCGTATCCGTCGGTTCCTCCTTTTTGCAGCTCAGAAAGAGCATCAGAAGCAAGGGTGCGATCCTTACCAGGGTCTTCAGAAGTGCCTTCATAATTTTGATTCCTCGTTCATTTCCAGCAATCTGCAAATTCTCGTCCACTCTCATCGTGATACCCGTCAATTCTTGTCCATTTGGGTCTTCTTCTTCATCTCCTGGCGCCCTTCTTTCAACTTTTCTTCAATGATGTTCTTGGCCTTCTGACTCAAACGCTCCTCGGGAGTCGGCGTGATTTCGGCTCGCAATAAGACGATCAGCTCTTTATTCACGATTTCATCCCGATCGTACCCAAAGATGTACCGAAGGCCCAGAACCCACCAGGGAAGATCCTTGAGAAACGGAATGCCTGCCCGGACCGTGGAATGGTCCTGCAGAATGAGGCCTCCGACATATCCTTCCTCTCCGTCGAGGAGGAGCATCCTGGTCGTTGCTTTGTTTCGCGCGATCCTGGAATTGGCAATATCGATAAGAGAGCTTCGTTCCACGGAGAGGATGATATCGATGAAATTGATCCCTTTGTAGTTATACACTTTCGGCGTGACTTCGAGAATCGATCCCGTGCTGTAGAACTGCTCCGTGACGTCTCCCGAAATCGTCCGCTGCTTGACCGAAAAATCCTCGCCCACCTGCACTCTTCCGGGAAAACCTGACCGCACCGTCACCTGAGGTCTGGCGATAATCTCGCCCAGGTTGTTCGACTCAAAAATCTTCAGAGCAGTCTCTATGTCAACATCCAACTGGCCGGTTGCCGTATTGGCCGTAATTCCAAAAATGTCGCTGCTGACATTATCCGCAGCTGTGAAATCCACACGATAACTCAGATCGGTTGTGCTTGAACGGAAGAACGAGAAATTGATGCCGCTCTCGCGCAGTCTTCCGGAGTTGATTTCAAGAAAGATGGTGGAAATAGTCACTTCACGCGCCCTCACCATGATCTCGGCTGAGTCAACGGCCATGAGCGCCGGGAACGTTGATGGCTGCTGAACTCCCTGCTGCCCCGCCGGTTGGCCTGCCACGGGCTGCTGGACTGTTTGTGCCGGCTGAAGGGCGCCCTGTGGCGACACCAGTTGAAAATATTCGGCACCTTCCTGATACCAGAGTCCGTTTGCCCTCAAAATTGTCTCCATCGCGGTTCGCCATGGCATCTGAACAATGTCCACGCCGATCTTTTTGTCCTTGAAATACTGAGGATCAAAAACGATAGGTTTGTTCGTCAACTTTTTTGCCAGTTCGCTGAGGGAAGAGAGGGCCTGCCCCACCTCGACATCGTTCTTGAAGTTGACGATTTCCTCGGGGTTGATTCCCACTTTTCCCTGATCTGCCCGCTTCAGGAGCATCTCATCCTTCACCTGTGCCAGAGTGACCGTGGCGACAAGCAAGCAGAAAAGAACAATGACCGACCGTGAGTTCATGGTTACCTCTTAGGTTTTTCAAAATTGATGGCTTTTTCAACCTTGCGTATGATACCACCCTCGTCAAGAATGAATTCCACTTTGCTTTGCTGAGGAATGATCTTGCTCAGATATCCACGCCATACTCTGTCTCCGAGATGAAGCACCTGCAACTCTCCGCCGTACAGAATAAACGCCTTGCCCGGAAGAACCGCTTTCACCTCGACCTGGCTCGCGTCGATAACGCCCGGAGGAGCTACTGTCGAAATTGTAGCCAGGATCAACGGATTGAACGGGTTGAACGGCGCGCGCATCATACCCAGTGCCTTGGCAGCCAGCGAGGTTGAGAGCTCCGGCACCTTCGTGTAGTACGCATGGAGTTCCATGGAGAATGCAACCCATTTGCGGACTTCCCCTGTCTCCTCGGTGATCTGCTCCCGCTGATCGAGAGTGAGCGAATGGATCTTATACAGCCGCTTTCCGTTTTCAAGGTAATAGACAAACCGGTACAAACTGCCGAATGAAGCCTCCCCCTCCCTCAGGAGGTACGCGTTGTATCCCCAGTTCGGCAGCTCCGCCGAGCCCGAATACTCCATGTTGAATTTCACGTCGCCCGATTCATCGATGCCGCGGCTCATGTAGGAGTACGTCTGTGACGTAATGTCCGTTTCCGGGATCTCTTTGCTCCTGGAATCGTACTTTCGCCTCACGTCGTAGTACTGGGCGGTCAATGCTTTCACCTGTTCAATGAGCGCAGGAAGTTCCTGTAACTGACGCTCAAGGTCCCGAATCGTGTTTTGAGCGGAGTCCAACTGTTTCGGCTGGATGAAGTACCAGTACACAAATCCGCCGCCCGAGATCAGGAAGAAGAAGACTCCAAGAACGATGGTATTTCGAAGTTTAAATGACATAGGGGCTCCTCATCCTCCCGTCCTTGATTTCGGCGGGACAATGAAGTCTGATTTGTCAATCTGGTCGACCTGAAGGTCAAACTCATAGACGATCTTCTCACGAATTGCCGTCGTCCTGACCGCCTTCAGCGTCGCCTTTTCGAACAGGCTTGCCAATCGTGGGATCCTCGTCCGGTAAATGGACCGGCCGCTTATTGTCAAGGCCTTTGGATTGCCCTGAACCTGCTGCACCTTGTAGATCCACACCGAATTCAGATCCTCGACACTGTTGGAAATATAATGCAGAATCCGGCTCCACCGGTCACC
Source organism: Bacteroidota bacterium (assembly GCA_035286705.1). Lineage (GTDB taxonomy): Bacteria > Bacteroidota > Ignavibacteria > UBA10030 > UBA10030 > JACPLA01. Next base: position 62,739 of record DATECW010000047.1, read on the forward strand.
GCCGGGGGCAATGGAATCATACACCGCGGCCGCGGTCGAAAAGCGGGCGATCGCCGCATTGAGCGTGTCCCTTTGCTGGCGCAGCACCTCCAAATCACGAAACTCCGTCTGCCGCCTGCGCAACAGCTCC
>DATECW010000048.1:0-5434 GCA_035286705.1 Bacteroidota bacterium
GGTATTCGGATCGTAGATATCAAATCGTCCGACGACCGTAAGGTCAGCGCTGAGCGCGTAACTTCCAAAGAACGACAGAGCCAGACCGCTCCTTGTGTCAAGGGCTGTCCCTGTATTGAAGCCATTCGATGTCTGTGTCAAAACTCCCTCTGCCCCTACTTTTAGCCCTTCAACAGGCACATAACCCAGGAACGCCGCCATGGTGGTCGTCGAATTTGAGACCTGTTTTGCTTTGTAGGGGTCATTGACAGGAGCTCGGGCATCAAGATCGCCGTACAACGTGACGTCGAAAGATTTGACCGGCTGCACGCGAATGTGGGCAAAATATCGTTTGTATTTGTCCGATTCCGGTTTGTTTGCAGATCCGTCGGCTACCATAACCCAGTAGGAGAACATCCCTTCTCCGTCGAGCTTGCCCTTGAGCGAAACCCCGAGGTCTCGCGAACTGACGATTCCCCGGAGATCCATGATCGTTTTCTCCAGAGAGCGGTATCCCCACGCCGCCTCGGAAATCTCGTACGCCGGGGTCGGCTGGACGCCAAGAATCAAATCACTCTGTCCAAACACATTCTTCCATCTCAGAAGGGCGTCTTTGACAAAGACAGCTGTTTTGCCGTTGCTCACGAGCGATGCCTCATCGGCTTCCAGTCTGAACCGCGAGGTGAAGCCTTCGGCGACGTCATAGTCATACGTAAAATAGATGCGGCGGAACTGGAATGCCTGAAAGGACTCGGCACCACTCAGCGCCTTGTTGGAGAATGCGCCGATCGATGTGTCCCTGGCGACATTGTATGCGTAATCGAAATACGCGAGACCGGACAATCGGCCATTTTCCTGAGCGGGGGTAAGAGTAAACAGGATTGGCAACAACAATAGTGCAACGAGAGACCTTCTCATCGAGGCATCTCCTCCGTAAGGTGTGCTGGTGCATGGGGTTTGGGGCTACCATGAATGCGCTCCAATATGGAGATTACGCATTATAGAATGATGATTTGAGTGTTAAGAAATTGTTAACTCCCCCATTGTGGTTGTTCATGCATTACCTCCCCCCTTTTTAAGATTTCTTAACACCACCGTAGTACACCGCTAATGGCCTTTCTTATTTTTGGGGCACAATGAATCAAAGTAACATGCCCCACAGAATTCACATTCACGGAGGAGAATAATGACTTTGAGAAGCGCTGTTGCCCAGTTGATCCGGCACTGCCGGACATCTTTCATGGTATTCTTGGTACTCATCGTTGCGAGCGGATTGATGTTTGCACAGGTCGCAACAAAAGGACGCATTAGCGGGAGGGTCATAGACTCAGAAACCGGCGAAGGGATCCTCGGGGCGAACGTCTTTCTTCAAGGAACAACGACCGGGGCTGCAACAGATCTGGATGGAAACTTTACGATCTCCATCGATCCGGGATCCTATGCTGTCGTCGTCTCTGTTGTCGGCTTCAAAAAAAGCATCGTGTCAGATGTCGCGGTTGTCAGCGGAAATGTGGTCGACCTCAATGTGATTCTCGATCCATCAGTGATCGAGACTGAAGAAGTTGTTGTCGAGGCAAAAGCCGCAATGTCCTACGAGGCCGCTGTCATTACACGTCAGAAAAGGGCGGCATCGATCAGCGACGGCATAAGCGCGGAACAGATCAAACGATCCCCGGATGCAACATCCGGGGATGCTTTGCGACGGCTTTCGGGGGTCTCCCTTGTTGATAACAAGTTCATCTTCATCAGAGGAGTCACCGACCGCTACAACCAGACTACGCTGAACGGAGCTTCGGTCACCAGCACCAGCGCCGACAAGAAAAGCTTCTCGTTCGACATGCTCCCATCGAACCTCCTTGAGAACACTATCGTGACAAAGAGTGCCACCCCGGATCTCCCCGGTGATTTCACCGGCGGTCTTGTCCAGCTTAATACTCTCGATTTCCCTGATCGGATGGTCCTTCGGGCAGGATACGGGTCGAGCTTCAACGATCTCACGACGTTGAAGACCTTTTCACGATCGCATGGCGGATCTCAAGACTGGCTTGCAAAGGATGACGGAGCGCGGTCGCTACCCTCTTTTGAGAATCTCGGCGAGCTCGGGCGAACACTCCCGAACTCTTGGGGGCAACGCTCCGAGAGGGCGCCAATGAATCAGTCCTTCTCCATCTCTTTCGGCGATCGGCTGGACCTCGGGTCAGATCAGCTGGGAATAATCGCCGCTCTGTCGTACCGCAACAGCTTTCAAAGGTCTGAAATCGATATCGATGAAGAGCGACTCGGCCAGTTTGTCCGCCGGCTCCACGGAAATGGCGATCAGTCCGCTGTCCTTCTGGGCGGTATTCTTGATGTGAGCTACAAGATGGGAACGTCACACAAGATCAGCATTCGGAACAATTACAACCGCACGGCTGATGACAGACTCACATTTAGTGAAGGTCTTCAGGAAAACGACGGCCGACAAAGGAATTTCACGGCTGAATGGACAGAACGATCCATGTACACCGGACAAGTTGCAGGAGAACATGGATTTCAATCACTTCTGGGCGTGAACGTCGCATGGCAGGCATCCGTTTCGACTTCGAAGGCGATCCAACCCGACCGGAAGGAAGTTCAATACTCACTCGCGGTCGAGTACCCCGATACTTACCCTTTCATCGCCGAACCGGGAACCCGCTCCTGGTCGACTCTCAATGACAATGTGAAGACAGCAAAGGTCGACATTACTGTGCCCTTTGGCCAGATAAAGGCAAAAACGGGAATTTTCTATGAGGCGAAAAAGCGCAACTATGATGTCCGCTATTTTCAGACTGTGAGCCCGTCCAATCCGCAATACTTTTCATACCTGGTGCTCCCAGTCGACAGCATCTACAGTCCGGAACATTTCGGTCCGGGCGGTTTCTCGCTGCAGGAAATCACGAAACCCTCCGACACATACTCCGCCGATCAAGAAATCGTGGCTACATATTTCATGGCTGATATTCCGTTTGAGATGTTTGCGCAACCATTCCGATTTGTCGGCGGTGTGCGAATCGAGAACACGATTCAGAATGTCCACACAACAAGGGCCTTTTCAGTGGCCGATCCTTACACAGCGGTGAACAAAAACGCCGATCTCCTGCCGTCGGCCAATTTGACTTATTCCCTGAACGAAATAACCAATATTCGCCTTGCGTACAGCAAGACTGTCAACAGACCCGAGTTGCGCGAACTGGCAAATGTATACTTCTACGATTTCAATACTTATGAGGGTGTTTTGGGAAACCCCGAACTCGAGCGGGCAACAATTCACAACCTGGATGCGCGTGTTGAAGTGTTCCCGGGGGTCGGTGAGCTTCTTGCAGTCGGCTTTTTTCAGAAGAAGATCCACCAGCCGATCGAGGAGCAATTTCTTTACTCGTCAGCGCCCGAACGTACCTGGATCAATTCGGATGACGGAATGAATTACGGATGGGAATTTGAAATTCGTAAACACTTTGGATTCCTGGGAGAGTATTTTACGAATGTCGCGATTGCAGGCAACTATTCCAGAATCTTCTCACAGGTTCAATTCCGCGAAATTGTCCGCGATCCGTACACATTGCGTGACGAAGTCATCATCGGTCGGCGACCCATGCAGGGGCAATCCTCCTATATGATCAACGCCTCCTTTCAGTTTAAAGAACCGACGCTTGGCACTTCACTCAGCTTGCTATACAATCGTTACGGTCAAAGGCTCGATGCAATCGCCGAATATGGTGATTTCGACATTTTTGAAAAGCCGCGGACAATTGTCGATCTGTCAATCAGCCAACCCCTGCCCTGGGCAGGACTTGAAGCTCGTTTCTCGATCAAGAACCTTACCGATTCACGGCAAGTGTTTGTAAAAGGCGGAAAAGACTACAGAACAATTCACACCGGTTCAACCTATTCCCTGCAGCTGTCCCTCGGACTATGATGAACCACAGGCACAACTCTTATCAAGAAAGGATTAACAGATGCGGACACGACTGCGAATGATTGTCATCGGGCTTGCCCTCGTTTCAACTGTCGCCATTGCACAACGGCCGACAAGAGTCATAGGAGCAGGAGAAGGAGTAGCCGGGAAGACGCCGTACATGCAGCCTCAGGGATCGACGGTGCACTTGTATAAGGATACGACGTATGTGCTGACGGGATTTTACTATGTCGATTCGACGGCGACGTTGATCATCGAGCCGGGGACGGTCATTAAGGGCGACAGTGCGACCCAGGGAACGCTGATCGTTCGGCGCGGCGGAAAGATCTATGCCGAAGGGACCCGGTATGCACCGATCGTGTTCACCAGCCGCAAAGTCATCGGACAGCGCAAGCGCGGCGACTGGGGCGGCGTGGTCATTCTGGGGAACGCCCCCACCAACCGTCCGACCACCCAGAAGGTGGAAGGCGTGGATATCGGGGGTGAGTATGGCGGCAATGATCCGGATGACAACAGCGGTGTTTTCCGCTATGTGCGTATCGAGTATCCAGGGATCGTTATATCGCTCAACAACGAGATCAACGGCCTGACCATGGGCGGTGTCGGACGCGGCACCACGATCGAATACGTGCAGGTCAGTTACTCCAACGATGACTCCTTCGAGTGGTTCGGCGGCAACGTCGATGCCCGGCATTTGATTGCATGGGGCGGAACGGACGATGACTTCGACTCGGACTACGGCTACTCGGGACGCATTCAGTTCGCCTTTTCCAAGCGCGATCCCAATCTGTGGGACGCCGCCGGAGAAAGCAACGGCTTCGAGTCCGATAACGACGGCACCCCCACCTACAATCAGCCTATTACTGCACCGGTCTTCTCCAACGTCACGATGGTCGGACCGCAATCGGATACGACCGTGGCGCTCCCCATCGGCAATAAGTTTCAGTATGCAGCACTCCTGCGTCGCAATGTCAAAACGAGCGTCCATAACTCCGTGCTGATGGGATATCCCTGGGGCATCTCGATCCGCAACGACTCCACCGCTGCACATGCTCTGGACGGCAGACTCCAGGTCCGCAATCTCAGTATGCAGGCTCAAGCCAATACCCTGGCCAAGTCCAGCGTCAACATCACCTTTGATCCCACGGCTTGGTTCACCACCGGCGGCTGGAACAACTTCGGCTCCGCCCCGCGCCAGCCGGCCAATATCGGTCTGGTTGACGTCTTCCATGCAACCGCTCCCGACCCCAGGCCCACTGTCGGATCCGAAGCTGACACTGCCACAACCGACTTCTCCAGCACTCAGCTCGATCCTGCCTTCTTTGCATCAACTTCCTATCGCGGAGCCTTCGATCCCTCCAAAATACGCTCTGAACAATGGGACTACGGCTGGACCAACTATAATCCGCAAACCACCGACAACGATGGCGCTCCTACCGTGCTTGGCTACAGAGTCATAGGAGCAGGAGAAGGAGTAGCCGGGAAGACGCCGTACATGCAGCCTCAGGGATCGACGGT
>DATECW010000049.1:0-5152 GCA_035286705.1 Bacteroidota bacterium
CCACTGTGCAAGAGATTTGGAGCGGCTGTTATCGCCCTTACCATTGACGAACGCGGGATGGCAAAGACGTCCCAGGGGAAGCTCGAGATTGCAAAAAGAATTTACGATTTGGCTGTGCGGAAATACGGTCTCAAGCCATCCGACCTGATTCTCGACACTCTCACTTTCACGCTTGGGTCGGGAGATGAAGAATTCAGAAAAGCGGGGAAAGAGACGATCGATGCCATTCGACTCATCAAGAAAGAGTTGCCGGGTGTTTATACATTGCTGGGGGTGAGCAATATTTCATTCGGACTTGCTCCGCATGCCCGTCATATCCTGAACAGCGTATTCCTCCACTTCGCCGTCGAGGCGGGATTGGATATGGCAATCGTCCACGCCTCGAAGATTATGCCCTTGTTCAAGATCAATGAACGTGAAAGGGAGATTTGTCGGAAACTGATCTTTGACGAAAGGGTCTACGAAGGTGCAGGGGAGTCGAGAAAGGTCGCGTACGATCCGCTGACAGATCTTCTTGCGGTCGCGTCGGGAGAAGGTGAGAAGAAGAAAAAGACCATAGTCGCCGGCCAGGCTGTGGAAGAGCGGCTGAAGAATCGCATTATCGACGGCGAACGTGTCGGTCTCCATGCGGATCTTGACGAAGGACTCAAGAAGCACCCCGCGTTGGAAATCATCAACACGATCCTGCTCGACGGGATGAAGGTCGTGGGGGAGTTGTTTGGCTCCGGACAAATGCAGCTGCCGTTTGTTCTTCAGTCGGCCGAGGTCATGAAAGCAGCCGTCTCATACCTGGAACCGTTCATGGACAAGAAGGAATCGGGCGGCAAAGGAACGATGGTGATTGCAACGGTGAAGGGTGACGTCCATGACATCGGGAAGAATCTGGTCGATATTATTCTCACGAACAATGGCTATAAGGTGATCAACCTTGGCATCAAATGTCCCGTGGACACGATGCTGCATGCAGCCGAAGAACACAAGGCGGATGCGATAGGAATGAGCGGACTCCTTGTCAAATCGACGCTCATCATGAAGGAAAATCTCGAAGTGATGAATGAGCGCAATATCCGAATTCCCGTCGTACTTGGGGGTGCAGCACTGACACGGAGATATGTCGAACAGGATCTGAGGTCCGTTTATCGGGGAACCGTTCTCTACGCGAACGATGCATTTGACGGCTTGAGATATATGGAACAAATTGCCGGAGGAGGAATCGTCGCAGAAACAGGTGCCGATGCTTCGGTGGATGAAGAGAAATTGACCGGGTCTGAGGCAAAAATCGCGCTGGCGCTTGCAGAACAGAAGGATGAAGCGAAGGAGGGGGTGCTGCGAGAGAACAATGCAACAGTTCGCTCTGGCGTCAAGACGGGCGGCGAGATTCCCCACCCTCCGTTCTGGGGTTCGAAAATTGTTGAGGATGTTCCATTGGATGACGTTTTTGAGTATGTGAACGAGATCGCGCTGATTCGAGGTCAATGGCGCGTTGTTCGTGGAAAGCTCAGTGAGAACGATTATCAGAAAATCCTGCAAGATCAGATCTATCCGGATCTCATACGGTTGAGAAAGGATGCGAAAAACCGTGCTCTGCTTATTCCCAAGGTTGTCTACGGATACTTCCCTTGTCAATCAAAGGGGAATGATCTGATCATTTTTCACCATCCGGAAGACCAAACTTCGTACGTCGAAGTTCCGCCTTCGAACCTCAAAGAACGGCTCCGATTCTCCTTTCCCCGTCAGCGGGACGGCCAGCACTTGTGTATTTCCGATTTTTTTGCGTCCGTTGATTCAGGCCGCGTTGACGTGGTGGCATTCCACCTGGTCACCATGGGCCGCCGTGCATCTGAATATTCACACACATTGTTTGAATCGGACAATTACAAGGAGTATCTGTATTTTCATGGATTGAGTGTTGAGAGCGCCGAGGCACTCGCGGAGCTGTGGCACAGCAGGATTCGGAGGGAATTTGGGATTCATGGGAAAGATGCCAAAGAAATACGGAAGCTCTTTTCGCAGCATTATCAGGGCTCGCGTTACAGTTTCGGTTATCCTGCTTGTCCGAACCTGGAAGATCAGGTGAAATTGTTCGAACTTCTAAAGCCGGAGAGAATTGGCGTCTCGTTGAGCGAGGAGTTTCAGCTCGATCCCGAGCAATCAACATCGGCGATTATCGTTCATCATCCGGAGGCGAGATATTTCTTTGTGAAGTGAGGGGGAAGAACACGAAGCTGGAAGTCAGAAGTAAGAAGAGCCCGGGTGCTTTCGGCTATCTGTTGTTGTCATCAAGCGTGGAACCTGAAACCTGAAACTCGAAACATCAAACCCGTAGCACGTAACACGCAACGAAGTCGGCAATCCGAATCATATTACCCCCGAAAGAAAATTACAATGCCCGACCTTATTCTACTCCGACATGGTGAATCGCAATGGAATCTCGAGAATCGTTTTACCGGGTGGGTGGATATCCCTCTTTCTCCCAAGGGGGAGGAAGAAGCCCATCAGGCAGGTGAAAAACTCAAACAGTATCGTTTCGACAAGGCATATACCTCCGTTCTGAAACGCGCAATCGATACTCTGAAGATCGTCCTCAAGATCATTGGACAGGAGAATCTTCCCACCGAATATGACCAGGCCTTGAATGAACGCCACTACGGTGCGCTTCAGGGAAAGAACAAGGCCGAGATTGGGAAGATCTATGGCGAACAACAGCTCAAGATATGGCGGCGCAGCTACGATGTGCCGCCTCCGAGCGATGTAACGGAATTAAATCCTGACGGTGTCAGCGAAAGCCTGAAGGATACTGCAGCGAGGGCGCTTCCGTACTTTGAATCGAAAATCATGCCCGATATTCTGGCAGGGAAAAACATCATCGTCGCAGCCCACGGCAACAGCCTCAGGTCCATTGTCATGAAACTGGACAATCTCTCCAAAGAGGCGGTGCTTGAGCTGAATATTCCCACGGGAGTGCCGCTCTTGTATAAGTACGATTCAAAGGGGAAGATCACCGAACACCGGTATTTGTAATTGATTCATTTTCAACGCCCATGCGGATCTCCTCTTTCTCTTTCCACACAGAAGGGAGTAGGGCCTGCCTGCCCACGTGGTTATTCAACATTTCAACAAAAGCGAAATGGTCGGCACCTGCCTGCACTGCCGTTACGGCGGTCAGGCGCAGGCAGGGATGAGTTCGGATTCCATTGAATTTTCGTTAACTTATCCCTATACTTTTTTGTGACAGACGCGCGGTACTGGAAGGGGATTCAGCGGTTCAACGAAAAAGACTTTTTCGAGGCGCATGAGATTCTCGAGGATCTCTGGCATGAGTACCGGGAATCCGACAGGACGTATCTGCAGGCGCTGATTCAGATTTCGGCAGGCCTGTATCACGCAGATGCAGGAAATTTCCGGGGCGCAAGAAGTCAGCTGACCAGAGGGCTGCAAAAACTGAATCAGTACCCCGCCACACATCAGGGCGTCGACGTTCGCATGCTTGTGCGGGATGTTGGCGTTTGTCTCACGACGATTGACAGTTGTGAGCGCGGACAGACGAAGTTTTCCGCATACTCTTTTTTTCCACAAATCAAACTTACATCAGACCATTCTTAAGAAAGCGGAACGCACCATGGCTACAATGATCACTGAAGAATGCATCAATTGCGGTGCTTGCGAGCCCGAATGTCCCAACGTTGCCATTTATGCGGGCGGAGCACAATGGGAACTCAATGGAGCAACGAATCAGGCTCTTTCCGACGGTTTCTTCTACATCGTTCCAGAGAAATGCACAGAATGTGTCGGCCACTTTGACCAGGAACAGTGCGCTGCGGTTTGCCCTGTCGACTGCTGCCTGCCCGATCCCAACAGGGTGGAGACGGAGGAAGTCCTCTTTGAACGGGCCAAAAAGCTTCACCCGGACAGGAAATTCGCGGACTTGAGCCCTGCAACATCGCATTTCAGAAAAAACTAGTGTCGAGTGACAGAGACCGTTTTGGTCCTGAGTCGAGACACTGAGCGGTCATTTCATGTCGAAGGTCGGCGCCTTCTCCAAATCAGGGGGAGTGCCGACCTTTTCGTTGGAATCTGGTCACCTCATGAAGATCGGTTCATACGACATTCATCCGATTGAAACAGGGAGATTTGCCCTGGACGGCGGCGCTATGTTTGGCGTTGTGCCCTGGGTTTTCTGGAGCAAAACCAATCCTCCCGATCAACGGCAACGCATCAGCCTTGCCGCCCGGTGTCTGCTTGTTCGCGGCAATGGAAAAGTCATTCTGGTTGATGACGGCAACGGGACGAAGTTCACAGAAAAACTGAAGGATATCTACCGTCTCGACAATTCCCAATCCGATCTCCTTTCTTCCCTTGCACGCCATGGCGTAACCCGAAACGACGTCACCGATGTTATTCTCACTCACCTCCATTTTGACCACGCCGGCGGCTCGACGATGGTGGAAAACGGCTCAACAGTACCGACATTTCCCCGCGCAATATATTATGTGCAAAAGGCGCATTGGGATCTTGCGCAGAAACCGTCGGAAAAAGATCGGGGGAGTTTTATGAAGCATGACTATGAGCCCCTCGTGGAGCACAAGGTTCTCGAATTCATTGAGGGTGAACAACAGCTATTCCCCGGCATTGATCTCGTGGTCTGCAACGGACACACAACGGCGCAGCAACTTCCGAAAATCTCCGACGGAAAAACGTCGCTTCTCTTTTGTTGCGATCTCTTTCCAACCGTGTCACATCTTCCCTTGCCGTATGTCATGGCCTATGACGTCAGGCCGCTGACCACAATTGAAGAAAAGAAGAAGGTGCTTGCGAGAGCGTATGAGGAGCGATGGACATTGTTCCTTGAACACGATCCTGACGTTGAAGCGATCACCATCAAGGCGTCCGAGAAGGGATTTGTGTTGGATCAGAAGGTGAAGATAGACTAGGCTGAAATAAAGAAGGCGGACCAGGATTCGTGGAAATAGATTGTTTTCGTGATTGGCGCCACAGAATCTCCCCCTTTTGCAAAGGGGTGTACAGACCGGGGACATAGGTTACACTTGTTCGGAGACATGGGTAACAGTTAGATTGAGGCATGAGACAAAGAACAGGAGGTTCCTCATGCCTTGGAAAGCTGCTACTACCATGTTGTTACGGAAAGAGTTCA
>DATECW010000050.1:0-2337 GCA_035286705.1 Bacteroidota bacterium
TTTTCCCCCTTCTCTTCCAAGAGAAGGGGCTGGGGATGAGTTAGCTACTCCGCTTCCACCTTTCCCTTCTCAGACGCTGCAATCACTTTCTCCGCGAGCTCGCGCGGGAGCTCATCGTAGTGTGAGAACTTTGAGCGATAAATGCCGCGCCCCTGGGTCATCGAACGGAGAATCGTGGAGTACTTGTGCAGCTCAGACATCGGGACTAGGGCTTTGATCTTCTGAAACGGGCCTTCTGTCTCCATCCCGAGTATCTTTCCTCGCCTTCCGGAAATATCTCCCATGACATCACCCATGTAATCCTCGGGCACAACGACTTCGATTTCACTGATCGGTTCCAAAAGGACCGGCTTCCCTTCCATAAATCCTTTCTTGAATGCCTGTGAACCTGCTATCTTGAACGAAAGCTCGTCCGAGTCGACCGAATGGTGCGAACCGTCGAAGATCGTCACCTTCACATCGACCACCTCGTAGCCGGCGAGAATTCCCCTGTTCATGGTCTCGATCACCCCTTTTTCAACGGCGGGGATGAACCTTCCCGGAACAACGCCTCCGACTACCGCATCTTCAAATTCGAAGCCGGTGCCGTGCGGTTTGGGCTCAAGTTTCAGGTAAACATGCCCGAATTGCCCCCTGCCGCCGGATTGTTTCTTGTGTTTGTATTCCGAAGAGGGTACGGCAGCCCGAATCGTCTCTTTGTACGGAATCCGCGGCTCGACGAGATCGACTTCAACTCCGTATTTCTCCTTGAGGCGTTTTGTTACGATCAGGAGATGCAGCTCTCCCTGCCCTGAAATGACCGTCTGGCTGAGCTTGCCGTCAACCTGTACCACAAATGTGGGATCTTCTTCATGCAGCGAGTGAAGGCCGGTACCGATCTTGTCTTCGTCTCCCTTCGATTTCGGGGCAATAGCCATGCGGATAACCGGATCGGGAAAGGGGATCGGCGGAAAGATCACGGGGAGCACCTTGCTGCTCAGCGTATTGTTGGTGTGCGTGTCTTTGAGCTTCACAACGGTGCCGATATCCCCGGCCTCGAGCTTTGTCACTTCCTTCCTCTCTTTTCCGTTCATCAGGAACAACTGCCCCAACCGCTCCGATTTTCCATTGGACTCGTTCGTCAGATCCATCCCCCCGGTGATGGTGCCAGAATAGACGCGGAAAAACGACAGTTCACCCACATGCTGTTCGGATACCGTCTTGAACACGAACAGAGAGGGCTGCCCCTTGCTCTCGGGCGCGACGGTGATTTCCTTCACTCCGTTGACATCCTTGGTAACCACCGCACCGCGATCCAGCGGCGAGGGGGCATATCTGACAACAAAATCGAGCACCGGCGTCAGGCCAATGTTGAGACTGGCTGACGTGCAGAAGACCGGGAACAACTTACGCTCATTGATCGCTTTCCGCATTCCCGCGTTCAGTTCCGATTCCTTGAGGGTTCCTTCTTCGAAAAATTTGTTCATGAGCGCTTCATCGGTTTCGGCAATTTTCTCAATGAGCTCTTCGTGAAGAGCTGCAGCTCTTTCCATCAGATCTGTCTGGATATCGATCTCGACGAACCTTCCACTTCCATCCCGCTCGTACTTGAGCTGCTTCATGCGCAGCACATCGACAAAGGAATCAAACGCCAGGCCTTCGGTGACGGGAAACTGCACGATGGCCACATCGTGACTGAAACGGTCCTTTGCCGAAGCAACGGCCTTGTCGAACTCCGCGTTCTCATTGTCAAGTTTGTTGATGACGATGATCGTCGGCAGATTTCTCTGTTTCGTGTATTGCCAGACGATTTCAGTCCCAACCTCGACGCCCTCCACCGCCTTCAGCAGGATAACCGCGAGGTCCGAAACCCGAAGTGCACTGAGCACCTCCCCCGTAAAATCAGAATATCCCGGAGTGTCCAGGATATTCACTTTTGTTCCCTGCCAATCACAATGGAGCAGAGATGTGTTGATCGATATTTTCCGCTCCATCTCATCGGGATGGTAGTCTGAGACGGTCGATCCGTCTTCGACCCTTCCAAGGCGGGTCGTCGCTCCGGCAGAGAACATCAGCGATTCGCTGAAGGTCGTCTTGCCGGAGCCCCCGTGTCCGATGAGGGCAATGTTGCGGATTTTCTCCGTCGGATATTCTTTGTGTGTTGCATGTGCCACGGGAAGTTCTCCTCAAGTAAGGAGCCTGCAGGAATCCTGCAAGCTGGTCATGTCGGGGTAGTACCTCAGGTTTGCTGTAAACTATAACGCAGAGACCTGCCCGCCGGACTTGTACCTCAAAAGCAGGCGGGCTCAAAGAACGCAGAGAAACGCAAAGAATGTAACAGAGTTCGCCCTTTGCGTT
>DATECW010000051.1:0-10034 GCA_035286705.1 Bacteroidota bacterium
GATCCGGGGCTACAACAGGATCCTTCCTCCCAGGCTGTCGCCGTCCGGGTTCAGGAGGTCCATCTCTCCCCGTTCACTGACGTTATTCAGACAACCGGCATTGTGAAAGCCCAGGAGGATGTAATGCTGAGCCCTGAGGAAGGAGGAGTCGTCAAAGAATGGCTCATTAAGAAAGGTGAGGCCGTCAGAAAAGGACAAGTATTGGGGATCCTGAACGACGACGTTATCAAGGCGAGCTTTGAGGCAGCCCATGCCCAGTACAAGATTGCCCAGTTGAATTTCGAAAAACAACAATCGGTCTACAAAGAAAAGGCTATCAGCGAGCTTCAGTTCAAGAACGCTCAATATTCGCGCGATGCCGCCAAGGCTCAGTCAGATCTCATGAAAGCCCGATTTGGGCGAACCCGGATCAAAAGCCCCATCGATGGGATTTTTGATGAAAACTACTATGATGAGGGAGAATTTGCACCCCCTGCTGTGCCGATTGCACATATCGTGAATGTCCGCACCGTCAAGATCGCTGCCGAGGTGACCGAGCGTTACGCAAGCCTCGTCCAGATTGGCAACCTTGTACGGATCGTTCCCGACACGTCTCCCGGGGATACTCTCGAGGGACGAATTAACTATGTCGGTGCTTCTGTCTCGGCGAGCAATCGGACTCTCCTCGTGGAAATCCATATCCAGAATCAGGAACTCCGTCTGAAGCCGGAAATGATCACCCGTGTCAGCATTGTGCGCTCTCAACGGCAAAACGCAATCCTCGTCGATGAGAATGTCGTTCAGCAGATTGACAGGGGTAAGATGGTGGTCTTTGTCGAGAACAACGGCGTGGCCGAACAGCGAGTGGTAAAACTGGGCGCCCGTCAGGGAACATTGCTTGAGATTCTCCAGGGATTGAAGCCGGGCGACCGCCTCATCGTGTCAGGCATCCAAAAGCTGGTCAACGGGCAGACCGTGACCGTGAACGGTTAACATTCCAAGTTGGGGTGAAAGAAACGTATGCGCATTTCGAACATTGCAGTCGATAATAGAGTAGCCGTTTACATTCTCGTTGCGGTCATTGTTCTCATCGGCTACGGCACATATTCAACGATGCCGAGGGAAGCTGCGCCTGATATTACGATTCCTCTTGTCATTGTCTCTACTCCCTATATCGGGGTGTCTGCCGGGGACATTGAGGGATTGGTGACTCAGCCGCTCGAGCAGGCTCTGAAGTCTCTGAAAGACATCAAGCAGATTACTTCCGTGTCCAAAGAGGGTCTTTCAACCATCCGCGTAGAGTTCAACACCGGCATTGACATGGATGAAGCGCTGCGTCGTGTCCGCGATGAAGTGAATTCTGCCCGATCCGATCTTCCCAACGATATTCTCGATCCCGTGATATCAGAAATCAACTTCAGCGAATTCCCCATCATGTTTGTGAATGTGGAGGGAGATATCGGTATCGCACGCCTCAAGAAGATTGCGGAGGGGCTGCAGGACAAGATTGAGGCTATTCCGGGAGTTTTGCGCGCCGATTTAACCGGAGGCCTTGAGCCCGAGGTGCAGGTTAATGTCGATCTTTATCGGATGAACGGCTATCAAGTGAGTTTCAATGACATTGCCGACGCGGTGCGGGCGGAGAATCTTTCACTTCCCGGCGGTACGATCGACGACGCAGGGAAATCCTTCACCGTTCGGGTTCCCGGCGAATTCAAAGAGGTGAAACCGCTCGAAGATATCGTTGTCAAGATTCAGAACGCGAAAGCCATCTATCTGCGCGATGTCGCAACCGTTGATTATTCTTTCGAAGATCGAAAGACATATTCTCGGTTGAACAATAACGAAGTCGTCTCTCTCGCAGTTCGCAAAAGAGCCGGAGAAAATCTTCTCCGTATTGCGGGCGAGGTCAAGGAACTCGTGAAGGAGGAAAAAGAACTGCTCCCCGCAGGGATTAATCTGGCGATTTCCAACGACCAGTCTGTCAATATCCAACGCTCTGTGCACGAGCTCGAGAACAGCATCATAACGGGAATGTTCCTCGTTGTCCTGTCCTTATTCATGTTTTTCGGATTCAAGAATGCATTGCTGGTTTCAACGGCAATTCCTTTTTCCATGTTTATCGCATTTGTGGTTCTTAGCGCGTTCAACGTCACGTTGAATTTTGTCGTTCTCTTTGCGCTTGTGCTTGCACTCGGAATTCTTGTGGACGATGCCATTGTCGTCATTGAGAACATTTACCGGCACCAGCACGATTACAAGAAAAATCCCATTCAGGCCGCAAAGGATGCCACACAGGAAGTCGCAATTCCCGTCATTGCATCCACCATAACGACCGTTTCCCCGTTCATTCCCCTGCTTTTCTGGCCGGGTATCGTGGGCGAGTTCATGTGGTATCTGCCCATAACTCTTATTTCCACGCTTGGAGCTTCCCTCTTTGTAGCGTTCATCATCAGTCCAGTGCAGGGGGCGCAATGGATTGACTACCAGAAAGAAATCAAGAAAGCGAAGAAGAACCTGGAGCATCCGAGCTGGTGGAAGAAATATAATCCGCTCACCTGGTTGTACCACGAAAGTGATGAAGTCTTTTTCCCCTGGCTTCAGAACCAGTATGTTATTGCACTCAAATGGGCTCTTGCTCGCAAGGGTTTGACGATCGCGACCGCTCTCGGCGTTCTGTTTCTCACGTTTGTCCTTTTCGGCCTTTTTAATACCGGAGTTGAGTTCTTCCCGACGACCGAACCGGCACGGGTGACCGCGAACATCGAAGCCCCGCTTGGTACCTCCCTCGACATTACGAACGCAATTGCTGAGATCGCGGAAGACCGAATCAACGAAATACCCGGAAAGCCCGATGTTGAGTTTGTGGTTTCGACTGTTGGAACATCCGACGACCCGTTTGATTTCGGAGGACAGGGTACATCGAACAAGGCGCAGGTCGCCATCAACTTCTACGAGAAGAAATACCGCAGCCAGAATACGTTCCAAACGCTTGAAGAAATCCGTCATGCGGGTGCCCAGGTAAGCGGAGCCAATATTCGCGTGACCAAACAGGAAATGGGTCCACCTGTTGGAGCTCCTGTGAGCGTTGAAATCTCGGGCGAGAATTACGACGAGCTTGCGTCACTAAGCGCAAAAGGCCGCGGACTCATCAAGGACATCCCGGGATTGTATGACCTGAAGGACGACTACAATGTGGGAAAACCGGAAGTGGAGATTATCGTTGACCGGGAAAAAGCAGGCCTTCTCTGGACCAACACAGGCCAGATCGCAGGCACGATCCGTGCGGCAATAAGTGGAATTGAGGCCTCAAAGTATCGTGTTGGGGAAGATGAGTACAAGATTCGCGTGCGGCTTGAAGAGAATCAGAGGGAATCTGTCCAGGACCTTGAGAACATTCGCGTCACGTTCATGAATCGCCGCGGTCAGCTCCTTTCGATTCCGGTCTCGGCTGTTGCCGACATCAGGCGCACCTCCGGCGTGTCCGATATCCGCCGCAAAGACCTCAAACGGGTCATTACAATGACAGGCAATGTGGAGGGAAGGGTGGCGTCGGATGTCCTGAACGATGTCCGTGAAAGGTTGTCAAGTATGGAACTCCCGGCCGGCTACACAATGAAGTTTACGGGAAAAGATGAAGAACAGAACAAGGCACAGGTGTTCCTTGCCCGCGCGTTTGTCATTACGGTGCTGCTGGTCTTCCTTATTCTGGTTTCTGAGTTCAATTCGGTGAAGGTCCCGTTCGTAATCATGCTTTCCGTCCTTCTTTCACTCATCGGTGTGCTCATGGGATTGATCATCACGCGGACGCCGTTTGTAGTAATCATGACGGGGGTGGGAGTGATCGCCCTTGCGGGGATTGTCGTGAAGAATGCGATTGTGCTGCTCGATTTCGCGAAGCGGAAGATGGATGAGGGAGCCCCGCTTGATGAGGCACTCATTGAAGCCGGGCGGACACGTCTGCGTCCCGTTATGCTCACAGCTGCAACAACCGTCCTGGGAATATTTCCGTTGGCAACCGGATTCGATTTTGACTGGAGAGAGTTCCATTTCGTCACAGGCGCTGAGAGCGCAGCTTTCTGGGGCCCGCTCGGTATCGCGGTCATCTTCGGCCTCTCGATCTCCACTTTTCTCACACTGGTCATTGTTCCCACGTTTTATTCTCTGCTCGAGCAGTGGTCAAACAGAATATCCGCATTGTTCAGGAAACTTCTGAGACTTGAATCTGATGATGCGGATTCCACCGTCAAACAGATTCCAGGCAACTGACCGGTTGATCGTGGCGGTATAAGAAACAACAACTCCAGCTCAACTCATGGATCCCGGTCCCCCCCACAGAAAGTGCTGTTTCACCTCTTTTCTTGTTTTTCCTGTGTTCATTCCCGCGACTTTTCGATCCTTTGAACGTTTTTCCGTTGCACGCCGGGAGAAAACGGCGTCGCACACGGTCGGGAACTGCATGCTTTCGCAGACACCACGAGGAATAATATCCGTCTGATCCGAAGGAAACGAACATGAAACAAATTGTTTTGATCACAGCCGTTATTGCAGCATTTGTCGGGGGAGCACTCAGTGGATGTTCGAGTGCCGTGCAATTGACAAGCGCTTGGAACGACCACGCGATCATTATCGACGGATCGGCCGCCGATTGGGGAACCTCCTTAATGCCCGTGACGGGCCTCCCTCTTGCGCTTGGAGTCCGCAACGACGGGGAGTTCCTGTATGTCTGTCTCTCAACACAAGATCCATTCGTTCAGGCACAGATTCTTAACGGAGGCCTGACGGTCTGGTTCGATCCACGGGGGGAAAACGAAGAGACTTTCGGAATCCGCTTCCCCCTGCGCGGTGAAAGCCCTCCGCATTGGAATCCCCGCGAACCCCTCACGGCGGCTTTTCAATTTCTTGAGCCTTCCTTCCGAGAGCTTGCGATCCTCGGACCGGATGATCAGCAGAATCTTTTTTCGGTTCTGGAACTCAAAGGAATTGGGGTCAAGTTGGGTGCATTAGATAATACTCTTGTCTACGAACTGCGGGTTCCGCTTCGCCATTCGGCAGAAATGCGTTACGCTGTTGGAATCATAGAGAATCAGATGGTTGGAATAGGATTCCAGACCGCTGAATTCGGATCGGATAGATTAGAGGGCCCGTCGGGAAGAGCCGGCGCTACTACGCGAGGAGGCGGGAGACGACGTGGCGGGGGAGGCACGGCCGGAGGAGGACCCATCGGCGGGGCAGATCGTCCCGAGCCTCTTGATCTCTGGACAAAGGTTGTGCTCTCTTCTTCACGACAGTAGTCGCTTTCTTCACATATCACTTTCATTACTTAAAAAGGATTTCCACATGAAACACCGATTGTTGGTTGTACCGATTCTGATTGGAACGATTGTCCTCACCCAGGCAGCACTCGCTCAGGGGATGAGACGATCCCCCGAAGAGCGTTCAAAGCAGTTGAAAGAACAGCTTTCCCTCACCGACGAACAGACGAAGAAAGTCACAGAGATCTACACGGAATCCCAGAAGACCGTGATGGCGAAGATGCAGGAGGGGTTGGGTGATCGTACTGCTATGCGCGAATTTATGACCAAAGAGACCGCAAAAGTGGACTCATTGATCGGGAAGCTGTTGACGAAAGAACAGATGGTAAAGTTCGAAGAAGTCAAGAAACAGCGTCAGCAAATGCGGAGAGGACCGGCTCCGGGGCAATAGGAAGTTGAATGAGGTTGCAGACACGGGGGCACCGGAGGTGCCCCTTTTTTTGTTTCAGCATTTGCGGCGGATTAGTGTCTCGACTCACAAGAGCTTTACTAAGTCGGCCCAAGAAAATCATGATATGCGGTCGAATTGCTGATTTCGCCTAACCAACAATAGTGAGATAATCTGTGAGACTCGACACTAGCCTTGCCCTTGTTCAATCGCTTCCTGCAGTATCACGAGAAGTTGTTCTTTCTCAAAATCCCCTTTGATCAGGTAAGCCGACGCTCCGCTTTTGATCGCATTGGAACGGGCTTCTTCAGTCGCGTGCCCCGAAATCAGAATAAACGGAATGTGATAGAGCCGCTCATCGCTTTTGGCCACCTTGAGGAGCTCCATTCCATCCATCGCAGGCATTTGATCGTCTGTAATCACCGCGTCGTACGAAGATGCACGGAGCTTTTGCAGCGCCTCTGATCCGTCCTGCGCAAGCTCAACCTCATAACCGTTTCGTTGCAGGAGAATTCTGTAAAGATCACGTGCTATTTGCGAGTCATCGCTAAAAAGTACTCTGAATTTCCCCCCCCACTTTGGAGTCTTTGCCGGCCGCCCTGTTTCCGCCACAACCCCCACTGACTCCTCGGGAGCTTTCATTGGACGAGACATAAGTTCCGTCAACGTTACCCTGAATCCGGCCAGCCGTTCCTGCAATGTCTCCACAGGCATTGTTGAGCTCAGGAGAATATGGATGGATCCTTCTTCCCGGCCGGCAACGCTCAGAATCGCACCATGATCTTTCATCGCCGCTCTGATGCGGGGAAGTTCACTCTGCATTTCATCATGAGGAGGCACATGGAGGACGTAGAGCCGCTTTCCTTCATCCAGCTCTCTTCCCAGAATCATTTGTACGGTTTCACCCAACGAGTTCCGGAGTTCCCTGGACATGAGTTCCAAATTCAGCAGAAGTTCCTCGACGGACTGTGTTGTGGGAAGGTGAGAACGGATGGTCCGTATGACGGTCTCCCCGTCGCGGATCGGTTGTCCCGTAATGAAATCTTCAATCTGCCGCTCCATAAGGGTCAAAGCAAAACGAAGAGTAGAATGAAGGGCCGGAGTGAAAAGTGCCGGCTCCGTAAGGATTCGTTTGAGACATGCCTCCGCGGTTCGGGCAACTTCTGAAACAGGCCTTGCCCCAACGAGGGGTGATGATCCCTTCAGTGCATGAAAATGGCGGTTTGCCGTGGTGAGATGATCCGTCGCAGAGGGATCAGATGCGTACAATTGAATCAGCTCGTCGGCCTTCCGGAGATGTTCCACGGCCTCCAAGCGAAACTTGTTTCGGATTTCGTCCATTTGCGAAGGTGTCACCGACTCCCCTGGGAATTCAAGTGTATGAACAATGCGCCGCCGATGGAAACACCTCGAAAGTCGAGGGCAAAATCCTGCAGAGTTCGATCCCGCTGATCCTGAAACCGGTCAACAGAGAGAAATCGACCTGAGATTTCAGGGGCAAAGGTCAACCAGTCCGTTAATGCAATCCTGGGTCTCAGAGTACCCCAGACGCCCCAACCCCTCCCCTCCATGGTCGATTGGAACGGTCCGTAGGATTCCATTGTCCCTTTCTCTTCAATGACGCTGAACACGTACATGAATCCGATCTCAAGTTCAATCGTCTTTTGTCGATTGAGATATGTCCCGGCACCCAGTCCAATCGGAAATGTGTGATAGGAGCGTTCATTCCTGACTCGAAATACCCCTGTTTGCACTCCGGCAAGAGAGATCTCCTTAGCGTCATATTCGAATTGCCGGAAGATCCTGATAAACTCCCCGCGAAGGACAATATGGCTCTGCGCATTGACCGACATGCGCAAATGTGCGCCCGCGACGAAAATTGTATTCACTCGGGGGACGGCAAGATCCAGCGTCGTGTTCACCATATGAAACGACTCGTTGAGCTCTTTCGGATTGACAAATGCCATTGTCCCGGAAACCCCGAATGAATAAACTGTTGCGTCATTTTCCGCCGGCAACGAATTCGCATCTTGCGAGCGGCAAATCGAAACACATGAAAGACAAAACAGCGCCGCAAAGAAGCGATTGAATATTCTCATGTGTCACCTCCGGACCGCCATGATGCGCCCATAAACGCCGTTCATCCCGCCGTCAATGGCAAGAATAGACCCGCTTCGAAGCTCTATAACATAGACTCCCGGCGGGACTCGCTGAAAACTCGCATCTCTTCCATCCCATGACACCTGGAACGTGCCGGAAGGATGGCTGACAGAGTTCTCCAGAACCCGGACAGGGGCCCGTTGATTGTCAAAGACCTGGAGAACAATGTGTTCTCCCGACGCGCTTGACGGAATCCCGTACTGAACGGTCGTCGAGTCGGTAAAGGGATTGGGAAAATTCTGATTCAGCTGAAAGTTCGATGGCACGGGCCCAATCGAAGTAGGGTTGCTGCAGGAATTTGCGAAAAGCAGAAGAATGAACGCTGCAGGAATGAAAAGGAAGAGAGATTTCATAGATCCCCCTTAATGTTAGGGTTTCCCCCGCACTGGATCAACGCCACAACTCACCGAACATCAATACGAAGCCCCTCCCGGGCACCAAAGCACTTGGTCTTTCCCCTGTAATTGCGCACCAACCTGCGGGCGTGGCTCACCATCTTGTCGATGAATGCATCAGAATGCTGGGGATCGTGGTGAAACATGGCCAGTTGCTTCGTATTTGCCTCGACGGCGAACCGCACCGTGGTTTCAACGGAAGAGTGGCCCCAACCCTTCTTCTCTTCGTATTCGTCGTTGGTGTACTGCGCCTCGCCAATATACAGATCTGCCCCCCGGATGAAATCCACAAAGCGCTCATCAAGTAATGTCGGCAGATCCGTGTCGGAAGCCGAAACGCGGCCGGAAGCGTGAATGGACCCGTGGTACGGTTCGTTGTCCGTTGCATACACCACGCTCTTTTTCCCCTCGGTGATGCGATATCCAAGGGTCAGAGCTGGATGATTCAAATAGAAATGGTCGATCGTGAGGCCGTCGAGATGAATCGTTTCCCGAACCTCATGTACTTCGATATTGGGACTCATGTCTCCCAGGTCGACAGGAAAATAGTCGGAGTCCATTTGAGCACGAAAAATCTTGTCAAAGGACTTGTCCCGTCCCGGAGGGCCATACACGTGAATTCTTTTATCCGCGCTGTATGCCGGAAGGAAGAATGGAAATCCCTGGATATGATCCCAGTGAGTGTGGGTGATAAAAAGATGAATGGTTAACGGCCGGGTATTGAACTCTTTGAGGATCTTCAATCCCAGTTCACGAATTCCGGTTCCCGCATCAAAGATCACAATCTGTCGGCCGGCCCGAATTTCGACGCACGCGGTATTGCCGCCGTACTTGGTAGTCGACTTGCCTGGCGTCGCAACAGAGCCCCGGGTGCCCCAGAAGGTTACTCGCATCATGCGGAGATTCCTGATCGATGCTGCAAATGGTGCCGAACAACGTTCAAGAGTTCGTCGAAATCCGTTGGTTTGATGCAGTAGTCGTCTGCCCCCAGCTTTCTGGCGGCATCAATATCCGGTTTGTATGACTTTGCCGAGGTCATCACAACCACAGTCTTGTCGAGCTCCGGATTGCTTCGGATTTTTTGTATCACTTCGAATCCATGCATCCCGGGCATGATAATGTCCAGGATAACAACATGCGGTTTCTCCTGTTCGGCCAACATGAGCCCGTCTTTTCCGTTGTCGGCGGATATGACGCTGAAACCCTCCTGCTCGAAACGGAGGACCATCAGCTTTCGCAATGAATCCTCATCATCGACGATCAGGGCTTTGAGACGATTTTGCATGGCGGCCGGTTCCTTAAGAATCACTCCCACGATGGCTTTGAATCACCATCACCGCAAAAGGTGATGGAACTTATAAAGAACTTTAACGAAAGGCAACCACATGGATCACGTTGCATGTGGTGACAATTGCGCTGAGAAGCATCAGAATAATAACCTTTGAGAAAACAAGTGGTTGTCAATTCTCTCATCGACATTACTTGAACCTTCACCGTCAGGATCGGTAATCGAAAGAGAAATTGTCTACGTCCGGAGCGGCAATCCCGAATTGTTTTTCAGACGCATGTTCCCCCGGGCGATTCATCGATATTTGATCAAATCAACGAACGAGGTCCACAGATTTGACCGTTTGGGCAGCAACGGTATCAATGAGACAAGAGGCATTTGATGCGGTCATCGGGACTTCAGAAGAGAATTGTCGAAATGGCTGTGGGAAACGGAACGATCAATTGGAGGAAATGCGGCGTAATTCGGCGTAACGGCGGAGTTTGCCCCTGATGGCCGACACGAGTTCG
>DATECW010000052.1:0-27004 GCA_035286705.1 Bacteroidota bacterium
ACCCTCGCGATTTGTGTAGTATGCGGAAATCCTGCAGATCGCACACAGCGAAAGACCCATCAGCAAGACAGGGTCGTCATAGGGGCAAAAGACATCTACGAGGCCCGCTGCCGGAACTGTCACCAACCCCCTTCTGACGAACGTCAATGACTCTTCTCTCATTCCTCCATGGTGTCTTTGGCATCGGCGTGCTCCTGGGAATCGCCTTCCTCTTTTCCAACAACAAGCGGCGCATTAATTGGCGCCTTGTCGGAACCGGTCTTCTTCTTCAGGTGACGTTTGGAATACTTGTCATCAAGGGCCAGGAACTAGGCGAATTCTTCGGGCCGCTTGGCTGGGCCAAGGTTGCATTTGGTTGGATCGCCGAAGGCTTCGTCGTGATCTTGGGTTTTACGACGGAAGGCGCGAAATTCGTGTTCGGAAACCTCGCGATAGGGCCGGGCTTTCAGGATTCTATTGGATTCTTCTTTGCTTTTCAGGTACTGCCCACCATCATTTTCTTCTCCTGCCTCATGTCAGTTATGTATTACCTGGGCGTGATGCAGAAGATCGTTCAGGGAATGGCGTGGGTGATGGCCCGACTGATGGGAACCAGCGGAGCGGAATCGCTGTCCAATACGGCGAATATTTTTGTGGGACAGACTGAAGCTCCCCTTATGATTAGGCCCTTCGTTGGAGGAATGACCAATTCCGAGCTCCTGACAATCATGACAGGCGGCATGGCGACGATAGCAGGCGGTGTGATGGCCGCCTATGTCCAGATGCTTGGTTCTTCCTTCGCACAATCGCATGGGCTGGCAATTGAGGCCGCACAGGTCAAGTTCGCTGCCCAGTTGCTTGGAGCAAGCATCATGGCTGCTCCCGCTGCTTTGCTGATCTCGAAGATCATCGTCCCGGAAGTTGGCGACCCAGAAACCAAGGGTAAGGTCAAAGTGAACGTCGAAAAGAACGCTTCAAACGTGATTGAGGCGGCGGCTGCGGGTGCTTCCGACGGCCTCCAATTAGCCTTAAATGTCGGTGCTATGTTATTAGCTTTTATAGCTTTGATAGCTTTGTTTAATTATCTACTCACAGGTATTGGAGATTGGGTCGGCATCAACGCGTACCTTCAGGAACACTTCGGACAGCCCCTCAACATGCAGCTTCTCGGTGGGCTTCTCTTCCAGTTCGTGGGTTTCGCCATCGGTATTCCCAGTTCGGAGGCATTCTATTTCGGCAGCCTCCTCGGCACAAAAGTGGTGCTAAACGAATTTGTGGCCTATCTTGACATGGCAAAAATGATCGTGGAAAACAAGCTCGTTACTGAGAAAGCAATCGCCATGGCGACCTTTGCTCTCTGCGGATTCGCTAATTTTTCTTCCATTGCCATTCAGATAGGCGGCCTCAGTCCTATGGCTCCTCACCGGAGGAAGGACCTGGCAAGTCTCGGCCTGCGGGCAGTTCTCGGCGGTACGCTTTCCACGCTTCTTACGGCAACAATCGCCGGGATTCTCATCGGCCCATGACCACTCAGGTCACCGAAAGCGCTCTTCAGGCTGCCGTAGACTCCGTAGCCTCGCGAATTCCTTCTCCTCCATCAATTGCACTCATTCTTGGTTCCGGCCTTGGAGAGTTCGCGAACGAGCTCGAAGGGCGCCTCGCAATCGAATCCCACGAGATCCCGAACTATCCCCATTCTTCAGTTCAGGGACATTCAGGCAGACTCATTTTTGGAACTATCTCGTCGGAGAAAAAGCGATCCCCCCAACTTCTTGTCTTTCAGGGCCGAATCCACTTCTACGAACATGGCGAGCTTCCGCCAGTCGCATTTCCGGTTCGATTAGCCAGACGGTTGGGAGCCACCAGTCTCATCGTCACGAACGCTGCCGGAGGAATCAACCGCTCTCTTCGTCCGGGTGATTTCATGCTTCTGAGCGATTTCATCAGTCTGACGTTCCTCGGCAGGTCGCTTCTTCCCAGGCCCCGCCCTGGTCGTACTCTTGAGGACGCGGACCGCCGAACCCGTGCCAACCCCTTCGATGAATCGCTTCAACATACCTTCCTCCAGACCGCTGAACGACTCAGGATCACGCTCCCACGGGGCGTGTATTGCTGGCTCAAAGGCCCGACTTACGAAACTGCAGCCGAGATTGAAATGCTGCGCCGGATTGGGGCGGACGCGGTAGGGATGTCGACCGTTCCGGAAATCGTCACGGCACATCAACTTGGAATGCGTGTGGCGGCTATCTCCCTCATCTCGAATATGGCGACCGGAATTTCGACCGACAGACTCTCTCATGATGAAGTGAGGGAGACTGCCCAGCGCGTCAAACCCGCCTTCACGGCACTGATGCGAGAAGTGTTATTGCAGATCGGAGGGGAGACGGATCGGGGACAAAGAGGTGATAGAGCATCACGTAGATAACCACGCCTGTCACTGAAACGTACAGCCAAATCGGATATGTCCAGCGCGCAAGCTTCTGATGCCGTTCATATTCCTTCCTGAGGGCCCTTCTCAGTGTAAGAACAACCAGTGGAGCGAGCCCTGCAGCGAGAACGGTGTGTGACAGGAGAATAGTGAAATACACCGGCCTCACCCAACCTGTACCCTGAAAAGGCTGGGAGCCATGCTGATAGTGATATATCAGGTATGAGATCAGGAAGAGGATCGAAACCCCAAAAGCCGAGAGCATGCACATCCTGTGCTTCTCTCTCTCCTTCCTCTTGATGAATCGGCGCCCCATAAGAAGGAGTATTGCCGCAGTGGCATTGAGGATGGCATTCAACGTTGGCAGATCGGAGAGCGGTATCATGCCGCATCCTCCGCCGCAATGCGAGAGCCCTTCTCCCTCATACCGACCCGCCAGATAGCACATCCAAGCATTGCAACGGCAAAAATGAAGAGGATTGCAAGAGACGTACCAAATCCCGCCAGATCATGAATGTACTGCGGGCGGAGTCCATAGAGACTTGCCCGAACCGCTGCCACTCCGTAGCTGAGGGGGTTCCACCGCATAATAACGGAAACCCAATCGCTTGCCCCAGAGGCGGGAAACAATGAACCGGAAAGCATCCACAACGGAATCAGCAAGAGATTCATGATTGCATGAAAACCCTGAGTCGAACTCATCGACCATGCAATGGCAAATCCGAGTGAAGAAAGACCGAGAGCCAGGAGAGTGAGAGTGACGATTGTGAGGAGCATATTGCCAATTGTCATATCTGCTATCACGAGCGGTGAAGCCAGCGTCAATAGCGCCCCCTGCAGAGTTGCGAGGAGCGTTATGCCAATCACCTTCCCCATAACGATCGAAAGCCGGGAAACAGGAGCCACCAGAACCGACTGCATGAACCCTTCTTTTCGGTCTTCGATAACGGACATGGATGAGAAGATTGCTGCGAACAGAACGATGAGGACAATCGAGCCGGGGAAAAAGTATTCCAGGTAGTTCATTTCTGGAACGTCCCCCTGCTGTTGGAAGGATCGATTCAATCCCGACCCTATGACAATCCAGAAGAGAATCGGCGAAGCGATCACCCCGACCATCCTGCTCCGCTCTCGCACAAAACGAAGCAGTTCACGACGGATGAGGGTCACGACAGGCAGAATATTCATGATCCCTCCCTGCCGTTGATCTGAAGCGCGTGACCGGTGGTGTGAACGAAGACGTCCTCCAAGGTCGGTTTTCGGAGGGTGACCGAGGAAATAAATTCAGGGAAGGCGCGTATCAGTCGGGGAATGAACCGATGCCCATTGACAACCTCGATCAGCAGCTCGCTCCCGACGATAGCAGATTCCATTGCAAAGCGGCGCTGAATCTTCTTCATCAGCTGTTGGGCATTCTTCGACCTGACAAGCACCACATCTCCCCCAATCCCACTTTTCAGATGTTCCGGGCTTCCGGACGCAACCAGTACACCGCGGTCAAGAATAACAAGACGATCGCAGCGCTCCGCTTCCTCCGCGAAATGGGTGGTAAGAACGACGGTTGTACCCTCTTCTTTCCTGCACAGCTCAAGGAAGCGCCACAGCTCCAGTCTGGCCGATGGATCCAACCCCGTGGAGGGCTCGTCGAGCAGCAAAACCTTTGGCTTGTGTAGAACGCCTTTGGCTATCTCGACCCTTCTTTGCAGCCCCCCGGAGAGAATTCCCACAAGGTCATCGGATCGCTCGGAGAGGCCGAATGACGACAGTAATGAGTCGATCCGCTGGTCAAGCATCTCCCCCTGCATGAAATAGAGGTTTCCCTGGTACCGCAGATTTTCCCGAACGGTCAATTTCCTGTCGAGTCCAAATGACTGAAAGACGACTCCGATCCTCTCTCGGACACGTTCAGGATGTTCCTTGACACTCTGCCCTGCAACGGATGCATCCCCGTCCGACGGAAGCAGCGCGGTTGAAAGAATTCTGAAAAGCGTGGTCTTGCCGCATCCATTCGGACCGAGAATTCCGAGGATTTCACCCTCGCGAATATCGAACGAAATTCCATTTAGCGCGGCTGTTCTCTTATAAGAGTGTCGAAGATTCGCAATTCGTATAAGGGAAACGGAACGTGCTGACTGCTTTGGACGATTTGGCATGGAAGCTTGAAGCTGATGAACAAAACGTCGGTTCACAATTTATCGACGACCATCAGAAACATAAGGGCAGGAAGGTAAAGAAGCGAGGCAAAAAACAAATATCGTGAATACTGGTTTGTTTTGGTCAGTGCGAGTGTTGTGTTTGTTCCGGCGAACCATCGAAACAAGATGCTAAACCCTATGAAACTCACTCCGAGAATCATCGCGCCAATGCCATACATACTACCCGTTAGTCCGAGAAACGTCAGGAGGATGCTCGTTCCACCAAGCAGAACCGAATGAACGAGAATGTGCAGACTTGTTGTTCCTCCGTCGGGATCCAGAACCGTCAGCATCCGATAGCCGGCTCGTGCATAGTCTTTTCGGTACATCCACGCGAGCGAAAGAAAATGCGGCATTTGCCAGAAGAAAAGGATGAAGAAGAGAATCCAGCCGCCAGCTGTAATCGTGCCGGATGCTGCACTCCAGCCGATCAGCGGCGGAAGAGCTCCGGGGATGCCGCCCACGAGAGTCGAATGCGGGGAGATTCGTTTGAGCGGAGTGTACCATAAGAGGTACGACGCGATCGTCAATAGGCCCAGAAGCCCTGTAAGAACATTGGAGAAAACAAAGAGGATGACAATTCCCATGAATGAAAGCACGAGGCCGAATCGGAGTGCGTTGACAGGTTTCACTCGACCAGAGGGAAGCGGGCGACGCTCCGTCCTTCTCATCATACCGTCATAATTGCGTTCGATATACTGATTCAGTGTACCGGCTCCCCCACCCAGCAACAGTGTTCCGATTCCCACCGAGACAAAAGATCCGAGGTCCAGCACATCTGAGGCAAGATAGAAACCGCACAATGCAGTCAAGACAGAAAGGAACGTCAGTTCGGGCTTCGTGAGAGAAACATAATCGGCAATGTGCGACCGAACGTTCGCGTTCTCCTGAAGGAGAGCCTGTGCGTCGTTTATCACGCAAGTGCCTCACGATGCTTGGTATTCAGAGCGGGTTCCCGGCGCCAGGCAAACTGCCTGTACCTGAGAACGTGCAATGTCAAGAGAGTGCTGAAGACGAGCAGTACCGCCCCTGTTGCCACGTGGGTCGTCGTGAGAAGAACATCCTTGCGGCCGAGAACGGTGAGAGCCCCAAGGGTTATCTGCAGCACAAGAAAGAGCGGCAACATGGCTGCAAACAATTTCAGTCTGGACAATTTCTCTCCACTTTTGAACACACGGGTGGAAACCACGAGAATGAGCACTGAAACAACGAGGGCCCACGCCCTATGAAGGAAATGAATGAGAACCTGGCTCTGCGTAATCGGTCCGTCAGCAGCGATGCGAAGATCATTGCTCAGGAGGAACTGATTATACTGCGCCATAGCCTCGGGCGACAACGATGGAACCACCTGCCCATATGCGAAGGGAAAATCGGGAATTGCAAGGCCAGATTGCGTGTGACGCATCAGGGCGCCCAGGATCAGCTGGATGTAGACGGCAAGCACAAGTGAAATCGAAAGGCCGGTCAGCCCGGGAACACGTCCATCATCAGCCAGGATCGGCTGGCTTTCCATCCACCATTTCGACGTGAACAAGGCTAGAGACGAGACAATGACGAAGAATGTCTGGGCAAGAGTGGCGTGACTCACGGAGATGGCCGTGGGAAGCAGGAACAGGACTGTAATGCCGCCGAGGATTCCCTGGGCTATGACGGCTGCCAATGCTCCCAAAGCGAGGTATCGAACCCACATACGGGATTCTCGCTTCCAGTACCAAACTGCCATGATGGTGGTCAGGAAGCCGACAAATGTGGCTATCATTCTGTGGCCGTGCTCGTACAAGATGCCTCCAACCATGGGTGGCATTATCTGTCCGTATGACAAGGGCCAATCGGGCACCGCCAGACCCGACCCGGTACTTGTCACTAGACCACCAGCAGCAATAAGTACAAATGTGCAACATGCGGTGAAAACCGTAAACCTATGCAAGGCTTTATTATAGATCATGTAGAGTAAGGTCGTTTTTCAAGGTGCCAAATAGGATGCTTCTTCCTTCAGCCACTCCTCGTATTTCTCAGGAGTGAGGATGAATACGTACCCTCTCATCCGATAATGACCCAGGCCACAAAGCTGAGAGCATGCAATCTCCATCGGGGTGTCAGGTCCTGCCGTTATTTCGGTGTAGCCCGCTTCGACCAGCTGAGAAAGGACTTCCTCAAAGAGGATGCTCCCTTTCGGCGCGATAACGGTGCTGTCTTTTCCTACATAATCCTCCATTGCGACCAATGTTGAGAGCCGGGGATCATGTCCACCCTGCAATGAATATGTCCGAGTCAGCTTCTTACGAATCTCGTCGGTAGTCTCAACCGGTTTGAACCACACCGGTATCATTTGCCCGGGAATCGCGTCTTGTTTCACGCGCAGAAGCGGAATCCCCAGGCTATGAATGACATCCTTTGACGATAACTGGATAATCACCGGTTTCCCCACAGGAAGATTCAGCTGATTGATCGTCACAATGTCATCCTTGCCGTACGCTTCGCTACGATCGAGGCCTACGGGATTGTCTGAGGTCACAAGGTTGATGTCTGTTCTTCCGAATTGACCGTCAGCCCCCGGATAATGGATATTCCATGCAAACTGCTCGGCAACGACTCGAACTATGAGGGCTTCCTTCTCATCCGGAAACGCGTTGACGCGTTTCGCCCACAGCGGAACGGCAAATCCGACGATCAGCACCACTTCAAAGAGAGCTACCGCAACCTCAAGATACGACGATGTGTGCCCCTTGACTCCCACTGTGTCTGCGGCTGCCTGGCGAGAATGTCGGAATCGAACAAGGGTATAGACGAAGAAGATACCCCAGCCAATGAACAATGCGAACATCAGCCAATGGATGACTCCGATCATATTGTCGATCTCCGGCCCGTGAGCCGAGGCATCTAATGGTAAACCAAGGAATTCTTGCATGTTCTCAAAGCTCCCTGTTGAGATGATTTGTATCTGTTCCAACGAGGTTCATTCGTGCGCGCTTTCGAAGATAGAAAACGAACGTCAGAATCCCGCTCAGAACCGTTCCCGTGACACCGAGCAAGAAGAGGATGGCCCATTTCGCGCCCTCTACTTCCGCCGATGCCTTATCCCCGAAACACACTGGACAACTGAAAGCGACATCCGGGAGAACAACAACGATCAGAACCGATACGAACATCAACACTCTCTTGATCATGGTTCTCAGTCCTCACATGAAATGAAGATGTTTGGTTTTTCGAATAAAGCGGATCGTATAAAGAATAAGGCCCCCGCCGACGGTAAATGAAAGCAGGGCGGCAAACACATTCAGCGATTCAAGCATGATCGGCTGCTCAGCCAGCAGCCAGATCCCGAATCCTGCTGCGAAGACCGTCGAAATGGTGATAAAGAAAATATGAAACGATTTCAGTGACATAGTTTTATCCAATGGTATCGTGCTGTCCCAGGAGCGGCAGAGCCATGAGAGCAACAAAGAAGATGAATGTAAGCACTAAAGCCATGAAAATGAGCCGTTTTTCCGAAATCAAGTGCATGAAATATGACGCGACGAGCGCCCCCTTGATCGTGGCTATGAACATGGCCACGATGACCGCTGCAGCCACATCAAGATGAAGATAGGAAATCGCGACTGTTACGACCGTCAACGCCATGAGAGAGACAAACACAATCACATAGGTGCGGACGTGTTTCTTGATTGCATCGGGTGTTGCGTGTTCCATATGCCACCTTAGAGAAGATAGAGGGTTGGAAAAAGAAAGATCCACACAAGGTCAACAAAGTGCCAGTAGAGGCCGGCGACTTCCACCCTGTTCGTAAACCGCTGGGGTTCGGTCTTCCACATCCTGCTCCCAGGTCCCCAGAAATAGAAATTCACTATGATGCCGCCGACAACGTGCAATCCGTGAAGCCCCGTCAGCGTGAAATATGTTGCGTAAAAGAGATCCTCGCTGGGCAAGATTCCGTGCGAAAACTTGGCCCCGTATTCGAAACCTTTCACCACAAGGAACAGCAGGCCGCAGAGAATCGTGAGTCCCATGTAGCGTCTGTATTTGGAAAAATCCTTCAACATGAGCGAAGCCCATGACATCACCATCGTGACGCTGGAGCTGATCAGTATGATCGTGTTGACTGTGGCAAGAGGCACATTCAGGAGTGCCGAACCGTGCGGCCATTCGGGCGCTGCCACTCGCAACAGAATGTATGAAGAGAACAGTGCACCGAACAACATAACTTCGGACGCCAGAAAGAGCCAGACGCCCAGTTTGGCGTTATGCAATCCGGTGTCAGGTCTCGCAGCTACGGTAAATGGAATTTGCATGATGATCAGCCCTTATCGAACATTCTGTGGAGTAAAATCCCTCGACGAACCGGGCATACTGTACTCGTACGGACCGCGGAACACTTCGGGAAGGCTCGTAAAATTGCCATGCGGCGGCGGGGTCGGAGTCTGCCATTCCAGAGTCGTGGCATCCCAGGGGTTATCCGATTCGACCTTCTTGCCTTTCTTGATGCTCCAGAAAAAATTGATCAGGAAAGGAACCTGAAACACAGCAAGGGCAAACGCTGAGATCGACATCACTTCGTTCCACTGCAGAACGCCTTGAGCGTGACTGTATTGGGCGCCTCCATCGTAGAGTCTTCGTGAAACCCCTGCGAGGCCTTGAATGAGCATGGGGAAGAATATCCCATTCATGCAGACAAATGAACCCCAGAAATGAATTCGGCCCAATCGTTCACTCATCATCCGGCCCGTTACCTTCGGATACCAGTAGTAGAGTCCGGCAAACAGGGCAAAGATCGTGCCCGGGGCGACGACATAATGGAAGTGCCCAATGACGTAGTACGTGTCATGCAAATGAATATCGGTCGGGGCCAAACCGAGTGGAAGTCCCGTAAGTCCGCCTATTCCAAACATGGGCAAAAATGCCAGGGCAAAAAGCATAGGTACCGTAAACCTGATCGAGCCCCCATAGAGCGAAATAACCAATGCTGTGAGAATGATAACCGACGGAATGGAGATAATCATTGTCGTCGTTTGGAAAAAGGTGCTGATGACGGTCCCCATGCCGGTCATAAACATATGGTGAGCCCATACGATAAACGACATGAAACCCAGGAAGATTGTAGCATAGACGATCGATTTGTAGCCCCAGAGGGGTTTCCGCGTATTGTTCGCAATAACTTCGGCCACGATGCCCATCGCAGGAAGGATGAGAACGTAGACCTCGGGGTGGGCAAGAAACCAGAACAAATGCTGCCAGAGCAAGGGGCTCCCTCCCCCGCTCACCCCCAATTGCTGCCCGCTTATGACAAGGCCGCTGGGCAGAAAGAAACTCGTACCGGCGAGACGATCCATTAATTGCAGAATGCCTGCAGCTTCAAGGGGTGGAAATGCCAGCAGCAGAAGAAACGAAGTGACAAACTGGGCCCACACGAAAAATGGGAGCCTCATGAATGTTAAACCGTTTGCCCGCAACTGCACAATCGTCACAATGAAGTTCACGGAGCCCAGAAGCGACGAAGTGATCAGAAGGACCATACCAAACAGCCACACTGTCTGGCCCACGGTGGCAATGTTGGCAAGAGGCGGGTACGATGTCCAGCCGGAGTTGGCTGCACCGCCGGGAAGAAAGAAACTCGAAAGCATGACCACACCGCCAAAAAAATATGACCAATAACTCGCCATATTGAGTTTCGGGAAGGCCATGTCAGGCGCGCCAACCTGCAGTGGGACAACGTAGTTCCCGAACGCCCCGACGGCCAGGGGCACAACACCGAGGAACACCATGATCGTTCCATGCATGGCGCCAAAGGAATTGTAGAGCTCGGGTACCATAACGCCTTCCGGAAACAGCGTTTCATCAGACACGAGATACCACACCAGCGCTGCGATTCCGAGGAACACTACGCCAACAAGTGCTGCGAGCTTGCGTTTGCTGACCACGCCAATAAGAAGGGCGGCGAGGCCCAGGACACCGGGGGTTAGCGCAAACGCTTCCCCGGGAATGGCCTTTCCGGGGTATGCCAGCTGCCATCGCATCAGAAGCATCAACGTGAAACCGAAGAAAAGAAAGAGCAAAGCTGTCATCATGTACTGCAGGCCGATAGTCTTGTGATCCTGCGAAAAGACATAGGTTTTCAGAAATCCCTGTTCATGATGGACCGCTCCGGCATGATAGCCCTCTGTGGCTGTGTGTTGCACAGTCAACTCCTTTGTGATTCAGTGGGAAGAAATAGACCGGTTAATTCGCAGCGTACGTGAAGTCGACATTCTTCTTACCCGACGCATCCACGGTAACTTTCGATGTCTGAACACCGTATTTCTCGTGCCACACTTCGAGCGTATACTCCCCTGCAGGCAGACCTTTGATCGTGAAGCTTCCGTCATCCCCAGTGACCGCGAAATAGGGATGGTTGAACACACCAATGTACGCACCCATCCACGAATGGACATCGCATTTTACACGAAATGTCTCCGCCTTCTCGAATTTCTTCACGAGCTTCGCTCCCTTCATCGGCTGACCGGCGTTGAATGAAGGATTTGCAGTCGAGAGAGTGTGAACATTGTGGAGTGTGTTGTCGCTGTTACGAATTTCGACTTGCTGCCCTGCTTGTACTCCAAGAACATGCGGATGGTAGAGGCATCCTTCCTGATCGAAGATTGCCTTTTGCCCCGGGGCATTGAATTTTTTGCCACCCAGCCCGTCCTTCACGTACACAAGAACGTTCTTGAGCGTTCCGTTCTTATTGACGACCACCTCTTCGCTCACAACGGGCGCTTTGTGAGCGGAACGGCAGAATCGGTCCGCATCCATTCTGAGGCGCGGCATATCAGGGGATTTTCCCTTGAAAGCTACTTTGCCCGTCACATCTCCGGCGAAGGCAGTGACGGCGACAACCAGAAGAAGCATTCCCACAACAGCAAGTGATCTCATCACAGATGTACTCCTTTTAGATAGATTGACAGCAAATGATTATTTTTTCTTTCCCAATGTCCAGATATGTGTCGCAAGGGCCTTTGCCTGTTCGTCAACATTCCCTCCAAGCGTCTCTCCATCAGGCGCAACGCCCTCATAAAAGAAGGTCGGCATTCTGGTGCCGGGTTGAAGTTTCTGCGGATCCTTGACCCATTCCGCAATCCACTCGGGCTTGAGCCGTTCGCGAGCAAGGGCAAGATTTGGTGCAAGGTCAGAGGCCGAGAGTTCCGAGAGATCGACGTCGCCCGACGGGTGACACTTCGCGCACTGGTATGTCTCAAAAAGCTGTTTGCCGGGTGCCAAGTACTTGGCTTCTTCGGGAGTCGATGAGTAATCGCGTATCTCAAAATCGGTTTTGGACATCCCGAGGAAATACTTCTGAATCTTCCCGATTTCATCGTCCGAGAATTCAAACGTTGGCATCCTGAGCTTCAACCAGGGCCGGACGGTGGTGGGATTCTTGAGAAAGCTGTGCAGCCATTGTTCCTGGACTTTCGCACCCTGACTTTCGGGAAGTGGCGGTGGCCCAAGGCCGGGGTCATCATATTTCACGAGGATGTATCCCCCGCGGTCCTCAAGTGTGTGGCATTGAATGCAATTGTAGCGAACGGTCAACTTCCTGCCTGTTTCTATGTCCTGCATT
This sequence comes from Bacteroidota bacterium, assembly GCA_035286705.1. Lineage (GTDB taxonomy): Bacteria > Bacteroidota > Ignavibacteria > UBA10030 > UBA10030 > JACPLA01. Next base: position 12,194 of record DATECW010000052.1, read on the forward strand.
CGCTTATCGAACGCACGCTGGTACGATCCAAGGGGAACGTCTCTCGTCATGCTCATGAGAAACATTCGGAGCAAGCGTATTTCCTCATCGTCGAACGTGTAAATCGGCATTTTCTGAACGATCCGCTCGGTTTGATATAAACGCGCATTCCTGAACTTGCCGTAAACCCAACCCGCCCACGTATGCTGAACTGAGACCGTTCCGTCTGCATTCTCCTGATAATCGTTTTCTGCATCGTGGCCGAGCGGGAGTGTGTTGCCAAAATCCATCTGCTCCACTTTTTTCTTTCCAAAATCCGAAAGATTGACGCTGACCTTCCCTTCTTTTTCCATCCCTTTGATCGTGTGGCACCCTGCACAGCCAAACTCGCGGATGAGCATATCACCCTGAACAATTTTCTGCTCGCTGTTCAGATCGAGCGAAACCGGCGGAAACACGCGGCTATCCTTCAGCGTCATGAGATATGCAACGAGATTTCTCGCTTCGCCGTCGGAGAGACGCAGACTCGGCATGCGGGAGTCGGGATCATAATGCTTAGGGTTCTTCAGCCAGTCCATGACCCAATCCGGATTGACTTTGCTGCCGACTCTTGTCAATTCTGGAGCAATATCATGACTCGTGCCCCGGGATTCCCTTACACTTGTATCCTCACCGACAACGTGGCATGCCTGACATCCCACGGCCTGGAATGTCTGTTTCCCCTGTGAGGCATTTCCCCCTGCCCATGCACCGCGTCCGCGCTGAAAGCGGAATTCAGATTCACGCCCGATCTTTGTCAGGTATGCCGTGATCGCTTCCGCCTGTTCATCGTTGAACTTGAAATTGGGCATCCTTGTGTGTGCGTTGTATTCGGTAGGGTTCTTCACCCACCGGAAGATCCATTCTGAGCTCGTTTTTGCGGGGAGAGAATTCAACGCCGGTCCGATTTTCGGCAGGTCGGTGTACCCCTTCATCTCGTGGCAACCGTAGCAGCCATTTTCCAGGACCAGCAGTTTCGCTTTCGTGAATGGCTTCGCATACTTCAAGACCGTTTCGTTTGCGTGACAGGTGTTGCACGTCGCATACGTTTCAATGCCGCTCAGGAGCGGGGTTTCCCAATAGTGATCTTCATCCCCATGTGCGAAGCCCTCCGTTAATGCCGCACCCTGTCCCCTGTGACAAGGTGTGCATCCAAAGGTCTCGGGATTGTGTTTTGCAAGCAATTCGGGGAGCGGGTGTTGCTTGAAGGGTTGAGGCGCCTCCACCATCACATTCTCATTCCAGCCAAGGTGGCAAGTCTCGCAGCGGTCGATTCGTGCCTTTACTTCACTGAACGGTGTAACTTCAAAATCGGGAAGCATCACTTGTTTGATTTCAAGAGGGCTTTGCTGCGAGCGCTCCAGTTTCAGGTTGTAGATGTTGGCAGGTTCAAAAAGCTTCTTGATTTCGACCTCGGTCCGGCTGATCTCACCATCGTACTTGTCAACGATCTCATGAAGTGGGGAAATTTTCGTCTGAAGTTCATCCATCTCCGAAGCATAATTCTTAATTTCGGCTTCATACTCGTTTACCGTTGCCCGGAGCGACACCGTGTCCTTACCGGCGAGCATTGCCTGTTGATACTGATAAAACGCAGCATCGGAGCGACTGCGGGCGAATCGCCAATTGCGTGTCGCCAGGTCGATATCCTTCAGGAGTGTGTTCTTCCGATCCAGGGCTTCGACATATTCCTGTGAATCGAGGGAGGCCTGAGCCTGCTTCAATTGTTCCTGGAGATTGGCAGCCTCACTCGAGTCGACAGCATTCAACGCTTCGGTCCGGAGAGAATCGAGCTTCTGATAGAGCAACTCATAATACCGGGATTGGTAGTCTTTCCACGGTCTTCGAACGCTTACCTCATCCCATACCGCCCAGACAGTCCCGAGAAAAAGAATGGCGCTGAAGACTATGTAAAATGTACCATAGCTTCGTTGTTCGACAGGAATTTGAGCGCGTCGCTCTAGCATGAAACGGTTCCTTCAGATCGATCGAATTTGAGTCCGGTCAAATGTTGAACCAAGGGGTTACCCACACATATTTCACAGGATTGAGACCAAAGAATGTCGGACCAAGACGAAGGAGGATTTTGATCACCACGCCTCCCATCGAGAGCAGCAAGAACGAAACAACGCCGTATCGAACCAAGCCAAGCTTCTGCATGAACTCCGTTTTGCCTTTGAGAATCCAAACAACCGGGCCGATGGAATAATATCCCACAACGCAGACCGCACCGAAAATGAATGCGACGGGATTCAGCGCATTGTTGGGAAGACGGGTTGGGATTCCCAGCATTTCCGACAGGTCGACATTGGTCAAAACGGCAACATAATGCGGGTCCCATGTCTCCCACGGCCAGAAGAAGTTCCAGCCGGGACCTCGCATGAACGTTCCCAAAACAATCAAAGCCACCCACAGGACAATAAAACCGAACGCAAACGCGGCTATCGCAAACTTGCGATCTTTGTAGGTGTAGTATCCGTTTCCCTTTTCATTGATGTCGACATAGGGAATCGCCATAAGGCCGACAATAATAAGAGTGGGAAGAACAACGCCAGCGATCCAGGGATCGAAATAGACCAGCAATTCCTGCAGGCCGAGAAAATACCACGGAGCCTTCGAGGGATTGGGAGTCAGCGCCTTGTTGGCAGCCTCTTCCAACGGCGCATCGAGAAAAACCGACCACACCACGAGAATTGCCATAACGGCAATTGCAGCAAGGAATTCCACCCGTACGAGGTAGGGCCATACCTGAACCTTGTCGTCCATCTCAGCTTCCACCGGCTGCGGCCGGCCGTCATTCTTCCTAGCCTTCGTCCATGCAAGCCAGGAAAAGAAGATCACGCTGACCAGAAGAAGGATGATCGGTATGTTGTCCGGCTTCGTGAGGATTTCAAGCAGCTGTTGCATAGGCGCTCTGGCTCATTCCCCTGTTGGTTCAGACATTCTTTTTCGACTCTGGCCCGGAGATTCCGCCATCCTTGCGAACGCGCCAGAAGTGAACAATCATGAAGATAGCGGCTATCAGCGGCAGGAAGATACAATGGCCGACATAGAATCGCAGAAGTGTCGGCGGGCCGACTTCCGTACCGCCGAGAAGAACAAATCGCACATCATTATTGATTCTCATTCCCAGTTCGGCACCGAACGGCCCTTCATGGCCGAGGAGCGGGGTTGCACGGGCCATATTTGTCCCCACGGTCACGGCCCAGATTGCAAGTTGATCCCACGGAAGGAGATACCCTGAAAAACTCAACAGCAGCGTCAAGACCAGCAAGATGACACCGACAACCCAGTTGAATTGGCGGGGAGGTTTGTACGACCCGGTCAGGAAAACCCTGAACATATGGAGCATGACGGTGAGAACCATCGCGTGGGCAGCCCAGCGATGCATGTTGCGCATCAAAGGGCCGAACGGAACATCATTCATAAGGTACTTCATGTCCTCATATGCATATTGTGCCGTGGGACGATAATAGAACATCAGAATCACGCCGGTGATCGTCAGAACAATAAAAAGAAGAAATGTAATTCCACCCATTCCCCATGTGTAGCCGATATTCGTGGCATGCCGGGGAACCCGAACGGGATGAAGATGGAGAAAGACATTATCGACAATCTGCAGCGCGCGATTTCGCTGCGTATCCTGGTAGGAATGCCGAAAGATCGATTTGTAGATCTCTGACTTTCTGATTTGATCGAGCAACGCCATTGTGCGACTCCTTACCCTAGAAAGGGAAGAAAAGAACCTTCCTTCGCCCACTCATTTTTTTCATAAAGAAACTTGATGCTTCGGTCGATTTCGATTTCCCCGTTGTCTGTCAGGCCGATTTGAGCACGTTCGAGCGGCCTTGGTGCCGGGCCTTCGAAGTTAATTCCTGTCTTGTAGAATCCGCTTCCGTGGCAGGGACATTTGAATTTGCTTTCCCCGGGCAGCCATCGTGGAGTACATCCCAGATGAGTACAAATAGAGATAAGGGCGTAAAAACCATCCTTCTCCCGAACAATCCAGACCCGCTTTTCATCCTTATGCTTCTCGCTCACTTCACCGATGACGAAATCCTGCGGAAATCCCGCTTTGAATTTTGTCGGAGGCTCAAAGAGAACACGAGGGAACATGTATCTTAGCGCGCCGACAGTCGATGCCAGAATAAACCCGAAGAATCCCATCCATCCTGCGACAGAGAGAAGATTGCGACGATTCATTCTCCATATGCCGGGATCCTGTTCGGGTGGACGATCTTGTTTTGGCTTTCGCGGGAGGGCGGTCTGAGAGATCTGCGATGGTGCGGGTGCAGCACCAGGTGTTGCAGGGGGTGCCGGTGCTGCAGGCACATTGCTGTTTTCCAGGTCGGGGGCTACCTGATCCGCCATGAGTCAAATCCTTGTGGAAAATGGAATCAATGAAAAACCGGGATCACCGAAAAACGGAAGGTCATGCAGCTGCGCTTTGCTCCTCAACTCTCTTCACCATGTCAATCGTTTCCCACGGACAATACTTCGCGCAAAGCTTGCATCCAATGCAGACTTCTTCGTCGACTATGACTATTCCGTTTACGCTTATGTAGCCGTGTTCTTCGGGATTCTCGGGGCCGGGGACCTTATAAAGACAATCCACAGGACAAAATTCGATGCAAACCTCGCATCCGGTGCATCCTTCAGGATGAACGACGGCAACAATAGGTGACTTCTTCTTTTTCTTGGCGGCAGGTGGTACTGCAGGCGTTGGAGTCGGTGTGGCTACGTTCAATTCGCTCATCAAAATTTGTGTTGGGACGAAAACTGGTAGCTGACAGCGGAACTAATATAGCAAGAGATGGCTGGTTTGTCAAGAAAAAATCCGAGAATCATTCTGAACATTCTTTGACATGTGCTGAAGAATTCAATATTTGCCGGAATCGGTTCAAGCTGCTTGCAGCTCGCAGCATCATCTCGTATATTGTTCTTTTCCAACAACTGCGAAACAGCCAAGGCGACCATGGATTGGATTGAGTACAAGGATCTCCCCACAGATGACACTGCTCTTACCAGCCTCTTTCTCGACTATATCGGTGCCTATGACAAGGTGAAGAGATTCTTCCCCGGCAACTTTCGTGATCCCAGCGCATGGGAGGCAACCCTCCAACAAGTAACAAAGAGAAACATCAGCCGCTCCGATCTCACCCGCATTCTCAGCATTCAGAACCGCAATTTTCACTGCGGCGTCAAAGCCCTTGCCAATATTGACCTTCTTCTCAACGACAACACCGTGGCCGTTGTTACCGGTCAGCAAGTAGGACTCTTCACAGGTCCGCTCTACACGATCTACAAGACTATCACAACCCTGAAGCTCGTTGACTCTCTGCGGCAACAGTATCCCGCGTACAATTTTGTCCCGGTATTCTGGCTCGAGGGCGAAGACCACGATTATGAAGAAATCAACTCTGTCCGTCTCATCAACAAGTCCAATGATCTCATACGCCTCGAATACCACCTCCAGAATAAATCAAAAGGAGAAAATCTCGGAGCGGTGGGGCAACTTCAGCTCGACGATTCGATCGAAGAGTTGTTCCAACGGGTTGACGCTGAGATTCTCGATACGGAATTCAAGCCCAAAGTGACCGGTCTTTTCCGAGTCGCGTATCAGAAAGGGATGAACTTTAATCGTTCTTTTGTTCATCTGATGAATGATCTTCTTGAAGACTCGGGGCTGATTTTCCTCGACCCCCATGATCCTGAGTTCAAGATTCTTCTAGCTCCTGTATTCCGGAAGGAACTCGAGACCACCCCCGCCCTTTGCCAACTTGTTATCGATCAAAGCGCGGAAGTCGAAAAGTCGTACCATGCCCAGGTGAAGCCTAAACCCGTCAATCTCTTCTTCTTTCATAATGGCGGCCGATACCTCCTTGAACCAAGGCCGGATGGTTTCGCCCTCAAAGGAACACGCCAGCATTTCACTCACCAGGCCATCATGGATCTGATTGACCGGGACCCTTCCGTTTTCAGCCCGAATGTTGTGCTCCGCCCCATTTGTCAGGATTGGCTTCTCCCCACTGTCGCTTATGTGGCCGGCCCGGGTGAAATCAGCTATTTTGCGCAATTACGGCCTCTCTACGCTGAATTTGCGATTCCGGAGCCACTTGTCTATCCAAGGGCGAGCGCGACGATAGTCGAAGAGAAAGTCGAAAAAGTCCTCTCGCGGTTCAATATTCCCATCACGGAATTTCTCCGAGATGTGGAACTTCTCAAGCAGAGGGTTGCAGAACAAGTCTCGGAGGTAAAACTGGAGGAGTTGTTCGGTGGAACCGGAGTGGCCCTCGACGAAGCCCTCAAGTCTCTTCGCTCGGGCCTCAACAAGATCGACCCGACTCTCGTTGGCGCTCTTGATACTGCGAAGAGCAAGATCGATTTTCAGATAGACGTCTTGCGTCAGAAAACCACCGCTGCACAGAAGCGCCAGCATGAAGTGGCCCTTCGACAGGTCGAAAAAGCGGCGTTTCACCTTTTCCCGTTTTCAAATTTTCAGGAGCGCGAGCTTAATGTCCTCCACTTTCTCAATAAGTACGGGCTCGAATTCCTTCGATGGCTCCACGGCGAACTGGTGATCGACAAATTCAGGCACCAGATCATTCATCTCTAAAATAGAAAAGGCGAGTGATTCACTCGCCTTGGGTCCCTCACTTCCCTACTCCTCCTCAACGAACCGCTTTTTCACTTTCCGGGTCAAAGTAATGCGCTTGTTCCATTTCGACAACAAGATCGAGCATTTTTCCAACCGGGGGTTTGGTCGATGCATCAATTCTCGCAATGGAGTTCTTCCCGTTCCCTTTTGTTGAGAAATAGACATATATCTCGTTTCCCATCGGCTCGACGACCTCAACAGGCACGCTTATCGGCACTCCACGGCCTGACCGTTGTTTTCTCGTTATGTGTTCCGGGCGTATTCCCAAACAAATCCCTTTCCCCTTGTACTTCGCGAGGATCTTCTCCTTCTTCTTCGGAATGGGCAGTTCCAAACCCGCGCCAGCAGATTGAAAAACCAGACCGCCTCTCTTCTTTTGCACGAGGCCGTCATAGAAATTCATGGCGGGACTTCCAATGAAGCCGGCAACAAACTTGTTCGCCGGATTGTGGTAGATGTTCAACGGAGAATCAATTTGCTGGACAAATCCGTCCTTCATGAGGACAATCTTGTCCCCCATGGTCATCGCCTCCGTCTGGTCATGCGTCACGTAAATCATCGTCGTCCCAAGCTGGTGATGGAGCCGTGAAATCTCGGTACGCATCTGCACTCTCAGTTTTGCGTCGAGGTTACTCAGGGGCTCATCGAACAGGAACACCTGCGGTTTGCGAACAATCGCCCGGCCCACCGCCACGCGCTGCCGTTGACCGCCTGACAACACCTTCGGCTTCTTTTGAAGATAGTCCTCGATACCGAGAATTCCGGCTGCCTCGCGGACTCTCTGTTCAATCTCGCTTCTGGGGTATTTCCGGAGCTTGAGGCCGAACGCCATATTCTCGTACACCGACATATGAGGATAGAGCGCGTAATTCTGAAACACCATCGCTATGTCGCGGTCTTTCGGGGGAACGTCATTCACAACCCGATCGCCAATGGTAATAGACCCCTCCGAGACCTCCTCCAATCCTGCAATCATCCGAAGAGTCGTTGACTTACCGCACCCCGAAGGTCCCACAAGCACCACGAACTCACGATCCTTGATCTCAAGGGATACGCCGTGGACGGCAACAAATCCGCCTTCATAGATTTTCTTGACATTGTCCAGAATCACTCGAGCCACAGCGAGGGTCCTCTTTCGTTATTGAAACTGATTGACACTTTTCCAGAAATCGGGAAAAGAGACGGAAGCAACTTCGGCATCTCGTATTGTCATTTCCCCCTTGAGCGCCATTCCGGCGACACCGAACGCCATGGCGATCCGGTGATCTCCCAACGTCTGAATCGTTGCGCCAAGTACATCGTTTTTCGATTCAAATGCAAACCCGTCTGGGTACTCGACGGTAGTGACGCCCATCGCTTGAAGGTTTCGAACGATCGCAGAAATTCTGTCGGATTCCTTATGCCGAAGTTCGTTGGCTCCACGCACTTCAAATGAACATCCCGCCGCGGCCATGGTAGCCGCAAGAACAGGGATCTCGTCAATCACAAGCGGAAGAGTGGCCGGGTCAATGACGATGCTTCCTTCGAGTCGCGAAAACGTCGCCGAAATCGTACCGTAGGGCTCTCCCGCCGCCTCGTTGTGCCCTTCGATGCGGATCCTTCCGCCGACCGACATGAGAAGATCCAGAGCTTTTGTCCTGGTAGGATTGAGTCCCACGTTCCGAAGCACAATTTTGGAGTGTGGAACGAGAAGTGCCGCGCAGATAAAGAAGATCGCCGACGAAAAATCACCCGGCACTTCGTACAGCCGCGGCGGTATCGAAACACCACCGCGCAGGCGAAGAGTGCGGTCGCGGGCGCCTTTTTCAGGAACGAGGCCAAGCATGCGTTCGGTGTGATCCCTCGATGGAATCGGCTCGACCACTGCGGTTGTTCCATCTGCGTACATCCCTGCAAGAAGAACTGCCGATTTCACCTGGGCACTGGGAAACGGAAGCCGGTATTCGATCGCCCGAAGCGGCTTCTTGCCGTGAATGGTAACCGGCGGTGTTCCGGATGCGCTCGCGTCCAGGACGGCTCCCATCATCGTCAGCGGCTCAATGACGCGATTCATCGGCCGTTTCCTGAGGGAGTCATCCCCTGTTAGCCGTGACGTGAAGGGCTGCCCTGCGAGAATACCTGAGAGAAGGCGAATGGTAGTTCCAGAGTTGCCGGCGTCGAGGTCACCCATTGCCTCGGTCAATCCATAGAGTCCACGCCCATCGACAATCGTCAGTGATCCCTCCCGGCGGATTTTGATTCCAAGGTCCTGCAGACACCGAAGCGTGCTGTGTGTGTCCTGCGCATCGAGAAGATTGTGAATTTCTGAGCTTCCGTTGGCGAGTGCGGAAAGCATGAGAGCGCGGTGGGATACGGACTTGTCCCCGGGGGCCTGGAACTCGCCGATAAGCGGACGTGAATGGTGGATTGTAACGTTCATTGGAAGGAAAATGAAGAATCCTCACACGAGCTGACATTTGATGCCGTGTGAGGATTCATGGACTTCAAGATTTCCTACTCTCGTTTTGTATGGTGGGACGAATGTCGCTTGTCCCGATCATGCCCATCATGGGAGCGGGGCTTCCTCGGCCGGTTCATCTCTTCGTGGGCATTCTCTCCTCCAGGAAGAAGTGCTTTGTGGCTCAGATTCAGTCTTCCTTCATCATCGATCTTCATCAGTTTGACCTCGATCTGATCGCCGAGCTTGACGACATCTCCCACTTTCTCGACCCGATTGACAGCGAGTTGGGAAATATGGACGAGGCCTTCTTTGCCCGGAAGGATTTCGACGAATGCTCCAAAGTCCATGATCTTTTTCACGGTCGCCATGTAGGTTTTCCCGACTTCGGGCAGCTCCGTCATGCGCCGGATCGCGGCCAGCGCTTTCTCAGCAGATTCTCTTTCGACTGCCGCGACAATGACGGTGCCGTCATCTTCGATGTTCACCTCTGCACCTGAATCCTTGACGATCTGCCGTATGTTCTTCCCTCCGGGCCCGATCAACGCACCGATCATGTCGACAGGGATCTTCAGGGTTTCGAGGCGCGGAGCGTACTGCGAAAGATCGGGTCTCGGTTTGTCAATTGTCCGGCCCATGATTTCAAGAATGGCCAGCCGTCCTTCGCGTGCCTGCTGCACGGCCTTTTCCATGACCTCAAATGAGATGCCCTTGATTTTGATATCCATCTGAAAAGCGGTGATGCCATCGCGTGTGCCAGCCACTTTGAAATCCATGTCGCCCAGATGGTCCTCGTTGCCCAGGATATCGCTCAGAATCGCGACTTTGTCGCCTTCCTTGACAAGACCCATTGCGATGCCGGCCACAGGCTTTTTCAGAGGAACTCCCGCGTCAAAAAGCGCAAGGGTTCCGGCACAGACGGTCGCCATGGAGGACGATCCGTTTGATTCGAGAATGTCGGAAACAATTCGCAGGGTGTAAGGGAATTCCTGTTCGTTCGGAATCAGATTCTTCAATGAACGTTCGGCGAGGTTCCCGTGTCCGACCTCGCGCCGTCCCACACCCAGTCTTCCAACCTCTCCGACGCTGAAAGGAGGAAAGTTGTAGTGAAGCATGAATCGTTTCGTGGTTTCAGGAAGGAGGCCATCGAGGATTTGTTCGTCCGTTTTGGTTCCAAGGGTTACCGTCGTCAGACTCTGCGTTTCACCTCTTGTAAAGAGCGAGGAACCGTGCGTGCGAGGAAGAAGTCCTATTTCGCAGGTTATGGGTCGAATGTCACGAAGACCGCGGCCGTCGAGGCGTTTCGATTCATCGAGAATCGTGGAGCGCATTGCCTGGCTCTCGAGGTCATGCAGAAGTTCAGCGATCAGTTCAGCTTGCTCGGGATATTGTTCAGCAAGGTCGGCCTGCGTTTCCGTGTAGACTTTTTCCGTCTCGGCTGAACGTTGTTCTTTTGTGAGTACTGTCCGGCTCAAATCCTTCATTCGCTGAGCTGCCCGAGACGACACTTCCTTTTCAAGGCCATGGGGGATTTGCGGAGCAACAACCGGTCTTTTTGCCCTTTGTACTTCGGCTGCCAGTGCCTTCTGAGCTGAGCAAAGGGTCCTGATATGCTCATGAGCGAATCGAAGCGCATCGAGCAATTCCTGCTCCGATATTTCGCGTGATTCGCCCTCGACCATGACGATCGAATCATCCGTGCCCGCGATGGTGATATCCAGATCGCTCTGATCCAATTCAGCGAAGGTGGGATTAATCTTCAATTGTCCATTCATTCTGCCAACCCTCACTTCGGCGATGGGCCCGTCGAACGGGATATCCGATATCATCAATGCAGCCGATGCCGCGCATGCGCCAAGGACGTCGCCGTCGTGCTGCTGGTCGGACGAATAGACTGTGACAAGCACCTGAGTTTCGTTGAAGTAGTTTTTCGGAAACATCGGGCGAATGGGGCGGTCGATGAGTCGGGATGAAAGAACCTCTTTTTCGGTCGGTCGGCCTTCCCTTTTGAAAAATCCTCCAGGGATCTTGCCTGCAGCAGAGGTTTTCTCCCGATACTCCACCTGAAGGGGGAAGAAATCCTGTCCTTCTTTCGGCTCCCTCACGCTTACAACGGTGGCAAGAACCATCGTGTCCCCGTACCGGATCATGACAGAACCATCTGCCTGTCTGGCAAGCCGTCCGGTTTCAAGAGTGAGCGGTTTTCCGCCCAGATTAATTTCTTTTGTCATCAACATACTTTTCTTCTTTCTGGTAGTATTACTTCCTGATTTCAAGTTCCTGAATGATTTTTCTATATCGTCCGATGTCCTTCTTTATGAGATAGTCTAGCAGTCGACGTCGTTTCCCCACGAGCTTCAGCAATCCCAGTCTTCCGTGATGATCACTCCCGTGAATGTCAAAATGCGGGGCAAGTCCGTTGATGTGTGCGGTCAGAATTGCAATCTGCACTTCCGGCGAACCGGTGTCGTTTGATCCTTTTCCGTATTTGGTAATGATCTCCGACTTCTGTTGTTTGGTCAGTGGCATGAATTATTCCTTCTGTGAATAGATTCTGTTAACGATTGATGCTTTTGTGCTGGAGTCCGGTAAGGACCTTTGAGTATTCCTCGGCCAGTGCAAGACTCGCGACTTTATCCCTGTCCATTTGTTGAATCAACTCCTGTACGGAATCGAATTTTTTCTCATCGCGCAATCTCCGCAGGAATTGGACCTCAAGTTCCTTTTCGTAGAGATTTCCCTGATAATCCAGGACATGCACTTCGATTGTTCGGCCGCCAAGAGGTTCAAATGTAGGCCGGACACCGATACTGCACATTCCATAGAACGAACCGGTTCCCCATGAGACGCGAACAAAATAGATTCCGTTTTGCGGCGTAAGCTTTGATCTCACCGGCGTCTCAATGTTCGCCGTGGGGTATCCAAGGCTCTTCCCCCGGGAATTTCCGCGTACAACCGTTCCGGCCAATGTGTACGGTCGTCCGAGGAGGAGTGCAGCACGCTCAACGTTGCCCTCGAGCAAGTATTGCCGTAACCTGGTACTGCTGACAATCTCATTCTCCACAGTGACAGGTTTCATGGCCGTGACGGTGAAGCCGAATTCGCTTCCCATCGCCAGAAGCTCCCGGACGCTTCCTTCCCTGTCTCGTCCGAAGTGATGGTCGTACCCCTCAACCACTTCGCTCACACCGATTCCGTCGATCACATATCGCTTGTAGAATTCACCAAATCGCAAGCGGGAAAATTCGTACGTAAACTCGAGAACATACAGAAGGTCGAGGCCTTGCTCCCTGCACAGTGCTATTCGTTCATCAAGTGTCGAGAGCAGCGTTATCTCCGCCCCATTGTGTACAAGCACCTGTTTCGGATGTGGCTCAAACGTCACCGCCACGCTCCGACCGCCGCGCTGTCGTGCTCTTTGCACAACCTCTTGCAGAACTGCCTGGTGCGCAAGGTGTACGCCGTCGAAAGAGCCAACGGTCACCACTGAGTTCTTGTCGAACGAAATATCGCTAGGCCGTCGCGCTGTAATCATTTCGTATCTCTTCACTTGTTCTTCCATCAGCCTTCAATCCCACAAGTTCTTCCATCGTCAGTGCATCTTCCAGGTGAAACGTCCCGACCCGAGTCCTTCTCAGCGACCGAAGGGTTGCGCCGCATCCGAGTGCAATGCCAACATCGTGCACCAGAGAACGGACATAGGTTCCCTTCGAACACGTGACGCGGAATTCGACGAACGGAGGCACAAAGGACGTTATCTCAAACTCCTTCACTTCGATTTCCTTCCCAGCGCGTTCAACCGTCCTTCCCTTCCGTGCATAATAATAAAGAGGCTTGCCACCGTATTTTGCCGCAGAATACATGGGCGGCTTCTGCAATTGTTTTCCTTCGAATATCTTTGCGGTTGAGGCGAGCAGCCCTCTGGAAATCAACGTTGCATCCTTTTGGGCAACGATTTTTGTCTCCGAATCGTAACTCTCTGTTTGCACTCCAAGTTCCATCGTTCCGGTGTATTCCTTCTCCAGCCCTATAAGGAGCTCGACTGACTTCGTTTTTGGTCCCGTGCAGACGACCAGCAATCCCGTGGCTTGCGGATCAAGAGTGCCCGCATGGCCGATTTTCTTTGCGCGGAGAATGGACTTCATCTTCTTCACAACGTCGAATGAGCTCCACCCGATCGGTTTGTCGACGAGGAAGATCTCGCCTTCATGGTTGCAGTCAAAAGGGCCGACGGACAATTTCCCTCGCGCGTTCATTGAGATTCGGAGTTTTCCTTGTCTTTCCGGTGAATCTGATTGATAATCCCTTCGATTTTCATCACACGATCCAGCGTATCATCAAGAAAAAAGAGGAGCGAGGGTGTGTATTTGAGCCGGACATTGTGTCCCAATTCGGAACGGATGAAGCTCTTTTGCTCTTCAAGCATGCCAAGGCTTTTTTCCTTCCTCGGCTTGTCACCAAAGATGCTGACGTAGATCCTGGCGGTTTTCAGATCGGGGGTCATTCGTACTTCCGTGACGGTCAGGAATCCATAATCCTGCATCCCGAAGTTCCGCTGGAAAATCTTGCTGATCTCTTCCTTGATCAGCGAGGCCACTTTCTCGGTTCTGACTGACATTGTTCATCAAAGCTTTCGTTTTGTTTCAACAGTCTTGAAGGCCTCTACAACATCGCCCACCTTGATATCGTTAAATCCTTCGATCGCGATACCACACTCGAATCCCTGCTCCACATCGCGTACATCGTCTTTGAAGCGCTTGAGGGACGCGATTCCGCCTTCAAAAACCACCAGGCCATCGCGAACCAGGCGGACTCTGTTGTTCCGGGAGATTTTCCCTTCCTTCACATAGCACCCTGCGATCGTGCCGACCTTCGAGACTTTGAACGTCTCGCGGACATCGACCGAAGCAAGGACTTCCTCCGACAACGACGGCGCCAGCATGCCTTCCAGAGCACTCCGGACCTCGTTGATCGCATCATAGATAATGTTGTAGAGACGAATATCGACATTTTCGGCTTCAGCGAGACGGCGGGCGTTCATGTTCGGTCGCACATGGAATCCCACGACGACTGCATTCGAAGCTGCCGCGAGCAGAACATCCGACTCGGAGATTGCACCGACACCCTTGTGAATGACCTGTACTTTTACTTCCTGGGTCGACAACCGCATGAGAGAATCCGCAAGGGCCTCGACGGAGCCGTCGACATCTCCTTTCACGATAATGGGCAAGTCCTTCACCTGTCCTTCCTTGATCTGCTTCGAAATGTCATCGAGCGTGATCATTCTCCGTTGACGGAAGTCCTGCTCTCGCTTCAGTTGTTGTCGTTTCGTGCTGATGTCCCTCGCCTTACGTTCGTCATCAAGAACAACGAACGAATCACCCGCCTGCGGTATCCCGTCATAGCCGATCACCTGCACGGGCTGGGAGGGTTTTGCCAATTCGATGCGGTTTCCGCGTTCGTCAAACATCGCCCTGACACGTCCGCTCCAGACTCCGCACACAAAAGAATCTCCTGCCCGCAGGGTCCCCTTTTGAACAAGGACCGTTGCAACAATTCCTTTTCCCTTGTCCAGTTCGGATTCAATCACAATACCCCTTGCGACCCGGTGGGGATTTGCCTTAAGATCGAGGACGTCAGCCTCGAGGACAATCTTTTCCAGAAGCTGATCAACTCCTACACCCGTTCGGGCAGACAG
>DATECW010000053.1:0-8177 GCA_035286705.1 Bacteroidota bacterium
GATTTTCTCGGACTTGCGGCCGGTCTTCTCGCCTCGGTCGTCGGTCACAACTACCCCGTGTGGCTTCGCTTCAAAGGAGGGAGAGGCCTTGCGACCGCATGCGGGGGTCTCCTCCTGCTTGCAACCGGCTACGTCATTGTATGGTGCACAATCTGGGCAGTCCTGAAATGGCAAAAACAGACAATCCTCGCATCGAACCTCCTGGCAACATTGGCCACACCCGTCGTGCTGTTGCTGCTCCCGGAAGCGTCGTTGGAGGCACTCGTGTTTGTTTCCGGCACTGCAACGAATATCCGTTGGCTCGCTCTGGCGATGAGTGTCATCCTGCTGCTGAGCCATCGTGATGCATTTGCGGAATTGAAACAGAAAAAAGGAGAGTGAGGCGGTATGGTAAGCAAGACATTAAGAATCCTTCTCGTTCTTTCTTTCCCCCTGCTCTTGGGGGTGATGATCGGCTATTCTATACGTCCGACGAATGCAGCCGCTCCCGGAGAAGAAACGGGTGACGTCAAGTTTAACGATTCATTCCCGCTCGCAATCCCGACCCAGGAACGACAATCTGCAGATGACATTGCATCAACCCGTCAGAATGGCATTACTCGGGCCGTTGCCCGCGTCAGTCCTGCAATCGTCGGAATCAATGTCATTGAAATCAGGGAGTACCAGGATCCCTTCTACCGGTTTTTTGGGGACGATCCGTGGATGCGAAGGTTTTTCGGCGATCGCACGGTTCGACAGCAAGTGAAGGGCCTGGGATCGGGTTTCATTATTTCCCCGGACGGATACATTATTACAAATGACCATGTTGCAGGAAACGCGACGCAAATTACCGTCACGATGACGAACGGAGAACGCCTGCCCGCAGAGCTCGTGGGAACGGATCCGGTGAGCGACGTTGCGCTTCTCAAAGTAAAAGGAAACAATCTGCCTTTTCTCACCCTCGGCAACTCGGATGAAATCATTGTGGGAGAATGGGCCATCGCACTCGGAAATCCCTTTGGACTCTTTGAGATCAATGACAAACCAACAGTAACTGTGGGGGTCATAAGCTCCACAGGCATGAACCTTGGTCGCGTGGACAATCGCTTCTACCGGGACATGATTGAAACGGACGCGGCGATCAACGGCGGCAATAGCGGCGGGCCGCTGGTGAATTCCTCGGGTGAAGTCATCGCAATGAACACCCTCATCTATACGGGCGGACAAAGTACAACGTATGTCGGATATGGCTTTGCGATTCCCGTCAACAAGATCAAACGTGTCGTGGCCGAGCTTCGCCGGACAGGAAAAGTGGCCCGCGAGGGCTGGCATGGATTCGAGTTCCAGTCCGTCGATACGCGTGTGGCACGATATTTTGGGCTTACGAGGGCCGAAGGCGTGATTGTGAGTGAGATTCAAAGGAACGGTCCGGGCGATAAAGCCGGATTGAAGGTTGGCGACATTATTCTGCAGGTCAACGGTCAAAAGATTGTTTCGGAGGATGATTTGTTCGTCCTCCTCAGCGATTCGAGGCCGGGAGAAGTCCTCACGATGGAAGTGTACAGGGAAAAGAAGACGATGACGGTCACATTCACACTCGGTCGACGCGCACAGGGAGAAGGTCAGTGATCCAAAGGTACACCCGCCCCGCAATGGGGAAAATCTGGGAAGACGAAAACAAGTACCGCATCTGGCTGGAGATCGAACTGCTCGCCTGTGAGGCACAGGCTGAGCTCGGGGTCATTCCGCAAGAAGCCGTCGCCACCATCCGCAAGAAGGCGGCGTTCAGCGTTCCCAAAATCCTCGAAATCGAGGAAGAAGTTAAACATGACGTGATTGCTTTCCTCACGAATGTGGGTGAATACGTCGGACCCGAATCGCGCTTCATCCATCTCGGTATGACGTCTTCGGATGTTCTGGACACGGCGCTTGCCGTTCAAATGAAGCAATCGGCGGAGCTGTTGCTCAAGGATTTGGAGAATCTCAAAACGGTCCTCGCGCGGCGGGCCAAAGAGCACAAGATGACTGTCATGGTCGGCCGTACACACGGCATTCATGCAGAACCTGTGACCCTTGGGCTGAAATTCGCCCTCTGGTACGCCGAAACGCTGCGGAATATTGAACGGCTTCAGCATGCGGCCAGGACCATTTCGGTCGGCCAGATTTCGGGAGCTGTCGGTACCTATGCTCACATTGATCCTTCAGTTGAGCGATATGTGTGCGAGAAGCTTGCTCTGCAGGCGGCCCCGATTTCAACCCAGGTCCTGCAAAGAGACAGACATGCTGAATTCATGAACACTCTTGCGGTGGTCGGCAGCTCGTTGGAGAAATTTGCCACGGAGATCCGCCACCTCCAGAAAACCGAAGTTCTGGAAGCTGAGGAGTTCTTTTCAAAGGGACAGAAGGGGTCGTCCGCCATGCCCCACAAGCGCAATCCCATCACCTGCGAGCGAATAGCGGGATTATCACGGGTGCTGCGCGGCAATGCAGTTGCAGCAATGGAGAATGTTGCGCTGTGGCACGAACGCGACATCACACATTCTTCCGTGGAACGTGTGATTGTCCCCGATAGCTGTATTCTCCTCGACTATATGCTGGTTCAATTTACCGCCATTGTCGACAAATTGATCGTGTATCCCGAGAACATGCGAAAGAACCTCGAAAAGACGCATGGCCTCGTTTTTTCACAATCGGTGCTCCTTGGATTGACAAAAAAAGGAATGAAACGAGAGGATGCGTACCGCGTGGTTCAGAACCACGCGATGAGTGTATGGCAGAACGGAGCGGATTTCCGATCGGTACTGGAAGGGGATTCCGAAGTGAAAAAATACCTGGACAAAAACGAACTGGATAACGTGTTTGACGGAAAGAAAAGTGTGAAGCACGTCGATTATGTATTTGAGAGGTTAGGATTGAAATGAGGAGTTGAAAGCTGTCCCCGCGTACGCGGGGAGCTGAGAGCTGTTGGCTTTCAGCGGTCAGCCCTCAGCTCTCGGCTTTAGACCGAAAACTTTCTACTGACTACTGACAACTGAACACTGACACTGACAACGACCATGGCCAAAACATACAAGAACTTCATAAACGGAAAATGGGTTGACGCAAAATCAGGAAAAACCTTCGAAAACCGCAATCCCGCAAATTGGGATGAAGTGCTGAGCACGTTTCCCCTTTCAGGAAAAGAAGATGTCGATGAGGCGGTTAGTGCAGCGCGAGAAGCGTTTGAACGGTGGCGGCTTGTACCCGCTCCGAGTCGTGGGAACATCCTGAAGAAAGTCGGAGACCTGATGACTGCGCGCAAAGAAGACCTTGCCCGCACGATGACAAAGGAGATGGGAAAAGTACTTCTTGAAA
Source organism: Bacteroidota bacterium (assembly GCA_035286705.1). Taxonomy (GTDB): domain Bacteria; phylum Bacteroidota; class Ignavibacteria; order UBA10030; family UBA10030; genus JACPLA01. The sequence continues at coordinate 3,334 of DATECW010000053.1, forward strand.
CGCGGGGAGATGTTCAGGAAGGAATCGACACTGCGTACTACGCCGCATCGGAGGGACGCCGCCTGTTTGGGCACACTGTCCCGTCGGAGCTCCCGAACAAATTCAATATGGCCTTGCGCATGCCGATTGGCGTTGCCGGAATAATCACGCCGTGGAATTTTCCCATGGCCATCCCAACGTGGAAAATGTTCCCTGCGCTCGTCTGCGGGAATGCTATCGTGTTCAAGCCGGCCTCGGATACACCCGAAACGGCGGCCAGGCTGGTTGAGATTCTGGTTGAGGCCGGGATCCCCGAGGGAGTCGTCAACATCGTCCATGGCGGCGGTAGTTCGGTTGGGATGGCAATCGTCGATCACCCGTCGATCGACCTGATCAGCTTCACCGGATCGAGCGGCGTGGGCAAGAAGATCTCCGAAGTGGCTGCAAAGACGCTCAAACGCGTTTCATTGGAACTGGGAGGGAAGAATGCCCAGATTGTCATGGATGACGCAAGACTGGATCTCGCCCTCGAGGGGGTCCTGTGGGGTGCGTTTGGCACAACGGGACAACGCTGCACAGCCACGAGCAGGCTGATTGTTCACGAGAAAGTCTATGACAAGTTCCTCTCCATGCTTGTGGATCATACGAAGAAACTTCGTCTTGGCGACGGACTCAAGGAAACCACGGATGTCGGTCCGCTGGTGAATCAGAATCAGGTCGAAACGGTGGAGAAGTATGTCGGTATCGGAACCGAAGAAGGAGCGAAAGTTCTCGCAGGTGGAAAGCGCCCCGATGGAAACGAATTGTCCAAAGGCTGGTTCTATGAACCTACCATCCTTGGCGCCGTCACCGCCTCGATGAGGGTGGCACGGGAGGAGATTTTCGGGCCTGTGCTGTCGGTGATCAAGGTGAAAAATATTGCTGACGCAATCGATGTGGCAAACGGAACGAATTACGGCCTGTCTTCATCGGTCTATACGCAGGATCTGAATAATGCGTATCAGGCCATACGGGATATCCGCGCCGGGATTACGTATATTAATGCCCCCACCATCGGGGCAGAGGCTCATATGCCGTTCGGAGGAGTAAAGGAGACAGGAAATGGTCACCGAGAGGGTGGATGGACTGTCTATGAGTTTTTCTCCGAATGGAAAACGGTGTATGTTGATTACAGCGGTAAGCTCCAGAGAGCCCAAATCGACACAAAAGAATAGGAACGAAATCATCAATCAAGAAATCAGCAAATCAACAATTCCGTGACTCACCGATCCTTTTTCATCATCCAGTTCTTTGAACACCAGGAATTCTTCTAAGGATGCGTTTGCCCGCGAACGGGCTTCCCCTTCATCAATCAACGATGAATCCTTGGAACGAATTGGAGGTGTCACATGTCTGAAAAAGGTATCGAAACAAAACCGCAGAAAACTCAGAAGCAGTCAGTTGAAGCACCGAACAGAAGAAATGGTTCGGTCAACCTTCCCCGTCCCACTACAAAGAATCCCGTCAAGGTCCTTCCAACGGAAGTGCACTCGACGCTTGCAAGACATATGCTGGTTGACGGCTTCGATCTTGTGGTCGATCTAAAGCGATCCCAAGGTGCCCGCGTCTACGACTCGAGATACAACAAGAAGTATCTTGATTACTTCACGTTCTTTTCGTCTGGCTCTGTCGGCCTTAACCATCCAAAACTGACGACTCCGGAGTTTCTGGAGAAGCTGGCCACGGTGTCCGTCAACAAGCCCTCCAATTCCGACGCATACACAGTCGAGATGGCGGAGTTCGTCGAGACATTCGCACGGGTCGCGATGCCCGAATATTTCCCGTACGTCTTTTTTGTCGACGGGGGCGCATTGGCCGTGGAGAATGCGCTTAAGACGGCCTTCGATTGGAAAGTCCGCAGGAATTTCACGAAAGGATACACGGAAGAGCGGGGGTGGCAGGTGATTCACTTTCGGAGGGCCTTCCACGGACGGAGCGGCTATACGCTTTCCCTGACAAATACTGATCCAACGAAAACCAATTACTTCCCAAAATTCAAATGGCCGCGCATTCATAATCCCGCCATCAAGTTTCCCCTCGATGCAGCCCATCTGGCCGAAGTGAAAAAAGAAGAAACACTGGCGATCCAACAGATCAAGCAGGCGATCGTCAACAATCCCGACGATATTGCCGCTTTGATCATCGAGCCCATCCAGGCTGAAGGGGGCGACAACCATTTCCGAAAGGAATTCTTTGAAGAATTGCGCACCATCTGTGATGAGAGCGAGATCCTCCTGATTTTTGATGAAGTGCAGACAGGCGTGGGAATAACAGGCAAAATGTGGGCGCATGAGTACTTTGTGAAACCCGATTTGATGGCTTTCGGAAAGAAGACACAGATTTGCGGGTTCGCCTCGACCAACCGGATCGATGATGTGATGGACAATGTCTTTCACAAGCCCAGCCGGATCAACTCCACCTTTGGCGGCAACCTGACGGACATGGTTCGCTTCACCCGCACCCTGGAGATTATTCAGGAAGAAAATCTGGTCGAGAATTCGCGGGTCGTTGGAGACTACATGTTGAAGCAGATCAATCAGCTGGAAAAGGAGTTTCCAAAGCTGGTGAGCAATTCACGGGGTCGCGGCCTCTTCTGTGCGATGGACCTTGATACGTCACAGAATCGTGATCATCTGCGGAGCAAAGCGTATGAGGAAGGATTGATTCTGATAGGCTGCGGTGACCGCGCTATTCGCTTCAGGCCGCCGCTGAATCTCAAAACGGAAGAGGTCGATGAGGGTCTCTTGATCATCCGCAAGGCGTTGAAAGAACTCGAGGCAGGCGAGTAGCATGGAATCGGCGCAAAAGAGCGATGCCCTGAAGCTCAATATGAAGATTGTGGAGGAACTGTTGGTGCGGTTCCTCCGCGACGAAATTCGAAATCCGGGATTCTCGAAGGCGGTGGTCGGGCTTTCGGGAGGGGTGGACTCTGCCGTGTCGGCTGTTCTTGCGATACGGGCACTTGGCAAGAGGAATGTCCTGGGTGTCATCCTTCCGTACAGAACGAGCAATCCTCAAAGCACCAAGGATGCGATGCTCCTTGCGGGGAAGTTCGGAATACACACGCTTGCAGTTCCGATCAGCGCGATGGTTGATGCGTATTGCGACACCCACAACACGAAGGATCGTACGCGAAGAGGCAATGTCATGGCCCGCATGCGTATGATTGTGTTGTACGATATCTCAGCGAGGGAACGGGCTTTGGTGGTGGGAACAAGCAACAAGACAGAAATTATGCTGGGGTACGGGACGTTGTTTGGCGACACGGCTTCCGCATTGAATCCGATCGGAGACTTGTACAAAACGCAGGTCTGGCAACTTGCTTCTGCGATCGGAATTCCGGAGCGCATTGTGAAAAAAGAGCCAAGCGCGGACCTTTGGGCTGGTCAGACGGATGAAGGGGAAATGGGACTTGAGTATCGCAAGGTCGACCGATTGTTGTATTTCATGATCGACGAACGAAGGTCGGATGAAGAACTTGTGAAGCGGGGATTTGACAAGCGGTTCATCAGGAAAGTGCGCGCCATGGTGCAGAAGAGTCAGTTCAAGCGACGCCCTCCGATTATCGCAAAAGTCTCGTACAGAACGGTGAATGTGGATTTCCGGTACGCGAGGGATTGGGGAATGTAGGCGGTAAACATTGAACATTGAACATTGAGAATTGAATATTGAGAATTGAATATTGAGAATTGAATATTGAGAATTGAGAATTGAATATTGCTTTTCTTGCTTCTCGATGTTCAAGTGCTGACCGCAACACGCGACCCCATCTTCATGTCCGGCATCCTTTACATAGTAGCGACACCTATTGGTAACCTGGAGGACCTGACCTACCGTGCGGTGAAGGTCCTTTCGGGCGTCGATCTGATTGCGGCGGAAGATACGCGCACCACAAAGGTGTTGCTTAACCATTACGGAATCACCAAACCGATGGTGAGCTACTTCAGCTACAATGAGAAGCAGCGTACGCCGCAGCTCATTCAGCATCTTCTTGACGGAAAGTCCATTGCTCTGGTTTCCGATGCGGGGACGCCTGGGATCTCCGATCCGGCGCATAGAATTGTCGCCGCGGCGATCGAAAGTTCCATCCCCATTATTCCCATTCCGGGCCCATCTGCCTTTCTTTCAGCGCTTATCGTAAGCGGCCTCCCGCTTGACCATTTTGTGTTCGAAGGTTTCCTTCCCGTTAAGAAGGGAAGGAAGACAAGAATCGAATCATTGAAGAGCGAATCCCGGACAATCGTCCTCTATGAATCCCCCCACCGCGTTCTCAAAACTCTTACTGAGATTCGGGGGGTCTGGGGGGATCGACAGGTTGTGGTGGCCAGGGAACTGACGAAGAAGTTTGAGGAAGTCGTCCGAGGTCCGCTGACTTCAGTATTGAAGGCCCTTTCCTTGAAGCCTCCACGAGGGGAGTATGTCCTCGTGATCTCTGGCGCCAGCTCTCAATAGTCCTATTTTCGCCTTCAAACCCCACTTGACAAAGAGCTCCCAGAGTGTTATATTATTGGCACTCAAATCCAAAGAGTGCTAACTTATCCGCAGCATTTCTCTTAAGTCTTTTAAAATAAACAACTTAAACAAGGAGTGAAGCTATGATTTCTCTCAAACCGCTGGCAGATCGCGTTGTCGTGAAGCCGTCTGTCGCCGAGGAGAAAACCAAAGGCGGGATCATTGTACCGGACACGGCGAAAGAAAAACCGGTCTGGGGCGAGATCATTGCCGCAGGTCCCGGTCGGACGACCGATGAAGGAAAACACATTGCAATGGAAGTGAAGGTGGGAGACAAAGTTCTGTACGGCAAATACTCGGGCACCGAAATCACG
>DATECW010000054.1:0-12169 GCA_035286705.1 Bacteroidota bacterium
TGGCAGTTTCGAGCGCCACCTTTGAATATTCTTCTGCGTTCTTATGGCCAAGCTGCCACCATCCGTCGATTTCATTTCCGAGCGCCCAATACGTGACCTTGTACGGGGTTTCGCGGCCGTTGTTTCTTCTTAGATCGGCCAAGGCCGTATGCTTCGACTCATTACAGTATTCGACCCATTGACGGGCATCCTCGATCGTTCCAAGGCCGAGATTTATGCATATGTAGGGTTCGGTACCGATCTTCTCGCAGTATCGGAGGAATTCGTCCGTCCCAAATCGATTTGTTTCAAGGGCATTCCAGGCGAGTTCTTTACGAACGGGCCGCTGATCCTTGGGACCGATCCCGTCCTTCCAGTTGTATCCGGAGGCAAAATTCCCGCCCGGCCAGCGCAATATGGAAACGTTCAATCCTTTGACGGCGGCTAGTACATCTGTCCGAAGATTGTCTTTGTCGGACAGCTTGCTCCCCTCCTCGTAGATCCCGCCATAGATCATTCGGCCAAGGTGTTCGGTAAAGTTGCCGAAGAGATGGGGATGGACTTCACCGATCTGACGGTCTGTATCTATCTTTATTCGTGCCGTCGTGGGTTGGCAGATAAGGCAGACCGGGACGAGCAACAGAATAGTGACAATAAGGAAGAGTTGGAAACGTTTTGTCATGATTGTGTTCCTTTTAAGTCTCATGAGACTTCCGGATTCCACGTGAGACCGATTCCCGGAATCTGAGCGGAGAGTGTGTATGGCAGATTCCGGAATCTGGCTCAGTTTGATGGAATCGGGCTTCTTGCGAAAATTCCAAATCCCACTCGATCCCCCTTTGAAAAAAGGGGAGAGAAAAAGCGATGTTTCAGCCGCGCCTAGTTCTCCTTTATACTTCCTCTTGGAAAATCAGTGGGTGAGTTCATTTCCGCATCAAAGCCCCATTTAATGCGGGCAACCGTTGCATTGAAATCCAATCCTTTCTCCTGTTGATACGCGTTTGCGAGATGCCGAGCCAGATCAACAAGGAAGATTCCCCAAGCTGCGGGATCCTCCCAGACTCCCAGTTGGAGTGAAACATGTTGCTGCTTACTGGCAATCCACACCCGCAGCACTTCGAACGCTTCAGAATCTCTGCGAGCTTCATCCGGAATAGATAATTCATTCATTGTGTCCCCCCATTATTTAGATTGGTGGTTTGTGGCGGTGGCTTCTCCCGTCGCCTTGGAAGATTCCCGGAATCTGAGCGGAGCGTGTGTATGGCGGATTCCGGGAATCTGGTTACAGGATTACTGCGGCTGCTGCAAACGTTCGTACTGCGCGCATGCTTCCTTCTGTCCAAGGTCGCAAGCTCTCTTCATATCGCTCAAAGCATAGTCTATTTTACCCAACTTGTGATAGCAATAGGCCCGGTTCATATATGAGGCTCCATCGTTGGCATTCAGGCGGATGCAGGAGGAGTATGCATTGACTGCCTCGCTGAACTTCTCCTGCCGCATCAGGATCCAACCGATGTTGTTGTAGGCTGATTTGTCACGCGAATCCCTTTCAATAGCCCTGCGAAAGTCCTTGAGGGCCTCGTCGTATCGGCCAAGATTGCGCAGGGCAATACCCCGATTATAGTAACCAAGCCGTTCGTTCGGATCGGCCTTAATAGCCAGGTCATATTCGCGAATTGCCTCCACGTCGCGTCCTTGTTGTTGGAGATCATATCCTTTATTGATATGCGCATCGCTTTCAACCGTTTTGTCTTCGGCTTCCTCTTTTTGCTGTTGCACCATCCGATCGGTCGGGTCAAGCTCACTCGCCGTCTTGAGCACCGCACGCGCGGCTTCAACTTCCCCGAGCGCCAGCAGAGCCTCTCCTTTGCTCCGGAGAAGATCGACATCCTGCGGCGAGACCTCGAGCCCGCGTTCGTACTCCTGCAAGGCAGTCTGGTACTGCTTCAGATTGTAATAGCAATCGCCGCGATGCATATGGAACAGTGCTCGTCCTCCGTACGATAATGCCTGTGTGAAAAGCTCAATAGCCTGAGCGTACTTTCCTTCCGCTTCCAACTCCCAGCCGCGGTCAAAAGGAACATACCCGTACAAGACCTTCAATCTTGGATTCTGATTTGTGAACGCGGCCGATTCGTTTGCGAATTGCAGCATTTGTTCTCGAGATCCTCCCCAGCGGGGAAGAAGACTCCACATGTAGGCCAATCGGATCTGCAAACTTGAAGGAGTCACTTCGAGCGCTTTGTCGAGGATCCTGCGACTGAGGGTATTGTCGGCCGAATGCATGCCTATTGTGATAAAGACGTCATAACACGGCAGGTGACGGGGATTCAACTTCAGCCCTGCCGAAGCATCCTCAAGGGCCAGTTTGAAGTAGTTCCTCATCCCCTCCCATTGCCGCTCGGAAACATCTCTTGCATATCTGTATCCCCTGATTTCCCATCCTACCCGCATCCGATGCAGAGCTCTGGCGGCATAGGCGTTAGTAGAAGCCGGAAACAACTGCACCCATTCGTTCAGATACGGGTCGAGAGCCGGATCACCAATGTCAAAGCTGTCGAAAGCCCTGAAGAGAAAATCCTCGTACCAGACATCTTGTGCAGCTGCCTGAAGGAATGTGTTGAGTTTTTCTTCCAGCGGCTGGTAGAATCGATTCTTCAGCAGAAAGAGCAGCGTCAGTTTGTCCGGACCAACTTTGAGGTCATAGTTGGTCTGGGAAACAAGGGGGGAACAATTTAGGAAGAGAAATAGAAAGAGCAGCGATTTTCGTTTCACGGCTCACCTCAATGTGTAGATTCCGCAATCCTCGAGATACCCGATTCCCGGAATCCGGGCGGAGCGTATGGACTGCAGATTCCGGGCATCTGACTCAGGCAGACGCTTCAGCCCTGCTTCCCCTTCTGCCCATAATAGGCTTCCTTACCGTGCTTCCGGAAAAAGTGTTTGTCGACCAGCGTTCCGTTCATGCGGCTCAAGGAGGGATTTAGCATCAGGGTCTCACTTGCCATGCTGCACACTTGCTCGAGTGTTATGGCGTTTTTCAGCGCGTCATCGACATTCTCTCCCCATGCAAAGGGAGCATGACTAGCCACAAAGACTGCCGGCATATGAAGAGGATCGATTCCGGCAAATCGCTCAAGGATAACACGTCCGGTATTCTCTTCATAGCTGTTTTCAATTTCGTCTTCCGTCAACTGCCTTGTGCATGGTATCGTCCCATGGAAATGGTCCGCATGCGTTGTGCCAAAGGGAGGAAGCTCCTTGTTCGCCTGTGCCCACGCCGTGGCGTGAGGACTATGCACGTGGGCAATCCCGCCAATCTCCGCAAAACCGGCATACAGTACGCGGTGCGTTGGCGCATCAGAACTGGGTCGCAGTTTTCCCTCCACAACCTGACCGGTCTCAATTGAAACAACAACCATGTCTCTTGGTTTCATGTTCGAGTACTGGACACCCGAGGGCTTGATGACCATCATTCCGGTTGAACGATCGACAGCGCTGGCATTCCCCCACGTCAGAACGACAAGGCCCTCCCGAACCAAACTGATATTCGCCTCGCACACCTGTTCCTTCAGTTGCTGCAGCATACGTTGGTCACTTTCTCGTGCTGTTTCGGATTTCGATGAGTTTCTTCATAACCGAATGGAGGTTCCCGTTCCATTCCTTGGTGCCAAAAGCATCATGAAGGACTTTGTAGAGTGGATAGAGTTCCTTGTAGACAGCGTGCTCGCCGGAATTTGGCTTGAAGGCCCGCTCCTTCAATCCCGTCATGGCTTTTTGGGCATCAGAAAAACTGCTGTAGCCGCCAGCCGACACGGCACCGGCGATTGCGGCACCCAACGCGCATGTCTGACCGGATCGGCTCACCATCATGGGTCTGCCGGTGACATCCGCATACACCTGCATGACGAACGGGTTTTTCTCCGCAATGCCGCCGCAATTGACCACCTGCTCGACGGGAATTCCAAACTCCTCAAAGCGATTGATGATCGTGAGAGCGCCAAAAGCAGTCGCTTCCACCAGGGCGCGATAGATCTCCGGCCCGGTCGTGTAGAGCGTCTGTCCCACCAGAAGGCCGGAAAGTTGTTGATCGACAAGAACCGTCCTGTTGCCATTATTCCAATCAAGCGCGAGGAGACCCGATTCCCCCGCTTTCAGCTTTGCGGCAGCCGCGGCAAGCGCCTCATGTGTCCCCCTCTTCGGCCGTATATATTGAACGAACCAATTGAAAATATCTCCGACGGCCGACTGGCCTGCTTCCAGTCCAAAGTAGTGCGGAAGGACACTTCCATCCACAACGCCACATAGTCCCGGGATGTCCGACAAGGGAGAATCGGAGGGAACAACAGCGATATCGCACGTACTTGTGCCAATGATCTTGACAAGCGTACCCGTTGCGACTCCGGCTCCCACGGCACCGAGGTGAGCATCAAAAGCCCCTGTGGCAACCGGCGTACCCTCTTTCAATCCTGTTTTCTTCGCCCACTCTTTGGTCAATCCTCCGACAGCACGGTCAGCCGTATGGACTTTTGACGGCATGCGATGAGCCCATGCCGCAAGCCTCTTATCCAGACGTGAAAGGAATTCCTCATCAGGATAGCCTCCCCACTGATCATTATGCATCGCCTTGTGACCGGCCGCGCACACTCCAACCGTCATTGTTTCCGGCGATTCCGTCCCGGTGAGCATTGCCGGTATCCAATCTGCAATCTCCACCCAGCGGAATGCCGCGTCAGCCACTTCCGGACTTGTCCGGCAGCAATGCAGCATTTTGCTGAAGAACCATTCGCTCGAATACACCCCTCCGCATTTGGCGATGAAATGAGGACGGATTTCCCGCGCCAGTTCCGTTATTTCACCCGCTTCCTTTACACCTGTATGGTCCTTCCAAAGCCACGCCATTGCATTGGGATCGCGGGAAAATTTCTTCTGAAACGCGAGTGGATGTCCTTTTTCATCGACAGGAAGCGGAGTACTTCCCGTCGTATCCACACCAATCCCAAGAACATCATGCGGCTGGAATCCACGAACAGTCCGTTTGGCCTGAGCGAGAGCCTTTTTGATGCTGAGTTCCGCCCCTTTCACATAGTCGGCGGGATGCTGGCGGGCAAGATTGGGATCATGCGAAAGAATCACGCCGCCCCGGCCTCGCTCATAGTACCACACCGCCGTCCCGACCTCCCGGCCGTTTGCGATGTCGACCACAAGAGCCCGGACAGAATTCGTTCCGAAATCAAGTCCAATCGAATATCGTTTTTTCACATTGGGCTCGCCGTTCCGTTTATCCTGTGAAGTAGAGATAGGCCATGAGAATCAGCAGAAGCACGACACCGGAACTGATCACATCCCATTTGTTCCAGCTCGAGCGCGTCTCCTTCCTGTGGTCTTCACTCATCGTTTGATATGTCAGATCCGTGATCTGTTGTTCGGGGGGTTTCTCCGTCATGTAGCTCACGACAATCATCACAGCGACCGAAACGAGAAAGATCAGAAGACTGTAGTATTGGAAATAGATATTGTTGACAACCCAGAACAGAGATCCTTCGGGATAGCCGTTCTCGAATCCTGAGAGTTTCAATGCCACAGGTGTGTCAACGATCAATCGGAAAACGCCCAGGACGAATCCCACCAAGAGAGCCGAGAGGCAGCCTTTGGCGTTCAGACGTTTCATGAACACGCCGAAGAAGAAGACAACAAAAATCGGGGGAGCAAGGTAACCCTGAACGCCCTGCAGATAATCGTACAACCCCCTGCCGCCTCTGATGACAGGAATCCACAGCAGCCCAATGAGGACGAGGACGGTGGTCGCCACTCTTCCAATCCAAACCAACTGATGCTGCGTTGCCTGTGGTTTGAATTTCTGATAGAAATCGATGGTGAAGAGCGTCGATGAGGCGTTGAAGGCTCCGGCCAGCGAGCTCATGAGAGCCGCAAGGAGCCCTGCAACGACAAGGCCGCGGAGCCCCACCGGCATCACATATTTGACCATGAGGGCAAATGCGGCCTGGGACTGGTCGGCAAGCGCATTGCCGTTTGCGTCGAGCATACCCGCGAACTCGGGGACCCGCCCTGTTCTTGCCAGTGCAAGCCAGATCATACCGGGGATAATGAAGATGAACACGGGGAGGAGTTTGAGGAAAGCCGCGAAAATACTCCCGCGACGGGCTTCTTGTTCACTTGGGGCACCGAGCGCGCGCTGAACGATATACTGGTCTGTCGTCCAATACCAAAGACCAATGATCGGAGCGCAAAGCAGCATCCCCAGCCACGGATAGTTGCCGTTGAAATACCATGCAATCCGGGTTGTCTCCTTGATGGGTTCCCACGTTCCCTCCATCCCTGCCGGGATCAGTGGTTTCCACAGGTTGAACGCTTCAGAACCAAGCACCGACCGCAGTTCCTCCCATCCGCCAAGCTTTGACAGACCGAAATAGGTCAGAAGGACAGATCCCACGATCAGGATAAACGTCTGTAATGCCTCGGTATACGCGACCGCGCGCATGCCGCCGAGCACCGTGTAAAGGCCGGTAAGAAGAACCACCAGAACCGAGCCAATCCAGAAACTGTCGAAGACGATGTCCCCGATTTGTATCTGCATCTCAGGAATGAGGGCGCCAAACACGATGCCACCGGCAAAAATACCGACAGCAATCTTTGTAAGGACGTAGGCAACCAGTGAAATGAGAGATAACACCCAACGGGCCGTCGGCGAGAACCGTCGCTCGAGAAACTCGGGCATGGTAAAAACCCGCGAGCGAATGTAGAACGGAATCATGACCCAGCCGAGGACGAGCAAGCACCATGCATGAAGCTCATAATGCGCCATCGCCACCCCGCTCGTCGCACCCGAGCCCGCAAGGCCGACAAGATGTTCCGATCCTATATTCGAAGCGAAAATCGAGGCCCCCACGATCCACCAGCCCAGATTCCTTCCAGCGAGAAAGTAGTCGTCTGCCGTGTCTTTTCCCTTCTTGATCACCCACCATGCCAACGCCAGCAAACCGGTAAAGTAGATTGCGATGACAATCCAGTCAAGTGTGGTCACGGTTGTCCTTCCGGAGAATTAGTGATGATGATAGACTTCCCAGTTGAGGTACGTGGTGAGCGCGTCATGGATTGCGTCTGCCACTTGCGCCCGTGTTGCCGCAACGTGATGTTCGAGGCCATTACGGCAAATGTACTGCAGTAAGCGCTGAAATGCAGGAACTTTGATGACGCCGTACCCCCCAAAAGTATCGAGAGCATCATCAGTGAATTCCCCCTCTCCGACATACGATGTGATCACGCCGCGGAGGTCGTCGGTCGAGATTCGGCAAAATGTGAAGGGACCCGGAGCGATTCTCCCTACGATAGTGCCGAATGTATTTTCCTTCCCGACCGTTCCCGCTATGATTTCCTGAAAGTCCATTTTCTGGGAGCTGAAAAACGATTTTGGCAGATTTGAACAATGGAACACAACACCTTTTTCAGGGTCGCTTCCGTAGTTATTGTTCCAGTCAAGAAGTGCTGCGGGCTTTTCTGAAGCCGACTGCAGAATATACATTCCAAGCAATCCCGCGATGTCGGTTTCACAAGCGCTCGGCATCAACGAATCGGACATCATGCTCATGAGCGTGCAGGGTACCACGCCGTAGAATTCCTCCAGAGCCGTCCAGCACTGAATCGCTGTTGCCGAGAGATTCTTTTCTTTCACCCAGCGATCCATTGCCACGCCCAGCTTTGCCATTTTCAAGAGGCTTTCCTGCGGAATGCCTGACACGGTTGTGTAATCTCTGATCGTAGCAAGTTTATCCTGAACGTGCTTATCGGAATCCTGCATCTTCCTCGTCCAACCGAGAGCTTCAGACAGATCTAATGTCTCGACCGAAATGCCTGCTGCCTCGAGAAGCTTTTCACTATAGCGGACAGTATTGAACGCAGCCGGCCTTGCACCCAGCGCTCCGATGCGGGCATTCTTCAGACGTCGGACGACGCGGCATGTTCCGGCGAAGCGAATCAAATCCTCATGGAATGATTTTGAGGCAGGACTGACGGTGTGAAGTCGAGTGAGTGAATACTTGATGCCGTACTGATGGAGGTTGTTGCAGGCCGACATTTTTCCGCAGAAACTGTCCCGCCGGTGTTTGATGGTCATTTTTGACTCATCATCGCTGAACGCATGTACCAAAACCGGAACATGAAGCTCGGACAGGCGGATCGTATCCGCTACTGCACGCTCGTCGCCGAAGTTCGGGAGCGTCACAAGAATGCCGTCGATCTCTTCCCTGTGAGAGCGAAAAAACGAGGCGCATTTCTGGGCATCCGAATAGCTTTCAACAGCTCCGAACTTTGTTGCGTCGGGAGGCAGCGCGAGAGTCTTGATTCCTATCTGTTTGAGCACATCGAGAATTTCCTTGCGTCCGGTCTCGCACAAATGGGCAGGGAAGAAGCCTCTGTTCCCGACGATCACGCCCAGGGTGGTTGATGGTTCCATGGAGTACTCCTTCAGAGTCAGGTTCTGTTTACTTCTGGCGGACGATGCGAATTTCGAACACGGCGCCGGCAATTGCCCCCGGCACGGCCTGAAATTTCACCGTCACTCTTTGTTTCCCACTGGTGAGCTCTTCCGGCAGCGGGTATTCGAAATCGAAGAACTCCCCGGGGTGAATTTCGAGGGTCTCATCTTTGATCTTCTTGTCATCAACGAATACTTCAAAAGCCCGTTTCGGGCCTTCACTCCCCCGATATGTACACACAAGCGTGAGCGGCTCATCGGGAAGCACCTTGAGCCTGTAGGAAAACGACGTTCTTGATTCCCGCCCTCGCCGGCCATCAAACCAGTGTTCTCGGGACCGTTCTCCCTTGAATTCGTGTGCACGCTCGCTTTCCCTGTCATCAATATCCACGACGTCGACGGTCTTTCGCTCGATTGCGTTTCTTCTTGCCTCAAACTCGGCGACCTCCATTTTATTCAGAGCCCATTCATCCGTTGTGTACGTCCTCCAATACACTGAATAGCGCCGGTCATGGACCTTGTAGAACGGCAGAAAGGTCACATCGGCCGGACGGCCCAAGCCGGCGGAGCGGAATGTCAAGGGTAATTCCAGGACGGGTTTGATCTCGTTCACGACATTCTCTTCGTCTGATACGAAGTCCGGAACGACAATCGGCTGAACACGCCGCATGGGCGGCGCGCTGGGCCCATATCGTTTCGCATCGTCAAGCCCTTCCGTGCCAAGGTCTCCCGCCAGAACGATCGGACCGTACAATATCGAAACCATACGCGGATCGTCGGACATCGCCTCCTGACGCAGCTTCATGGGCCACTGGATCTCCACCACATCCCCGTTCTTCCATGTGCGATCGACTTGTTCGTACGTTCCAGGTTTTCCCCTGACTGGTTCGTTTTTGCCATTCACCGTCAGGACCATCGGCGATGCAACCCACTGGGGATGACGGACGTTCAGCTTCAGCCGAACTGGCTTCTCACATGCGAAAATAAGCTGTGCCCTCTCTTCCTCTGGGAAACTCGTCTCCAGGCGAACGAAGAGTCCCTTTTCTTTCCATGTCAATCCGGATGCGAGGAGAAGATTAAGATACAGTGACTGGTCGTCATGGAAGAAGATCGACTCTCCATATTTCGCGTGGTTTTCCACACCGGTACCGACGCAGCACCAAAATGATTTATCGGGAGTTGAAAATGTCTTGAATGCACCGGGTTTCATAGGAACATAATAGCACATCATTCCTGTTGCCGGATCCTGGGATGCGAGGATGTGATTGAACAACACCCGTTCGTAGAATTCCATCAGCTCCGGTTCGGGATTCATGGCGAAAAGGTCGCGGGTGAGTTTCAGCATGTTGTAGCTGTTGCAAGTCTCGGTGCTCGCCGAGCCGAGATTCTTCGAGAAAAGGTCAGTACGAAAGAATTGTTCGTCATTCGTGTTGCCCCCGATGACGTACGACCTGTGATGTGCCACCCGCTGCCAGAAGAAGCGGGCAATGTCGTAATAGCGTTTCTCTCCGGTCAGCTGATACTCCCTGACGGCTCCGATCATTTTTGGAATTTGCGTATTCCCGTGCAAACCGTCCAGGGAATCGACACCCCTGCTCAATGGGCCAAAGACTACGTCGTGATCAAACAACTGCGCAAGACGGAGATGAGTGGGATCTCCGGTGACGCCATAGAGATTTGCCAGCACATCGTTCATTCCGCCGAACTCGGTCTGGAGCATTTTTTGCTGTTGCTCCGTCGTGAGTTTGTCCATCCGAACTTTCACCCACGCGGCCATATTCGTGACCAGATCGAGGGCTTGCGTGTTTCCGCAACGAACATACATATCGAGCAGGCCGGCCATGATTTTGTGAAGAGTATAGTACGGGGCCCAGACCTGTTTGCGGGTTTCCACTCGATCGATGAACTCCTCGGGAAACGCCGAGAGATACCCTGGATGAAATCCGCGAAAAGGAAGAGCCGCCTGGATCTTTCCAAGCTCAGTGACGATCGAGTCGGCCTTGGCCTTGAATCGTTGATCCCCGGTGCTTGCATACATCAGTGCACAGGCCGTCAGAACGTGCCCGAGGGTGTGTCCCCGCAATTCGACATTTGGCGCCTCCCATCCTCCGTACGCCGAATCTGATGCAGGAAGTCCCGCATTGATTCTCCAGGTGTGCAAAAGACGGTTGTTGTCGATATCCAGGAGAACTTGTTGGTCCAGGAGCATTGCGTTGCGGAATGGGCCGTCGTGGAGGCGAACGGCGTTCAATCCGAATGGAAGCAATTTCTTCGCAACCTTTTCCTTCCCTTTCAAATCTCCATTCGCTCCCGCAATGACGGGAGGTGAGAAGAGTACATGTGTCAGCAATATAATTGAGACGAGAATATATTTTTTTCGAAACATCATATCACCTCATGGATCCGGATCATTCGACTTTCCACTCATGGATTCCCGTTGAAAACCCGTCCGGAAGCTGAACAACAAGCCTCAGTCCGTCCGTTGTGATAGCATCGAATGTTGTTCGGTTGTACCGGTCTTTCTCAACACCGTAAGTGCTTGGATTTTTTACGGGCTTCCATTCTGCTCCATCCCGATAGAGAAGACTCCATGACTTCGGAAGCCGGCACTCGCCGATCCCCGTGTCGTCGAACCAATACACTTCCACTACGGAGATACGAGTGGGCGTCGTAAAATCATATTGGACCCATTCCGCCGTCCCCTTGCGCGGCCACCAGTGGAGAAACCGGTTAGTATGATCGATCGAACTTGACGGTTCGCGCTGGTCGTTCACCGCTTTTGGCTCGCCGCCCGAGGCAGCGACTTTCGATGTTGAGGCAACGGTAGGACAGGGAATCGGCCGTGCCGCCGACGGAGAGCGCGCCAGCCAGACTGCCATTTCTCCTTTACCCCGGTGAGCCCAGGCATAATAGGGAATGGCCGTAAAATTGACGGTTTCTTCAGTGATAGCCGCGCCCCCTGCACACTTGAGTCCCCTCGCAGAACCCAGGATCACAGTTACACCGCCAAGCAGATTGGGAAGACGTTCGGCAGCGAGTTTTTCATCATCATGAAGGACAAGATTCACAACGTGGCCATCTTTGACGTCGGGCCATTCGACACAGTACACAAGAGGCCCCCGCTGC
Source organism: Bacteroidota bacterium (assembly GCA_035286705.1). Taxonomy (GTDB): domain Bacteria; phylum Bacteroidota; class Ignavibacteria; order UBA10030; family UBA10030; genus JACPLA01. Next base: position 11,600 of record DATECW010000054.1, read on the forward strand.
AGAGCGACTCTCCCCAGGTTGTCTTTCACTTCGGATCGGCTCATAACCCGGCGCACGGGCATAGGGAGATTCAGTTCCACAACATCTCCTTTATTCCAACTTCGCTGAATCATCACATACCCGTTCTGTTTTGGAGCATTGCCATCCAACGGTTTACCGTTGATTTGAATACTCGCGCGTTCTTTTGTCTGCTGCAGAAACGAGTAGAGATTCCCGGGTATGGCTTCGTCTTCTGCCCATCCGGGAATCCTGACATTGAGCGCAAAGTCCGCTGAAGCGTTTTTCGGATCGATTGAGATCCGGACTTTCCCATCCCACGGGTACTCCGTTTCTTGCCTGATTTTCAGTGTTTCCCCTTTCACAGTCACCGTCGCCGAGCTCGCCATGAACAGATTCACGTACACACCATTGTCGGTCGTTGCATAGGCCATTTCAGCTACCTGCGGAATAATGCGGCTGATGTTCGGTGGACAACACGCCACGGCAAACCACGGACTTCGGGCATAGCGTCCATCCGATTCGAGGGGATTGGGATAGAAGAAGGTCCTTCCATCCTGAGCAACTCCTGAG
>DATECW010000055.1:0-4828 GCA_035286705.1 Bacteroidota bacterium
TTCGATAAACCCATCAACCTTAATGGGAGAAGATGCCTTCTTGAGCCGCATGGTCTTGTTATCATTAGGGTTGGCAAGAACCGACAACCAGGCCAAGGAGAGAACAGCGGTCAGTCGTATCATACGGATGATCATTGGTAGGAACAGGATGCAATGTCTCTGACACTAGTTAGACGCTCCTTCTTTCGAAAGGTTGCGATGAACGGACGGAGGCGCACGACTGCGGGAGATAATTGTTCTTGCGACGGCCGGGAAAATGTTCTACATTTTTCATCACTTTCGTGTCTATCAACAACCGGAGGAATCATGAAATACTGGTCACGTATGCTGCTGGTGTGCGCTGCATTTTCAGTTCAGACCCTCCTGGGGCAACCGCCTGGATTTCGCGGCCAGGAGCCGACAGGCCCGGTTTTCCCAACCGACGACGCCGTCATCAAGAACATTTGGGCGGAAGCAATGGACTCGTCCAAGCTTGAGATGATTGCCCACGAATTGCTGGACGTGGTGGGACCGCGGCTGGTTGGTACTCCAGGGATGAAACGGGCGCATGACTGGGCTGTAGCAAAATATAAGGGATGGGATATTGAAGCAAAGAACGAGGAATGGGGAAAATGGCGGGGATGGGAGCGCGGGATCACGCATATCGATCTTCTCGAGCCGCGCGTTCGCACTCTGGAGGGGACCATGCTCGCGTGGAGTCCTCCTTCGAAAAAAGGTGGAACGACCGCAGGTGTGATAGGCCTTCCTGATGTTGCTGATTCTCTTGCTTTTCTGAAGTGGCTCCCCTCGGTGAAAGGAAAATTCGTTCTCATTTCGGCCCCTCAACCCACCGGGAGACCCGACAAAAACTTTGAGGAGTTCGGCAAGCGGGGCGCGCTCGACAGTCTGAATTCCATCAGGAGGAAGCTCAACGAGAATTGGAACCAGCGAATCAGGAGCTCAGGGTATCGAGCCGATACACTTGCCAATATCCTCGAGCAGGCAGGCGCTGTTGGGGTTCTCACCAACCGCTGGTCGCAGGGATGGGGAGTCAGCAAGATTTTCGGAACGAAGGCCCTCAAAGTGCCGGTCGTCGACTTGAGCGTGGAAGATTACACGCTTGTGTATCGCCTGATGGAGTACGGCGACAAACCCGTCCTGAAGATTGTGGCGGAATCGAAATTCCTCGGTGACATGCCGACCATCAATACCATTGGGATGATCAGGGGGACCGAGAAGCCCGAAGAATACGTGATTCTTTCGGCCCATTTTGACTCATGGGATGCCGGGTCGGGAGCAACCGATAACGGATCCGGCTCGGTGCTGATGATGGAGGTGATGCGGATACTCAAGAAGTATTATCCAAACCCAAAGCGGACGATTCTTGTCGGGCATTGGGCAAGCGAGGAACAGGGACTCAATGGTTCGCGGGCATTTGTCATTGACCATCCGGAGATCGTTGCAAAGACACAAGCTCTCTTTAATCAAGACAATGGAACAGGGCGAATACAGAACATCTCGGCTTCCGGGTATATCAACGCCGGCGAGTATCTTGCGCGGTGGCTCTCCCGAGTTCCCTCGAATGTGACCAACGATGTAAAGCTCTCGGTTCCCGGAATGCCATCGGGCGGCGGAACCGATCACGCCTCATTCGTGGCGGCAGGTGCACCCGGATTCGGATTGGGCTCGCTGAATTGGGACTACTTCCTTTACACCTGGCACACGAACCGGGATACCTACGACAAACTCGTGTTCGAAGAACTCAGAAACAATGTTGTGCTCACAGCGTGCCTGGCATATCTCGCATCGGAAGATCCCGAGTTTGTACCACGCGACAAACGTGTGATGCCAGTGAATCCGCGAACAGGCGAACCGGGGCTCTGGCCCGAAGTGAGGGAACCGGAACGAGCCGGACCAAGATAACGGCTGACATAAGACTCAGAAAAGAAAATGCCCCGGATGGTTCGGGGCATTTTTGTTACTTCGAGGATTGAATTACAGGCATCTGGATTCAACGCCCACAGGCCTCAGGATAAGGGGCTGAACCGAACCGGGCCCGAAGAGGGGGGTCATCATTCGCCGATACTTTGCCAACTCAGGGGAGGGTACATAGGCCTGGATGGTCCCGGCGAACCCGCCGCCGTGAACCCGACATGCGCCCGCGCCGCATCGGGAAAGAAAACGGTCCGTCCGGGCAAGCGCCAGTGTCATGCTCTGGCTCCGGGGATGGCTTGCCGAGTGGACGTTCTGAAGATATTTCATCGATGAATCGCCGGATTCCTGCACAAGATCCAGGAACTCCCCAAACCGCCTCTGTTTGAGCGCCGTGAACTGCCTATCAACCCTGTCATTCTCATCAAAGAAGTGGATACACCGAAGGGCAGCCCTGTCGCCGCAGCGGGCGCGGACATCCGGAAGTCTCTCGAAAAACAGGTCAACGTCGACATCCCGACACTGCTCGGCCCCCAGAAAACGTGCGACCGAGCGCATCTCTTCGGGGATAGCCGCGTATTCCGCGGTGAGATCTTCATGACTCGATCCGGTGTTGACAACGATCAAATCAAATCCAAACTCCCGTGGATCAATTTGCACCTGTTTGATGTCGGGATTGCCCGGATCGCGGAAGTCGATTCGAAGCGTGCCCCCCACCCCGCATGCAATCTGATCCATGAGGCCGCAGGGCTTACCGAAGAAATTGTTTTCGGCAATCTGACCAGCTGTGGCAAGCTCGATGCGGGAGATCCTGTCCCGGTTGTAGAACGTATTGAGAATTGATGCAACAAGGATTTCGAAGCACGCGGAAGAGGACAGGCCAGAACCGACGCCGACCCGGCTTGTCACCCAGGCATCGAATCCCCCAACATTCTGCCCACGCTGTACGAGTGTTGCCAGAATTCCCCGGATGAGTGCGGTGGATGTGCCTTTCTCTCCATCGTCCATCGTCAGGTCACGCGTATGAACAACAAACGGGTCACCGAACCCCTCTGAAAAGATACGAACCGTATCATCGGATCGCGGTGCTGCTGAAGCAAGCATGTCCAACTCAACGCTGGCGGCGAGAACCTTTCCATGATTATGGTCCGTGTGGTTGCCGCCAAGCTCCGTCCTGCCCGGAGAACTAAACGCATGCGTCGGATTCCGTCCCGTTGACCGGAGAAAGTTCTTCACGGAAGCCGCGATCCTGCGTTCATCCCAGTGGTGGACCTTCGCGCCACTCTTTCGCCGCTTCAGTTTCTTCATTGTCGTTCAGGATTGACAAACAGGAAGCAGAAAAACCGCCGTCGTTCCTTCGCCAGGAATGCTTTTGATGGAAAGATCACCGTCATAGAGCCGTGCAAGTTCTCTCGCCATCGAGAGTCCAAGTCCCAGTCCCTGCTGTTCATGGTGGCCGCGGTCGAACTGCATGAATCCAGCCACTGAATTGATCTGGTGCACATCCATACCGCGTCCGCGGTCACGGATGTGAATCTTACATTGGGGGGATTCGGGAAGAACCATGCATTCGATAGTGACCGGGGTTCTTGAGGGTGAGAACTTGAATGCATTGTCGATCACCTCGGCAAGCATGATCCTCAGGTGGTCACTTGAGACTCTCAGGCACAGTTGGGAGGGAAGAACAAACTCAAGATCTTCCTCACGTTGAAAGGTCGCGGCCCGTTCCCGGGCGAGCACTTTGACCAGGGAATCGGCACGGGGGAACCTTTCCCGCTTGAGTGATTTTCTGGACGCTCCATCCAGGCTCAGAAACATGATCTCCGCATAGGTCCAGAATTTCTCAAGAGTCTTCTGAAGCCGTGTGGCCGAACCCATGATGTGATCCGCAATTTCCAAAAGCTCTTCCGGAGAGGAAGATGCAGCCTGTTCTTTGAGAATTTGAGCAAAACCAATGATTCCGGTCAGGGGCGTTCTGAGTTCATGAGGCACCGACGTGCTGATGTTGAGGCGGAGCTTTTCCAGCTTCCTCTCGGCATGAGCAATTTCTTGTCCCCGGCGGAGAAGTCTGGTCCTTACAGTGGCAAGGAGTTCCTTGGTGTCGAAGGGCTTCGTCAGAAAGTCGTCCGCACCAAGCTGCATACCTTTCCGCATGTCCGTGGTTTTGTTCTTGCCGGAAAGAAAAACGAAAGGAACGACGGCAGTCGCGGGATTTTCGCGGAACATAAAAAGCACGTCAAACCCGCTCAGCCCGGGCATTTCGATGTCGCACAAGACAAGGTCGGGGACCCGTTGAATTGCGGCCTGAAGTCCAGCCTCCCCATTCGACGACTCGAGAACAGAATATCCGTCCGATTCGAGAACGGCCTTGACGGCATCCCGCATTGTATCTTCATCATCGATGACAAGAATTGTTTTGCCGCTATTCGTCATATCAAGGGCCTGGCGGTGTCTGTGAAAAATCTAAACAAACCTTGCACCGTTTTCAAGTCTGAAGCCACGCATGCGGTGAAACTCGGAACGAATCCTTCCGTAGAGCAGAATGAGGCTTGTCCCAAACAATCACTCATCCCCCACAGGAGGACGCATGAAAGCTCTCAGGCTTATCATCGTTTGGGTGGCCACAGGCCTCATTCTTGCGAGTGCGGCCTACGCCTCGACCCCTTCAACGCCACAGTTCACAATCGCCAAGATTAACGCCATCGAGGATAATCTCCTCCTCTGCCTTGCTTCTGAGTATCCGGGTGTCCGCGCCTCCGCCGCCCTTACTCTCAGGCAGCTCAAAGCAGTGGCTCCGGACTATTCGTTCAACCGGTCCGTTATTCCTCTGATGAAGATCGTCAATGGCGAGCAGTATGACATCCAGTCCAGAGTTGCAGCTGCGCTGGCATTGCACTCTCTGGAATCGGCCCGAGGG
>DATECW010000056.1:0-23279 GCA_035286705.1 Bacteroidota bacterium
AGAGTTGCCCCGCTGGAACTTGTGGTAAAAGCGACGAGCATGGCATCCTTCATACCAGAGAAAAACTTCCGATACGGGATCCCAGAAAAGATCCTGACAGCAACACCCAGGAACCCAAACGTGTGAATCGCCAATCCAATCAACAATGTGAGAACATACCAGAACAACGTCTCAAGGATATCAAATCCAAATTCCCCCACCGTCGCCGCAATGAGTGCGAAGACCCCGTACGGGGCGAAATTCATGATCATCCCCACCATTTTGATCATTGTGTCGCTCAGTCCATCAAAGAAATCAATAACAGGCTTGGATTTCTCCGCTGGCACGAGGGTAAGGCTGACTCCTATCATCAGGGCAAAGAACACGATCTGCAGCATCTCTCCTTCCGCCAATGCTTTGATTGGATTGGTCGCAACGATATTCACCAGCATTCCGACGAGATCCACGGGAGGAACTTCCGCTTTGACATCGGTTTGAAATTCGACCAACAATTTTTCCTGCGCCTCCGGTGCGAGCTGTTTTCCCGGTTGTATCAGGTTGACCAGCGTGAGGCCAATCGTAATTGCAGAGACAATCGTGATGAGATACCAGACAATTGCCTTTCCCCCGAGCTTTCCGACCCTTCGAATGTCCCCCAGGCTTGCAGCACCCACAATGAGCGAGGCAAGAACGAGCGGGATCGAGATAAACATCAGAAGCCGGATGAAAATGTTTCCTACAGGTTTAATGAGGACCGCCGCCGTTTTGACTTTCTCAACTGACGCGATCCCAGTAAACGAACGCCATTCAGCAATGCTCCCCGCTTCCCGTTCATCCCCGCTCACACGCATCGTCACCGACGCACGATCTTCTTTGCTGAGACCGCGAACATATCGTAACACATTCAGTTGATCTTCCGGCCCAAATGAAGCGAGAATGGTGGAGTCCTTTCCCATGAACTCGATGCGATCCCATCGCTTCACTGTCTCCGAGAGGATCTTCCCGCGCTCACCCCTCACATTCACCGCCAGTTCATACTTGCTGACGTTGAACAATACTCCAAACAAGGCACCCAGGACCAGAGCGCCAAGAATCTTATTGTGAAGAGGGATGCTTTTCCACGATAATTTCATGCGACCGCCTTCTATATTTCAATCTGATTCCCTACAAAAAACCGTGAAGGACAAAAGAATACAGCGAAAATAGACAGTTTAGAAAGGAAATGCAATGAAAATGGCCTTCCGGTTATCCGATAGATTTCAACGGAAGGCAACAGCTTATTTCATGAGTATCATTTTGGTGCTGGCCCTCTTCCCGCCTGATGTCAGGACGGCCACGTAGGTTCCGGTGGGAAGGGCAGAAGCATCGAAGAGGATGGTTGTGAATCCCGCGGGACGTTCACTATCGACCAGAACTGCAACCTGTCGACCGAGGATATCATAGATTCGCAGCGATGCCCTTGCGTTTTCTTCAAGTGAAAACTTGATGGAGGTTGTCGGATTGAAAGGATTGGGATAATTCTGGAACAAACGGAATGTCTCCGGAACAAGCTCTTTCTTTTCCACGATCGTAACGGATCCGGTATAGAATCCCCATGCATCGGACCATAATCCTGCTCCGACAGAATTCTCGGCCCGAACGCGCCAGTAGTATGTTCTCAACACCTCCAGGCCGGCAGGGGCAATGAGCGTATCCGCAATCCCGCTTGTATCAATCACGATGACAGAGAACGCGGGAGTGGTGCCCACCTGGAGGCGGTACGTTTGAGCCCCCTGGGCTGGGAACCAGCGCAGCATGGGAGTGACCGTAATGTTCGAGCCATGCGGAGGCCCGGAAAGGAGCGGCATGACAGGGAACCCGGTCGTGAAATTCCATATTGCCGAGAAGCTGGTTCCACCGGGGCTGGCTGCGCCCACGCGCCAGAAATATCTCTTTTGCCCGTCTACGGCAGGGGTGAAAACCGTGTCTGCCAAATCGAGCGAATCAAGCACCATCCCCGACGTGAACGAAGAATCAAGAGAGATCTGCAAACGGTATCCCAGCGCCGACGGCGAGTGGGCCCAGAGGAGTTGCATGTTCGATGGCTGGTCGGTCGCACCGGAATCAGGATGGGCCAGAATCGGGACCGCAGGCGCATTGATTGAAACAACGGAGCTGAGGGGTCCCTCATTGGAATTGCGGTCCAAAGCAGTCACAGCATAGTGGTGTGGACCTGGAGCGACTGGATTCGAAAGGACTGTTGTGTTGATTCCCTCAACGGCCAGGAGGTTTTTGGCGCTATCCTGATCAGCCTGTTGAACAGGAAACGAGGAGAACCGGTAGACTGCGTACCGTGCCGCCGTATCGCCATCCGACGCAGCTGAGGGACCGTCCCATTTCAAGAGCGGCGTGTTTGCACTGTCCAATTCATAAGCGACGTTCACAGGACTGTTCGGCGGAGTTGTCTCCTTCCACGCCATGACGGGGAGCAGTGAGGGTTGCCGAAAGAGGTTTACTTTGAGGGAATCTTCGAGGTTCAAGGTATTCTGAATCAACAAGCTGGCCCGGAAGAAGACGCTTCCCTGGACTTTGGAATAGAGCCGATTGTATCGTACCTGAGCAGGGAGCTCTGCGGTTGAAAAGCTTGCATTAAGTATGTGACCAGTGTACAGATGCCGTTGATCCGCCGCAACGGAATCAGCCCACCACGGCATGAGTGTTCCGTAATCCTGGCCGCCGCCAAATTTCCAATAGAGTTGTGGAGTGAGATAGTCAACGGTATGTTGGTTCAACCATGCCATAGCGTCGCAATAGATCGTCGTGAAAGCATTAAGGCCGCTAATTCCTGGAAGAAAGTCTCCTGTTTTCCATATTCCAAAGGGGCTGATTCCGAATTTCACATGCGGCTTGATCGTCTGAATGGTGTCGTGCACCTGCTTGACGAGCAGATTGACATTGTCCCGCCTCCAATCAGCTCGCCCACTGTCCGTATTCGGAAATCCACGATTGTCGAGTGCGAACGAACTGCTATCCTTCGTCGAGGTTGCACCCATGTTGTCTGGGGGATACGGGTAGAAATAGTCATCGAAATGGATCCCGTCAACGTCGTACCGTTGTATGATATCTTTCACGATTGTCGTAACATAGTCGCGGACGTCAGGCCGTCCCGGATCGAGCATTTTAAAGGTGACAAAATCCAGGTGCCATTCCGGATGAACAGCGGAGACATGATTCGCGGCATTGACATAATTATCGACCGACCTCACGGAACGATAAGGATTCAGCCATGCATGGAGCTCAATCCCCCTCTTATGGGCCTCGACCACGGCAAATTCAAGCGGATCAAAAAACAATATGGGTTCCTGGCCCTGTGTTCCGGTTAACCAGTATGACCACGGTTCATAGGGAGAGGCATAGAACGCATCGCATTCGGAACGAACCTGGAACATCACCGCGTTGATCCCGGCGGCCTTGAGTTCATCAAGCATGGAAATCAGTTCGAGTTTTTTGGACTCGACGTCCATGGTGCGGGAAGAGGGCCAGTCCAGATTCAGCACGGTCGCGATCCATGCTCCGCGGAACTCACGCTTTGGGCTCCCGGACTGCGACTGTGCGACGTTCAAGGTCAAAGCAACGAGTACAACGAGGAGGAATTTCATTCGGTATTGAAATGACTCAAGGGACATGCGGTTATGTTCCCTCAGCAGGGCGGGGAGGTTCTTCGACCCGATTCAGGAGGAGAAGTCCGACAACGAGCAGAACGCCGACCGACACGAGAGCGATCCGTTGGTTTGCATACGACGAAACCACTCCAAAGAGGGCCGGCCCAAGAATCGCGGATGCTTTGCCAAAAAATGAATAAAACCCGAAGAATTCCGTTTTCTTTTCCTTTGGAATAATGGTCGTCATCATGCTGCGGCTCGACGATTGCGATGATCCCAGGGCAACACCCGCGAAAACGCCCACGGCAAAGAACATAGCTGCATCGGTAACAAAGTAGGCCACAGCGACGACGATAAGCCAGAGAAAGAGCGAAATCACCAGTGTCTTCTTATGCCCGATCTTATCGGCAAGAATCCCAAACAGGACGGAGCCGATGATGGCGGATGTTTGAACAATCGCGAAAAAGACAATAATATCCTGGACCGACAATTTGAGCGTTTCATCAGCAAAAATAGAAGAGAAGATGATGATGGTGTTGACAGCGTCGATGTAAATAAAGTATGCAAGAAGGAACTTCGCCACGTTGCGGTATTTGGGGAATTCCCGGAATGTTGACCGGATACGATTGAGTCCAATAGCCACAAAATCCAGCTTCAGGCTTGCGTGACGCTGGGGGTCCGGCACTACGATGAAAAGGGGAAGGGCAAAAAGGAAAAACAGTCCGGCGGCAATCAGGAAGCTGAGGCGGACATTCAGGAGGTTCCCCGGCTCGAATCCCCCGCTGTAGAGCGGCATGGCAATCAGAAGCGTAACGAGTGAACCGACGTAGCCCATGGCGAACCCGTACCCCGATACGCGGCCGTAGCTCCGTTCGGTGGTAATCTCAGGAAGAAAGGCATCGTAGAAAACCAGCCCCGCCTCGAATCCGATATTCGCGAGGATCAGGAAGATCATGCCCATCACGATCATCGATCCCTGAACAAAAAACAGCGCTGCAGTGGAGAGCACGCAGAGGATTGTAAACAACCAGAGGAAACGCTTCTTGCCGGCACCGTAGTCAGCCACCGCGCCCAGGATCGGGGACAGAATCGCGACGATCAGCATGGAAAGACTGAAGGAAATGCCCCATAACGCATCCCCTTCTACTCCATTCACAATAACCTTCTTGAAATAGAGGGGATATCCGACGGTGAGGATAAGAACGTAGAAAGCGGTATTCGCAAAATCGAAGAGCGTCCAGGAGAGGATTTTCCCGCGTCTGAGGAAAGATTGCGATGGCGTCATGAGGGGAGATTCTTACGCGCGGCTGTTTCGAGCAAGCCGCGGCCGCTTTTCTTCAACTTTCCGTTTTTCCTGAGATCGTCAAGAATCGAATCCAATACGCCGTTGACAAATTTATCGCTCTTCTCTGTGCTGTAGCGCCTGGCGATTTCAATCGCTTCGTTGATCGAGACCTTTGGCGGGATATCCTCAAAATACAGAAGCTCGCAGATGCACATCCTGAGAATCACGCGATCGATCACGGCGAGGCGGTTGAACTCCCAGTTGGCAACCCGCTTCTTAATCAGGGTATCCAATTCGCTTTCTGTTTCCACAACCTTCTGAACGAGCGATCTCGCAAAGTCAAATGTCGTCGGATCCTTTTTCAGGTCTGTCAGGACGGTTTCGATGATCGCCTCGACAGGGTTCTGAGACAATTCGTGGGCATAGAGGGCCTGAAGGACTCTTTCCCGTATGATACGACGTTTCGATGCCATGGAACTGGGTCGCGCGTATTACCGCCCGCCCTGGGTCCTTTCTTCCAGACGACCAACGAATTCCGATCGCCCGGCGTAGATTTGTTTGATTCCGGAAATGCGCGCGATGCGTGCTTCAGCCAGCCGGTTTGCCGCCAACGACGTGGGGATCTTCTCGCTTCTGGCAATCCGGAAAATCTCCGTCAGGATATCATAAATTCCTTCGGCTTGTTTCAACGCACGCGGCTCGCTGTATCCTTCCAATTCGTTTGCGACGTTGATCAGTCCCCCCGCGTTGATTGCATAATCGGGTGCAAACAGGATCTTGCGATCGATCAGCATCTGCATGTGTTTCTTTTCGTCGAGCAATTGATTATTGGCACCCCCCGCGACGATTTTGACCTTCAGGTTGGGAATGGTGTCATCGTTGAGAATTCCACCTAAAGCGCAAGGAGCAAAAATGTCAGCGGGAACCGAGAAAATCTTCTCCGGTTTCACATAAGCTCCTTTCACCGCCTTTGCCACATCTTTCGCTTTGCCTTCATAGATATCCGTAATCGTGATTCGGGCGCCTTCCTTTGCCAGATGTTTACAGAGATGAGATGCAACATTCCCCGCCCCCTGCACTGCGATCCGTTTTCCTTTCAAGGAATCGGTACCATACGCCTCCTTCGCACATGCCTTCATTCCCACAAAAACCCCGAAGGCCGTCACAGGAGAGGGGTCACCGCTCCCTCCCAACGCTTTGGATGTCCCGGTCACATATTGAGTCTCCATACGCACCCATTCCATTTCCCGCTCGGTTGTCCCTACATCTTCCGCCGTAATGTATCGGCCGGCAAGCCCCTCGATGAACCTCCCGTATGTGCGGAACAATGCTTCCGTCTTGTCCTTGTTGGGATCGCCGATAATCACCCCCTTGCCTCCCCCAAGGTTCAAGCCGGCAATCGCGGCCTTGTACGTCATGCCACGGGAAAGTCTGATGACATCGTGCAATGCATCATCCGCGCTTGCGTACGTCCACATGCGGGTTCCTCCCAGAGCAGGACCGAGGGATGTGTTATGAATCGCAATGATGGCGCGAAGTCCAACACGCGGCTCGCTGCAAAAAACAATCTGTTCGTGGCCACGCGATCCAATTTCTTCAAACACGCTCATGAGGAATCCCTTTTCTCGTTGTGCGATGATTCAAGAGCGAGTGAAATACGTACGGGCCCCCGGGGGATCGGTCGATCAACATGGACATCCGTATGGAAGACATTTCTGATCCATTCGGGCGTGAGAACATTCTCGGGCGGCCCTGCGGCCACGATCGTGTTGCCTGCACCTGCTGAATCCCTGCCCAGAAGGAGAACGCTGGTGCTGAAGGCGGCGGCCAGATTGAGATCGTGCGAAACCGAGACGACCGTTATCCCCTGCTCCTGCTGCTGCCTTCGCAGGATCCGAAAGACATCAATCTGATGAGACAGATCCAGATGGGCATTCGGTTCATCCAAAAGAAGTATTTTGGGTCGCTGTGCCAGTGCCCGGGCAATGAGAGCTCTCTGTCGTTCACCACCGGAAATGGCAGTCATGGGTTTTTCAGCAAGGTGCAGGATATCAGTGTGTTCCATTGCCTTCTGAGCATGCTGAATATCTTCCGCATTCTCGAATCCCCATTTCCCGACGTAGGGTGTTCGTCCCATCAGAACGACTTCCATCACGGTAAACGGAAAAAACAAATTCATTTCCTGAGGGACGTAACCGATGATCCTTGCGAGTTGATTCCGTTCAAAAGTGGAAAGGAGCTGGTCACCCAGCATGATCGAACCTTTTTCCGGAAGAAGAATTCTCGCCAGTAAACGCAGAAGCGTGCTCTTGCCGGAGCCATTCGGCCCCAGCACGCTCAGGAACTCGCCGCCGTTTGCCTGGAATGAAACATCATGCAACACCGGCCAGTTGGAATAGGCGAAAGAGAGATGAGAAACCTGGACGCGCATTGAATGACTCCCGGGGGGTGATAAAGCCGTGTCAAAATATGCAAAATTGGAGTCCAAGGCAAGCAACGGATCGCCGTAAGTTATTGAAATTTCGAAGAAACGGCTTGCTTTTGTTTGGGTCAATCCACATATTTCTGCGAACATTGAGATCCAAGCATGCGACATAATTCCCAGTGTTCTCTCTTCCTGCGATCCAGCACCTCCCTGTTTCCTCTTCTCGTCTTTGTTTCTCACGTGACAGCACAGACTCACGACAGGCCTCTTGTAGCTGTCCGCACGAGCACCCCGATTGCAATTGACGGCCGGCTGAACGAGCAGGTGTGGCAACATTCCGCAAAGAGCGACCTCGTTCAGCGCATGCCCAATGAAGGGGCACCCTCGTCAGAGCGAACGGAAGTCTGGTTTGCCTACGACGATGATGCCCTTTACGTCGCTGCACGGTTGTTTGACCAGTCTCCTGACTCAATTACCGGCAGGCTTGTCCGTCGTGATGCCGATTTTGAGTCGGATGCTTTCTTCATCGGAGTCGATTCAAATCATGACCGCTTGACGGCATACTTCTTCGGTACCAATCCCAGCGGGTGTGTGCAGGACGGGATCATCTTCGATGATACGAAGTCTGACAATTCCTATGATGGCGTATGGGATGTCGCCGTAGAGACTGATTCGATAAGTTGGAAGGCGGAATTCCGGATCCCGTTTTCTCAAATTCGTTTTTCGAAGGAAGACCGATACGTCTGGGGCGTTGAGGTGAGCAGAACCATCAAGAGAAAGAACGAAGAAGACTACTTTCTCTATTATCCGCGCAACGATGCGGTTCGTGTTTCCCGATGGCTTGAACTCCATGGTATTGAGGGGATTGAGCCGCCTCCCCGTATTGAGGTGAGTCCGTATGTTGCCGCTACAGGAAAATTCATTCAGTCCCCTTCCGTCCACCCGTTCAATTCCGGAAGAGACGATCCGTTCATTTTCGGGCGGGATTATTTTGGGCGGGTGGGCGCAGACGCGAAGATCGGCCTTAGCGGAAACTTCACACTTGATGCTTCGATGAATCCGGATTTTGCCCAGGTTGAGGTGGACCCGGCCGTCGTGAACCTTTCGGCATATGAGACATACTACACCGAAAAGCGACCATTCTTTATCGAAGGGTCCAACATCCTCTCGTTTGGCCGGGGTGGTGCGGCCGATTTCTGGGATTTCAACTGGAGCGACCCGGGATTTTTCTACAGCCGCCGCATTGGCCGGGCACCGCAGGGATCGGTCACGCACGAAGGTTTCACGGATATTCCGGATCGAACGACAATTCTCGGTGCTGCAAAAGTCAGCGGCAAGACCACGGATGGCTGGTCCGTTGCAGCGCTGTCGGCGTTCACAAACCGCGAATTCGGCCGCGTCGATTCCGCCGGCGTCCGGCTCGAAGAAGAGATCGAACCGTACACATTCTACGGTATTGTCCGCACTCAAAAGAACTTTGATGAATCGAGGCAGGCCATCGGAATGATTGCCACGATCGTCGAGCGCGATACAAAGGAAGCTCAGGCAGCAGAGCTTCTCAATAAAAGGGCGGTTTCGGTGGGGGTCGACGGATGGACGTTTCTTGATGCCGAAAAAGACTGGGTCCTCACGGGCTGGGCGGGGCTGACCAACGTCACGGGAGGCCAGGCCCGGATGCTCGCTCTTCAGCAATCACCTCAACACTATTTTCAGAAGCCGGACCAGGATCATCTTTCGATTGACTCGGGTGCGACTTCCCTGACGGGCTGGGCGGGCAGGATTTGGCTCAACAAAGACAAGGGAAACTGGCGTCTGAACGCTGCTGCCGGATTTGTCAATCCTTCGTTTGAATCGAATGACCTCGGATTTCACACCTACACAGATATCATCAACACCCATTTTTGGATCGGTTATGATTGGTATGATCCTGACCCGTTCTTTCGCACGAAATCGATCGGTGTTGCTGCCCTTGAGGAATTCAATTTCGGGGGATTGAAAACGGGGGAAACCTTCTACCTGAACGGTCATGTGGAGCTTCTCAATTATTGGTATGGATCCGTCTTTCTCGGATACAATACCGAATTTTACGACGACCGCAGGACCCGCGGCGGTCCATTGATGAGGTCGTTGCCGAGCAAATTCATATTCCTCTCCTTCAACAGCGATACACGAAGAAGCCTTTATGGATTCCTCTCCGTCAGTGCCGACAGGGGAAATACAGGCGGGTGGGACTACGGCGTGTCCCTGACGCTTTCGTGGAAGGCCTCGAGAGCCCTGAGCATCAGTTTTGGCCCGTCCTATTCCCGCAATCATTCGACTGCCCAGTATGTCGAAGCCGTTCCCGATCCGCTTGCCGCAGCGACGTTTGGAACCCAATATGTCTTTGCCACACTTGATCAGCAATCGCTTTCGGCAACACTGCGTCTGGATTGGACATTCACTCCAAGACTCAGTTTTCAACTTTACTCGCAGCCCTTCCTCTCCGCCGGGCGCTACTCGGAATTCAAGAGTCTTGCCGCACCGGGTACATTTTCATTCAATCCTTCAACCACAACCCTCACTCCTGACTTCAACTTCAAATCCCTCAGGGCAAACGCTGTTCTCCGGTGGGAATATCTGCCCGGATCGACCCTTTATCTGGTCTGGACGAACTTAAAGACTCAGTACGAGGAGAACTACGGGATATTCAGAACGGGGAGGGATTTCAACGAGATGCTGAGGGCAAGACCGGACAACGTTTTCTCTCTCAAGATCACTTACTGGTGGAGTCCATAGCCTATTCAGCCGTGCCGGCCGTTTCGCTGAGGACGATCGCCTGTGCAAATTCCGGGTCTTTGAGGAGGAATGCAAAATCCGGATTTATCACTTCCGAAAGGATGTACTCCTGCCGAATGGCTTTTTGCAGCCACTCGAGCGCTTCCGCCTTCTTGTCTGATTGAATAGCATAGAACTGAGCTTTGCGATACATCGTGATCGTCGATTGACCGCTTAATTCCATCGCTTTGTCAATTTCCACCTGCCCGTTGGCCGACTCTCCCAATCTGGCGTAGTAGAGGGCAAGGTAGGTGTGTGCGTTGATGTCGGCGGGAGAAAATTCGAGTATCTTCTTAAGGGTTTCGGCTCCTGGTTCGAGGTGCTTTTTTGCCTCTGACCAGATGCCGGAAAGCATGTACGCCCTGCCGATCCAATAACGAACCACGTAGTTCGTCGAATCCTCTCTCAGCAGTCTGTTGCAGTACTGCGCTGCCGGCTCGGGACTGAGCCCGGCTCCCCACACGGCGAGTTTGTAGCGCGTCGTAACAAGGTACGAACTGCTCCCAAGTGAAATTGCCTGATCATATTCCTTTTCCGCACTTGTCAACTGCTGCTTGAAATAGAAGGCGTGTCCCATGACTTCGTGCGATTCGGGATTATTTGGGTCGAGCAACACCGCCTTGGAGGCGAATTGAAAAGCCCGATCGTAGTCCCCTTCCGCGAGAGCGAGGAGGGATACCTGTCGGTGGGCCTGAGCATTGCCGGGGGAAATTTCCAGTAGCTGTTCAAGTGTCTTCGCCGCAAGACTCAATCTCCCTGCCGCCCGGTAGGCTGTTCCCAACACTTCGAATGCAGACGGGGAATTTGGACTTATGCCTCTGGCCCTGATAGCCGCATCTGCCGCATCGCGCAAGAGTGACTTGTCGCGCTCTCCATCGATTTTGAATTTGCGCAGCAGTGTCCGGCCCAAGCCCGAGTACGCCGGCACGAAACTGCTGTCTGCTGCAAGAATCTCGCGGAACAGCGCTTCGGCCCGGGAGACATCGTCCCTGTTGAGTCGCGAGGCATACCATGTTGCCCGAAGGTACAGTTCGTTCACGGCCGGATCGCCGGAAAGGAATTGAAGTTCCTTCGATTCAGATTCAAGTTCCATCCTCTGAAGAACACGGCTCACAACTCCCGAACGAAGGGTGTTCAACGAGTAAGAATCGCCTTCAACGGTCCATTCTTCCGAAGGTCCGGTCTCGGCCGCGTTACTGAGCCGAAGTCGCGCGGAGAATCGTGGACTGACTGATACAATCTGACCCGAGACAATGTAGCGCGCATGAAGATCAGCGGCAAGCTGTGAAGGAACGAGTCTCTTTCCTTCAAGGTTCCCCGTCTTTATCACGACCAATCCTTTGAAGGCCGCCAGATCCTCCTCGAGGATCGACGCGATTGCCGTTCCCAGGCCGGCCGTGTCACTCTCAGCACCCGCCAGGGCAAAAGGGACAACGACAATGCTTGTATCGCGCGGAAACAGGACTTTTTGAATCGCAGGGAAAAAGAGATAGCCGAGGATTCCAACGACACCCACGATAATCAGATTTCGAAGGGCGGGGGAGAGTTTCTTTTCTTTCTGTTTGAGGCCGACCTGGCGGCGGTGAGGGGGAGCCGGTTGTGCCTGCACAGGAATCTCTTCCTCGGGCACCGCAACGGCCTGCTCCTTACGGGACTCGTCGGCAACGGTTGGGACTTGCGGGGCCTGGGCCGCTTCTGAGGGCTCCGACTTCACCTCGGGAGGCGGTTGTTTCTTTGCTTCTTCCTTGACTCGTGCCTCGAGCGCCTTTGCGTCCTCATCTTCCGCGTCAATCTGGAAGATCTCCTGCAACTTGTCGAGCGCCTCGGCATATTTGCCGTCATCCGCCAGCTTCAGCGCTACCTCCATCAGTTCTCCCACCTGCTGCTTCACTTTTCGTTGAGCAGCCGCCTTCTTTCTCTCTTCATCCCCTCTTCTTTGTTTCTCTTCTTCCACACGGGCCTGAAGCATCTGCGCGCCCGCATGAAACGCCACATGCTTGAAGATCTCGTTCAACTCTTTTTCTGCGCCGTCAAAATTGCCTTCCTTGACAAGAGCTTCCGCCTTCGCAAGGAGTTTCTGGACTTTTTCCGCCGTTTCGGCTTCCGCCTTCTGTCTATCCTCATCCGCTTTCTTTTTTGCTACTTCGACCTTCTCGGCTTCCTTTGCCTCCCGTTTCGTCGTGCGTTCCGCGGCCTTCTTCGAGGGCATTTGCTGTGCACTCTTGGACGGTGTGGCATACTCCGGGATGTGATCAAGCAGGATTTCGTAGACTTCCATGGGTTCAGGAATGTTCTTCAGGTCTATTGAACCCATGTGGAACGTCTTCACCTGCATCTTGTTCTTGATCTGACTATACACGTCCTGGGAAATGCAGATTCGATTTGGCTCCGTCACAGCCTCAATGCGCGCTGCAATGTTGACGCCATCTCCAAAAATGTCATTGCCGTCTGTGATGACATCGCCCAGATGGACCCCGATGCGCACTTCGATTTTTTCCAGTTCGGTCTTCCCCTTGTTGTATTTGTAAAACTCCTCCTGCGATTCGATGGCACATTTTACCGCATTGACCGCACTCGAAAAATCCACCATGAAGGCGTCGCCGATGGCCTTGATGATCTTGCCCTCATACTTTTCGATTGCCGCTTTCAGCGTGTCGTCGTGGACGCGCAGAAGCCGCATGGCAAGGTCTTCGCTCTCGGCCATTTTCTTCGAAAAGGACTTGATGTCCGTGAACATAATGGCCGCTAGTTTTCGCGTTCCGCGTTCGGATGCCATTAGAGGGTGCCGCAGGATTGAGGTGTCTGGGAATGGAAAGTCATAAAGGACATCTGGTAAGATATTCAGGGATGGTCAGATTGTCAATGAGAGAGCCGACCGGCATCACACAGCCAACGAACGTTCTCCCTGCTCTAACGGGTATAGTACTTTTTCACGTATTCTGCCACCATTCTGTCGGTGTTGTAGACGGGAATGAGGGTCCTCATCGAATGACGAATTCGGGCAATCCATGACCGGGGAATCCCATGTCCGTCCCGATCGAAGAACTCGGGAATCACAGATCCTTTCAGGGCCGCCAACAAATGACCGAAATCCTGTTGATCCTGTGCGTCCAGATCGCCTTCGATCGAATGATCTCCGATGGCCCATCCGTTCTTTCCGTTGAATCCTTCGCTCCACCATCCGTCCAGCACGCTGAGGTTGAGTCCGCCGTGGATCAGCACTTTCATTCCGCTCGTACCGCTTGCCTCAAGAGGCCGGCGGGGATTATTCAGCCATACGTCCGCTCCGGCCACCAGCCAGCGGGCGACATTCATATCATAGTTTTCCACAAACACGACTTTCCCCCGTAATTCCGAATGTTGCGTCATATCGACAATCTTCTGAATGAATTTCTTTCCCTCATTGTCCATTGGATGGGCTTTTCCGGCGAAGATCAACTGGACCGGCCGCACTTTGTCGTTGATCAGCGACAGAATCGCGTCCATGTTTCTGAAGATCAATGGGGCCCGTTTGTACGTGGCAAATCGACGGGCGAAGCAAATAGTAAGCGCATCGGGCGATAGAACGGATTCCGGCGGCTGGTCAGGGTGCGGGTTATGCTCCTTGAGTCTTTGCCGCACGAACTCCACGAGCTCCCGACGAAGGGTGTAGCGAAGCGCCCAGAGTTCTTCGTCACTCGCCAGATCGTTGGTTTCGATCTTCTTCCAAAACTCCGGCTCCATCAGCTTGTTGGTCCAATCGTATCCAAGGCGTTTGTTCCAGAATTCGTGTGCCCTGGCATTGGCCCAGCTCGGGGTGTGAACGCCGTTGGTAATTGCCCCGATGGGCACGTCGTCAACCGGACGGGAGGGATACAGATGCTGCCACATTTCCCGGCTTACATGTCCATGGAGGTCGCTGACACCGTTGGCCGCACGCGACATCTTCAATGCAAGGACCGTCATCGTGAACGGCTCCTGACCATCTCCCGTATTCACCCTGCCGAATGCCATCATGTGTTCATGTGAAAGTCCCGTTGCGCTCCAAAACTTCCCCAGAGAACGTCCCATGAGGTCGGATGAAAAACGATCATGCCCTGCCGGCACCGGCGTGTGCGTCGTAAAGACACACCGTTGGCGGACCACCTTCTCTGCTTCCTCCGGCGATTTTCCGGCGGCCAGTTCCTCTTTCAGCAGCTCGAGAACAAGGAATGCCGAGTGCCCTTCATTCATATGGTAGCACGCCGGCATCACATTCATGGATTTCAGCAATCTCACGCCGCCGATTCCCAGCACCACTTCCTGACCGATTCTCGTATCGATATTGCCGCCATACACGCTGGCCGTCAGACTCTGGAAATGTTGGTTGTTTTCAGGAACATTTGTGTCAAGCAGATACACAACCGTGCGTCCGACATTGAGCTGCCACGTTTGGAAGAAGACGGTCACCTCGCCGATGTCGACTGAATTGAGGAGCCTGCCTCCTTCGGAAAGCGTGACAAGTTCCAGGGGAAGATGTTCCGGGGACCAGACGGGGTACTGTTCCTGTTGCCACCCGTCAGGCCCGATTCGTTGTCGGAAGTAGCCGTTGCGATAGTAAAGTCCGATGCCTATGAAAGGAAGCCCCAAATCGCTGGCAGATTTTGTGTGATCGCCCGAGAGTACGCCCAATCCGCCTGAGTAGATCGGAAGTGATTCGTGCAATCCAAACTCGGCGCTGAAATAGGCAACAGGATTGGAGAGCCTGGGTGCATGCCGTGAGATCCAGGTTGACGTATCCCTGAGATAATCCTCGAATTCTTCGAGGGCAAGCCGCACTTTCTTCATGAATTCATGGTCATGCAGCCGGGCATGAAGCTCGATGGGCGAGACTTCGTTGAGGACCTCGACAGCGTTATGATTGGATTGTTCCCATACCTGCGGCGAGAGATCCTGGAAGAGTGCCTGGGCCTCCGGATTCCATGTCCACCAGAGGTTACGAGCCAGAGCGTAGAGACGTTGGGAGAGTGAGGACTTGTGATCGTTGGTCTGCTGCGGTGATCCCATGAAACCCGGCGTTGTTATGAGAAAATGTACATCGTTTCATGGTGCGAAAAAATTGCAGGAAATTCCATAAAAACATTCATGGATTTTTGGAAATGTTGGAAACGACGGCGGAAGAGGAGAAGAAACGGTCACGAAGTGCCTGCCCCGTATTTCTTAACGGGGGTTCGTGACCACCCGGGTAACAAAAAAGCCCCGCGGGTGCGGGGCTCGGTTTTGCGAAATAGGGTCAGCTCACTTCTTCACTTCTACTGTCATCGACTGGATGCTCACAATCCCCGTTACATATCATGAATTTCAACGTACTACGATTTTGTCCGAAGTCTGAGGGAATTCGAAACGACGCTGACGGAACTCAACGCCATGGCAGCTGCTGCGTACATCGGATTCAGCAAACCGAGGGCCGCAACGGGAATCCCCACCACATTGTACACGAACGCCCAAAAGAGGTTTTGTTTGATCGTCCGGATTGTGTTCTTGGAAAGCGAAATGGCATGAACGACATTGAGCAAGTCACCATTCATGAGCGTGATGTCCGCCGTCTCCATTGCCACGTCGGTTCCTGTCCCCATCGCGATTCCCACATCGGCTTGCGCCAGTGCGGGTGCGTCATTGATGCCGTCCCCTGCCATCGCTACGATCGCGCCCTCCGCCTGGAGCCGCCGGACATGAGCGGCCTTCTCACGCGGCATGACCTCAGCAATGACGCGATCAATCCCAAGGGAAGCAGCAACGGATCGAGCTGTAGCCGCTGAATCGCCTGTCAGTATGACGACCGAGATCCCCAGTCTTTTGAGCTTTTCAACTGCTTCACGCGATGTGGATTTGACCGTATCGGAAATTCCAAAAACACCGGCTGCCGTTCCATTGATCGCAACCAGCACCGCGGTTTTTCCCTCGGAAGCAAAACGGACGATCTCCTTCTCAGCGGCACCAATATCGATCGCCTGATCCTTCGTGTAGGAAGGACTCCCAACGACAATCTCCGTTCCATTCATGGCTGCGCGAACACCCAGCCCAGAGACTGCTTTGAACGATTCCACATCGCCGGGCACAATTCCCTCTCGCACCGCATAATCGACAATCGCACGGGCAAGAGGGTGTTCCGACCTGTTTTCGACTGACGCGGCATGGCGAAGTACCGCCAACCTCTCATGGCCGTTCAGCGGGATGAAATCCGTTACCGAGGGCTTCCCTTCCGTGAGGGTACCCGTCTTGTCCAGAATAATCGTTTGAATGCCATGGGCACGTTCGAGGCTCTCCGCATTCCGAATAAGAATTCCCTGTGTTGCCCCGCGTCCTGTTCCGACCATGATAGCCGTCGGCGTTGCAAGCCCCAGCGCACACGGGCAGGCAATAATCAGCACAGCGACAAAATTGATCAAGGCGGAAGAAAAGGGAATCCCGCCAATGAGAAGCCACAATGCGAGAGTAACAACGGCAATGACAATGACTGCAGGAACAAACACCGAGGCGACTTTGTCTGCAAGCGTTTGAATGGGTGCTTTCGATCCCTGCGCTTCTTCGACCAAACGGATGATTTGTGCAATAACGGTTTCCTTTCCAACAGCGGTGGCCCGAACCTCAAGACTTCCATCCATGTTGATCGTTCCACCAACAACAGCATTCCCGGGGATTTTCTCCACAGGCATGCTTTCTCCTGTCAACATCGATTCGTCGACAGAGGTCGCGCCCTTCAGAATCACCCCGTCGACCGGCATTTTTTCTCCGGGGCGGACAATAAAGATGTCGTCCTTTCGAACATCATCCACAGGGACATCGGACTCGATCCCATTCTTGAGAATCCGCGCCATCTTTGGTTGCAGATTCATGAGCTTCTTGATCGCGTCGGTGGTTTTTCTTTTTGCCTTCGATTCCAGAAGCCGTCCCATCAGAATAAGCGTGATAATGGCAGCCGCTGTGTCAAAGTAGATGTGACCTGAGGCGTCGGCGACCGACAGCCAGCGGGGAAAGAGGACGATAATGGCACTGTAAAGGTAAGCCGACCCCGTTCCGACTGCAACCAGCGTGTTCATGTCGGCCGATCCGTGGCGACCAAGTTTCCAGGCAATCGAAAAGAACCGCTTTCCTGAGACCACCATAACGATTGTGGTGGCAACCAGAAGGAGCAGGTTGATCTCGTTCATCGTAAACGGAGACCACGCCATGAACCAGTCGGTCATTCCAATCATACTGATCACCATGATTGGAATCGTCAGGACGGCGCTGAGAATGAATTCCCCTTTCAGTTTCTTGAAGTCACTTTCTTTTCTTCGTTCATACGCTGCCTGCCCGCCGAAGTCGTTTTGATGGTGAGCCCGTCGAACCATCAGACGTAGGCGGGTTTCGTTGGTTCGTTGGTTCGTTGGTTCGTTGCTTCGTTGGTCCAAAGAGGGCAGTATGAGCTTGTATCCCGCATTTTCCACGGCCTTTGACATTTCGTCCATATCGGCTTTGGAGGCGTCAAATGAGACTGTCACCTTCTCGGTTGCCAGATTCACGATCGCCGATTCGATCCCGCCGGTCGTCTTGAGCGCTTTTTCCACGCGCGCGACACAGCTCGCGCAGGTCATTCCTTCCACCGGGAGCGTCAGTGTTTGAATTATTCGATTCTTGTGTTCCATCGGCTCATCCTTTGCTATTGCACCGAAATGACGCGGTATCCGGCTTTTTCCACGGCCTGGTTCAATTGCTCAACGGCGACAGTTTTTTCATCAAGCCTGACCCTGGCCGAACCTATTTGAACCTCATCGATTTCGACGCCGGTCAGTTTTCCCAGCTCCTTTTTCACAGCCATAACGCAATGCCCGCAGCTCATTCCTTCGATTTTTAGTTCAGCGGTTTTCATTCGAGTTTCTCCTTTTCTTCTTTGCGATTCTTTGCGTTCAAGAACGAGTTCGGGGTGACACAATGGCATTTTTGAGATGAGGCCCTGGGAATAAGAATCAGATCGCATCAATAAGATACGGACCAGGTTCGGGAAAGGCCTAACGATTTATTCGGTAAGACTTATGAAATGATCAAGAATGCGGGGGGATTCAGGCTACTCGATCGATCGGTTTTCTGAGACCTGTTTTGAGGGACTTGAACTGGCTGGGTGTCATGCCGGTAATGCTTTTGAACTGATTGGAAAGGTATTGAACGCTCTTATATCCGAGCATATAGGCAATTTCACTCAACGTCCATTCTCCATAGCGCAGCAATTCTTTGGCGCGTTCGATTCTCTGAAGAATGATGAAATGCTCGATCGTCACCCCCTCGACCGAAGAAAAAAGCGTGCTCAGCGAATGATACTCCACCCCGACTTCCTTTGCAATAAATTCCGAATCTTTGAGCCGGATTGGATTCTTCTCGTAATCGTTCTGAACGAGTTTCAGCACTGCGTGTTTGATCTTCTCAATGGTTTTCACGCGCTTGTCTTCGATCAGGTCAAATCCGTTTTCCTCAAGTGCCTGTTTGATTTGTGCGATGGGGAGGTTCTCCTTTCTTCCCGAGACAACAACTTCCCCGAGGACCACACTTCGGACATCGATGCCCAGCCGTCTTAATTCCTCATTCACGACCTTGATGCAGCGCGGGCAGACCATGTTTTTGATGTACAGTGTAGTGATGGGGTTATTTTCGACCATTCCAGAATCCTTGGAGAATTGGTTTACTCAGAAGCAGCATCGGTGCAGGGGGGCTTCGGAGCTGGGGTGCAAATGAGGGTGTTTCCGATGCACCGTCGCTCCGTTTCATCGTTGCTTGTTCACCATCTCCGCGGGGCGTTTTTGATACAGCGCACGGTATCGCGTGCGATCAGCAGCTCTTCATTCGTCGGTATGACATGAACCCCCATATGTGCATTCGAGGCGCCGATTTCTCCTTCTTTTCCGCCGATCATCGATGCGTTGCGTTCCTGATCCAACTGAATCCCGAGGAACTCCATTCCGGTGACAATTCGCTGACGGATAACCGGTGAGTTTTCGCCGATTCCCCCCGTGAAGACGATTGCGTCGGCTCCGCCCATTTCAGCAAGATATGCGCCGATATAGTTGCGAATCCGATGGCAGAAGACATCGATCGCCAGTTTTGATCTCCGGTCCTGATGTTCACGCTCTTCATCGAGGAGGTCTCGCATATCGTTCGTCAAGCCGGACAGCCCCAGGAGCCCCGATTGCTTGTTGAGCAGCGTATCCACTTCTTGAATCGACATCCCTTCCTTGTGCATGAGAAATTCGTGCACAGAGGGATCGATGTCCCCCGTGCGGGTTCCCATCACAAGGCCGGCGAGGGGGGTCATTCCCATCGACGTATCGATCGAGTTGCCCCCTTTGACCGCGCAGACCGAACAACCATTTCCCAGGTGCAGGGTGATGATATTGACATCATCCCGTTTCTTTTTCGACAATTGGCGATAACGGTAGGCCACGTAGCGGTGGGAAGTGCCGTGAAAGCCGTATCGGCGGATTTTGTGCCTCCGGTAGAGCTGATACGGAATTGCGTAGAGGTACGATACTTCAGGCATGGTTGTGTGAAACGACGTGTCAAAGACCACGACCTGAGGGACGCCGGTTCCAAAGAGCTCGCGTGCTGCCTGGATTCCCTTCAGATTAGCCGGGTTGTGAAGCGGCGCGAGGTCGATGCAGTCTTCGATTCCTTTTATGACTTCGTCGTCGATGACGACAGACCGCGTGAATTTCTCGCCGCCATGCACCACCCGATGACCGACGGCATGAATATCTCCCAGAGAACGGACACTCGCAATGTTCCCTTCGGCGGAGACAATCCAGCGAAGCAGGTAGTCAAGCGCAGCGCGGTGATCACGCAGGGGAGCCGCCTGTTTTATCTGGGGTCTCCCGTTTGCCTGCATGGTGATCAGCGCCTGCCCTCCGATTCGCTCAATAATGCCTTTTGCAAGTTGTTTGTCTTTTTCTTCTTTGATAAGGTCAAGATCGGTTTCGATGACTTGGAACTTAAGGGAAGAAGAGCCGCAATTGAGTACGAGGATGTTCATTGGATGATGGTGACGTGTAAAGTGTAAAAATGTGAAGAGTGAACAGTAAATTGTGAACAGTAAAAACCTAGCTGTTTCTTGATCGAAACACAAGTAAACGGTTTTTCTTCTGCGTTTTTTGCCGTATCTTTCGCACTCTTGCACTCACAAGACTTCAAAGAAGGACGGAACGGAGGCTTCAGGCTCCGAATCAGTGAAATCTGTTTTCAATCAGTGAAATCTGCTTTCAATCAGTGAAATCCGTGTGATGAAGAAATTCACCCTCAAACCGCTTCCTCATGAGAATCTTCAAATCGTTCACCCCGAACGATTCACGATCAACTACAAACAGGAATTGAATCCCGCCCAGTATGAGGCGGTAACATCCGTGAACGGGCCGCACCTCATCATTGCCGGCGCAGGGACCGGAAAGACCCGGACTGTTGTGTACCGGGTTGCGTATCTGGTTGAGCTTGGCATCAAACCGGACCACATTCTGCTTCTGACTTTTACCCGTAAAGCCGCGCAAGACATGATGCGGCGGGCCTCGCTGTTGCTCGATGCACGGTGCGAACGAATAGCGGGAGGAACCTTCCACTCCTTTGCCAATTCGATCTTGCGGAAACATGCCCCGCTGATCAAATTCGAGACCAATTTCACGATCCTCGACCAGACCGATGCTGAGGACGTTCTGAGCCTTATCCGGACGCGGTTGAAGTTCGATACCAAGGAGAGGCGTTTTCCCCGAAAGGAAGCGCTGTACGATCTCTATAGCCGCGTGCTCAACACCATGACGCCGCTTCCCGAACTCCTCGGGACAGACTACCCGCACTACCTTGACCAGGAGCAGGACATCAGGAAGGTGCATGAGACATATGTTGCTTACAAGAGAAAACATCAGCTCATGGACTATGACGACCTGCTCTTCATGCTTGCCACACTGTTGAAAGACCATCAAGACGTTCGGTCGGCGCTCTCGGAGCGATACAAATACATTATGGTGGATGAGTATCAGGACACCAATAAGATTCAGGCGGAGATCGTTAGACTGCTCTCCTTCAAGCATCAAAACATCATGGTCGTCGGCGATGATGCCCAGTCGATTTATTCCTTCCGGGGATCGACGATCAAGAACATCATGTCATTTCCCGAGGAATTCCCGGAATGCCGCGTCATCAAACTTGAGGAGAATTTCAGAAGCACGCAGCCGATCCTCAGCCTGGCGAATGAGATCTTGAAAAGAGGCGCGCCGGAACCGTGACAGACATGTGGTTCAAGGTTCAAGGTTCAAGGTTCAAGGTTAAAGATTCATGCTTGATGGCTCTTACGCCTGATGCCTGCAACCTGAAACTTGAAACCTGAAACCTTGAACCTGCAACTGGTTATCGCATGTACTATAAAGAACTCTATACAAAGAAGCCCGGCGGCGAATTGCCGCAGCTCGTGATAGCAGAGAACGAGAATCTGCAGTCGCGGTTCGTCGTGCAGAAGGTGCTTGAACTGCGCGAACAGAGCATTCCGCTGGAACAGATGTCGGTCCTCTTTCGCTCATCGTTCCACTCCTTTGACCTGGAAATCGAGCTGACAAAGGCGAATATTCCGTTTGTGAAGTTCGGCGGATTCAAGTTCATCGAGACCGCTCATGTGAAGGATATCGTTGCATATCTTCGGGTGCTGGAGAATCCCCGCGACATCGTTTCATGGAACCGCATTCTGCTCCTGATTGACGGCGTCGGACCAAGAACGGCCGAGAAGATCATGGACGATATCCTCGCAAGGCGTTTGTCAACCGAGGGGGAGGGGACCGCGGGCCACCGGTTCTGGTCGGAACATCACGGCTATCCCGAATCTGTCGGCGTTCTCTTCAAGACTCTCAAGGAAAGCGCCAATCAGAAACTTGCCCCGGCGGACAAAACGTTCCATCTCCTGGAGTACTATGAACCGATCCTTCGAACCCGGTATGATGATCATATGAAACGAAAGAAGGATCTTGAGATGTTCCAGAACATTACTGAGCGCTATAAGGATGTCGGAACATTGCTTGCCGATCTCGCTCTGGAACCTCCCAACGAAAGTGTTGCGGACGTTGAATCGCCGGGTCCTGAAACGGAATATCTGACACTCTCGACAATACACAGTGCAAAGGGCCTTGAATGGAACACGGTCTTCGTCATTTATGCCCTTGAAGGGCGATTCCCGGCCATGAGGGCCGTCGGGACTGACGAAGAGATCGAAGAAGAACGAAGACTGATGTACGTGGCCTGTACACGAGCAAAAGAGCACCTGTTCATTACTTACCCCATCAATATTTATGATCGGGAATCGGGAATGATCCTGAGCAAACCGTCGCGGTTCATTCAGGGAATTGGGGAGAAATTGTTGGAACCGTGGGTGATAGAATGACGAATCAACGTTTGGACGAAACAACGAATCAACGTTTGGACGAAACAACGAACCAACGTTTGGACGAAACAACGAACCAACGAATAGGGGGGAAATATGAGAATGGTGAGCAGTCACAGGGAACTTGATGTTTATAAGAACGCAATGGATGCAGCAATGACGGTCTTTAAGCTAACAAAGGGTTTTCCTGCTGATGAGAGGTTCTCTCTTACAGATCAGATCCGGCGATCAACAAGATCGGTCTGTACCAACATAGCCGAAGCGTGGAGAAAACGAAGATACCGTGCGGCCTTCATTTCAAAACTCAATGATGCAGAGACCGAGGCATGTGAGACCCAGGTACACCTTGAGTTTTCCCTGCGCTGCTCATATCTTGACCGCGCAGATGTTCAACGTTTGGATGACCTTTACGAACATATTATGGCGCAACTCATCTTAATGATCCAAGGTGCCGACCATTGGGTCATCAACAGCAAATCTAAGAGGAGTTGACTCATTGCTACGTTGTTTCGTTGATTCGTTGTCTCATTGATTCGTTGTTTCGTTGTTTCGTTGATTCGTTGATTCGTTGTCTCATTGATTCGTTGTCTCGTTGATTCGTTGTCTCATTGATTCGTTGTTTCGTTGATTCGTTGATTCGTTGTTTCGTTGTCTCATTGATTCGTTGTTTCGTTGTTTCGTTGATTCGTTGATTCGTTTCTCATTGATTCGTTGTTTCGTTGTTTCGTTGATTCA
>DATECW010000057.1:0-39196 GCA_035286705.1 Bacteroidota bacterium
TTCCGTGCAACGGTTCGTTTGCTGGCTCCTCCTTCCAGGAGCATTCGTACATACGAACGCAGCTCATCGCGCCCGACGGAATCGAAAGAAGGGATTTTGCCGGATTTCAGGAACTGAAGGAATTGATGCAGATCGTGTTCGTACGCCTGGAGCGTATGGGAGGAATAATTGCGTTCCGCATCAAGGTAGTCCAGGTATGAGCGAATCAGCGTATGCATTCAAGAGCTCCTACCGTAGGGACTTGTCGCACCTCAGGCACTTGCGGCGACTTCTTCCCGAACGAATTCCTGTTTGCATTCGGGACACTTCAGGTACTCCCCCTTCGCCTGAGAAAATTTTGCAACGAGAAAGCTGTTGCCACAATGCGTGCACACCTCGCTCACCGGCCGATCCCACGAGGCGAAATTACATTCGGGATACCGCGAGCACCCGTAGAACACTCTCGAACGCTTTTTTGTCTTCCGCTCGATGAGGTCTCCGTCTTTGCACTTCGGGCACTTGATGCCCATGGAAATCGGCTTTGTGTTCTTGCATTTCGGATAGTTGGAACAGCCGAGAAACGTTCCAAACCGGCCTGCCTTCACAACCATATCGCCACCGCACAGCTCACAGACCATGCCGGCGAGATGCTCAGTCTTTTCACGGTCTCCGGGAAGGGGCTTGGTGTTCCTGCACGTTGGATAGCCCGTGCACGCCATAAACCGCCCATTCCGCCCCCACTTGATAATCATCGGCTTGCCGCACACTTCACAGGGCTCATCCGTTTTTTCCTGCAGAGATTTCTTGATGGTCGTGGCGATCTTGTCCACTTTCTCAAATGCATGGATAAACGGATCATAAAAATCCTTCATCACCTTCACGTATTCCTCTTTGCCGGATGCAATTGTGTCAAGCTCCTCCTCCATCTTCGCCGTGAACGTGACATTGACGATGTCGGGAAAGTATTCCGTGAGAAGCTTGTTCACCTGCATTCCAAGATCGGTGGCAAACAGTTTCCGATCTCTCTGTTCAACGTATTTGCGATCGATGACGGTACTGACAATGAGGGCATACGTACTTGGCCTTCCGATCCCAAGAGATTCAAGCTCTTTGACAAGACTGCTCTCCGTGTAGCGGCCCGGCGGTTTGGTAAAATGCTGGCGAGGCAAAAGGTTGGTCAATTGGGCACGCTGTCCGGAGGCAACGTTTGACGGGATTTTTGATACCGGGTCGGCGTCTTTTTCCGCGTCAGTGCCGTTTTCCTCCACGAGGTCATCATAGACCTGGAGGAATCCCCTGAAAACAGGCACCTGGTCCGTCGCCCGGAAGAGGTAATCGCCTCCAAGGACATCCACGGAAAGCTGGTCGAACTGGGCAGGCGACATCTGACAGGCCACAAATCTGTTCCAAATCAGTTCGTACAATGAAAAAAGATCTTTCTCCAGATACTTCTTGACGGCTTTTGGGGAAAACTTGATCGATGTCGGACGAATGGCTTCGTGGGCATCCTGTGATGCTTTGCCCTTCTTGAACAGGCGCTGCTCCTTGGGCAGATACTCTTTGCCGTAATTCTCGTAGATGTATTCCCTGACGTGGGAAACCGATTCATTACTGAGCCTTGTCGAGTCGGTTCGCATATAGGTAATGAGACCTGTGAGGCCCTCTTCGCCCAGTTCGACTCCCTCATAGAGTTTCTGAGCCAACATCATCGTTCGCTTGGCTGAGAGGCGCAATCGTCGTGCCGCCTCCTGCTGGAGCGTGCTGGTAATAAAGGGGGCCGGGGCATTGCGCTTTACGGGCTTCCGATCGACGGACGAAATTTCGAATTTCTGCTTGCGGATATCCGTCAGGTACCCGTTCGCCGTCGTCTCATCGGGAACGCGGGGATCGGACCCGGCCACTTTCATCAGCTTGGCGAGGAATGCTTCTCCGGAACTGCTCGTGAATTCACCGGTGATTGACCAATACTCCTCGGGAATGAATGCACGAACAGCCTCTTCCCGCTCACAAATCAGCCGCAAGGCCACCGACTGGACTCTCCCGGCCGAAAGACCGTAGTACACAGTTTTCCAGATAAACGGACTGACCTTGTACCCGACAATACGGTCCATGGCTCGCCTCGCCTGCTGCGACATGACAAGATTCTTGTTGATCTTGTGGGGGTGAGCCATCGCATCTTTCACACCTGATTCCGTAATCTCGTGGAAGAGAACCCTGCGGATATTTTTGGCCACACCTTTGATTTCATCTGCGATATGGGCCGCAATTGCTTCTCCTTCACGATCAGGATCTGTCGCGATATAGACTGCGGATGCTTTCGACGCTTTCGCTTTGAGTTTGTCGACGACCTCTTCCTTGCCGCTTATGGTTTCGTACACCACGTCGAAGTCCTTCTCCACATCGACACTCATCTTGCTTTTCGGCAAGTTCTTGATGTGGCCAACGGAGGCTTCAACGACGTACTCTTTTCCGAGATACTTGTTGATAGTCTTGGCTTTGGCAGGTGATTCGACGATAATAAGCGATTTTTCCATAGTCCTAGTGGATCGTGTCATTCCCATCCAGCGAGATTCTTCCCCCGGTTCCCCGCTGGCTGTCGGTGTCGAACAACATTCCTGCCATGAACGATTTCATTTCGGGAAGGCCAACCGAGGAGAACCCGGCGGCCATGATGCGTTCGATGATTGTCTCAATATCGTTGTTGGAGAGGATTCCCATTGCATGGGCCTGAAGAAGGTAACCGTATGCGTCGGGACCGATGACCATGCGCTCGACCTCATGCAGAATCCTGTGCGAATCCTCATTAGCCGGTTGCTGCTCGGTCATCGATTGGCCCACATTCATTCGCTCGAACAACCAGGAAAACGCCGTGGAGATCTCGCTCTGAGTGTATCCATTCTTGGAGAGGACGGAGACATCCACCTCGCTAAGTTGTTTATTCGATTTCAACTCGTTGACCAGAAACATGATTATTTCGACGACTCGTTCGTACATGGAAGTCACTCGTTACAGCCGTGCCAGGTAGTGGTCCTCCCGCCGGCGCATTCGTGCCTTCTGGGAGGATGTTGAATCCCGGTAACCCAACAAATGGAGCGTGCCGTGGATGACCAATCGCTTTACCTCTGTTTGGAATGTCACACCGTAGTCTCTGGCCTGGCGCCTTGCCTGGTCGAGATTGACAAAGACTTCGCCATCAACGCCAGGACCGTCGGGAAGCGGGAATGCGATGACATCTGTTACTCTGTCATGCCTCAAGTATCGTTTGTTCATGTTCTTTATGAAGCGATCATCCGTAAACACTATTGAAACCGACGCGTTTTTGCGCTTTTCCCCTGCTACAACATGCCGGACGGCTCGAAAAGTTTCCTTATGGGGGAAGCGCAGCTTTCTGTGCTGGTGTGCGGCAACGATCATCGGGCTGTTTTCTTGGCAGTCCGTCCTGACTTGGAACTCTTCCTTACCGGTTTCCCCTGCCTGATTCTTCGGAATTTCTTCCCTATTTCCTGCTTTCCTGCAGGTAGAATCGACTCCGTCAGCGACAGCGCAATGCTCGAAAGCATGATTTCGGGACCCAGCGTCGTGAAATCGCCCGAGAGGATCTCACGGTCGACGTTTGCATAGAGCGAACAACCGCCCTCCCGTTCGATTGTCAGGCCGGAGAGTTTTCCATTCGTTTCTCCGACGAATGTCAGTTCTCCCAGCATTTCGCTGACAACGTACCCCGTGCAGAAGTGAAGTTGAAGATGAGCTGTGGGAGTGTACACCGAGACAAGCGTCCCCCGACGTTTGCCGATGGGGATATTTGGATAGACTTCAAGTGCGAGTTTTCGATTCAGTTCCTTGTTCTCCACTTCGAATCGTATCGAGTTACCGGAGACCTTCGGTTGCACGCCGAGAATCGCGGAGATCTTTTTGATATCGTCGTCCCGGAATTGTTCAGTCATAGACAGTTCCCATTGTCATTCTCAGAACAAAAATCCCCGAACACCTCGTGAAATGACTGCTGCACCGTGAGTCGGGGAGTAAAACCACACATCCTTCT
This sequence comes from Bacteroidota bacterium, assembly GCA_035286705.1. GTDB lineage: Bacteria > Bacteroidota > Ignavibacteria > UBA10030 > UBA10030 > JACPLA01. Next base: position 4,022 of record DATECW010000057.1, read on the forward strand.
GATGATATGATCTTGTCGTTCCGAAATGCCGCATTACCTCCGTGTTGTCATCGAGCCATGTCGGGCAGCGATTGCCCCTTCGCGCCGTCACGTTGGCTCAAATATAGGCACGTTAAGAATGATTGTCAAGTTAGAGCGTGAATTCGGCGTTTTCAATTGCCGCTTCGCATTCGAAACGATAGCCCCTGCTCCTGACCTCTTTCTTGCACTTTTTGAGGATATCGTCCACTTTTTCGTCGCTGTGGTTCTGATCGTGATGAAACAAAAACAATTTTTTCACGTTTGCTTCCGCCGCAATACGCAAGCTGAATAAATAGTGAGAATGTCCCCATCCGATCCGATCGATGTACTCCTCGGGAGTATAGGTTGCGTCGTGCACAAGGACGTCGGCGTCGCGACAGAACTCGATGACGCGTTTGTTCGGATCACCCTCCTGTGCACTGAACTTCTCTTTGACAACCGATTCGAAGTTTGTGAGAGAAGGAGCCACGGAACGATCGAAGGGTTCATTGTCGCTGATGTACACGAGCGATTTGCCGCGATACTCAAGTCGATATCCGACGGTAAACCCCGGATGATTGACATACATGATTTTTGCCACCGCGTCGAAGACGGGAATTTCCCCCTCCTCTTTCACGGGTACAAACTTGATCGCAGCCTTGAGATCCTGCAGCTGCACGGGGAAGTAGATGCGGTTCATTTGCTCGGCAATGATTTCGCTGAGCGACTTGTCCTTTCGTTCGGTACCGACGATGGTCAGTTCATTTCCTGAAATGAACGCAGGTTTGAAGAACGGAAATCCCTGGATATGGTCCCAGTGGGGATGGGTAATAAGGAGGTATGCTTTTACCGATTCGCCGTTGTTGATCAGGTTATCGCCCAGATTTCTGATTCCGGTTCCTGCGTCAAGGATGATAAGGGAATCGTCGTCGAGCCGGACCTCCAAGCAGGGAGTATTTCCCCCGTAACGAACGGTCTGTTTCCCCGGAGTGGGGATCGAACCCCTCACGCCCCAGAATTTTACTTTCATGGATTGTCCCAGGTTATTGGCGATAGAGTTGAACGTATTTCACATAGTTGTCCGCCGAGCGTCCGATGGATTCCCGTTCTCCTCTTGTGAGCGCCCTCTTGACCGTGGCGGGAACCCCGGCGACCAGCATCCCTTCCGGCACCACAAATCCTTCCCGAACCAGTGAACCCGCAGCAACAAGGCTCTGTGCCCCTACGCGCACACCGTCCAAGAGGGTCGCGCCCATTCCGATCAGGCAGGAATCCTCCACGGTCGCTCCATGCACAATAGCCCCATGCCCGATCGTTACGTTTGACCCGATTTGCACCTCATTCCGGTTTGTTACGTGAAAGACACACAGGTCCTGAATATTCGTCCGTTCTCCAACCCGGATGGCGTTAATATCGGCCCGCAGCACGGTATTGAACCACACGCTGCTCTCTGCTCCAATTTCAACATTGCCTATCACCATGGCGCCTTCTGCGAGGAACACTGAAGGATGGACCCGTGGTTTTTTCTCACCGAGACTCAGAATCATCCCTTAGTCCTTCTCGACGTACCGCGGCGGTACCCATCCCGGGCGTTTCCAATAATCCAGTTCCACCCGAATGCTGCCGAGGATCACTTTCATTCTCGCAATGATCGGAACTCCGGCTTCGTCGTTGCTGAATCGACCGCTGAAGCCGCCCGTGAGACCGAAAACTCCCACAAAGTCCGCCCTCCCCTCAAACAAGACTACTTCAATGGGGTACTGCACCGAATCGATCTCCTCTTCGTCAAGCTCGTGTGAAAAATTGAAATGCGTGTTGACCTGTTCCTTCTCAATCACCGTAGGAACATCCATTTCCATTTTTTGGCGCACGTTCTTTCTCGCAAAGAAGAAGAGGGACAGTCCATCCTGACAACGTTCCGTGATTTTCACCGTGTCGATGCTTTCAACCAGGACGGAGTCAATGACTCTCTTCCCTTTGATGAAGAGAACCCGGGAACTGTCATATTCGAAGAGGAGACGCCTGAAGGTGATGCCCTCATCGCTGCTGTCTTCGGCGGTCCAATCGTACGAATAAAGCTCCTCATCAAACTCGCCGGTAAACCGGATGTGCACATTGACGAACGGGAGGCCGGGAGCTGAATCGATGATTGCCTTGGCCCTGTACACCGTACGCCCGTGGCGTTCAAACCGATCAGTCACTTTGATGACGATGGTGCCCAGGTGGAAGAAGGAATATCCCACGTCATAATGCAGTTCCTCTCCCATCATCAACATGTTGACTGCCGGCTGGTCCAAAACAGAAGACGCCTCAGTCGAGGCGTTCTTCTGGGCGAATCCTGTCGTAGAAGCTGCCAGCGTGAGAATCGCAACGCGACGCAGTACCGCGTACGCGAAGGAGCGTTGAAGTGTCGGCATTCAGTTCAGATCCAGCCTTGCGATTTTTTCGGCTTCCGGAAAGAGCTTGAGGGCTTTCTGAAATTGCCTGTCGTTTTCCAGGAAGACCGAGAGGAGCGCTTCCCTGCCCCACAAGCTCTGCGCCACATAGCCTTTGAGCGCATGTCTGATGTAATTCAAGTCCTTCTGGAAATCGGCATCCACGATTTTGACTCCCTTGGATTCGACAAACGCGCGGAACCGGGCGACCAGATCGTCGGAAATGTTGAATTCTTTCCTGAATCGTTTGAAATCCGAGCCATATGTTGTGCGGAGGTGGAGCCCGTCGCCGGTCATATAGGAAGAAACGTAAGAGATAAAAAGATCACGCCGGCGAATGTTCGCGCTCGTCTGCGTCAAGAAATCATCCGTCACAATGTAATCCGGCGTAATTCCCCCGCCTCCGTAGACGACTCTTCCGGCGTTCGTCTTGAAGACAGGCCTGGAGGAGTCTTTCTGGACCTCCTTCTCATGTTCCAGATTGTCCCCTTCTTCTTCCTTCCGTTCGTACGCTTCCCGTTGATACTCCGATTTGTCTCTACCTTCGTAGGCCCTCTGAATCAGCCGTCCGCTTGGTGTATAGTACTTCGCAATAGTCAATCGCAACGCCGAACCGTCCGAAAGCGGAAACTGGCGCTGAACAAGTCCTTTCCCGAAGCTCGTTTCGCCCACAATCAGCCCGCGATCCCAATCCTGGATTGCGCCGGCCACGATTTCACTCGCGCTGGCCGACCCGTTGTTGATCAGAACAATCACCGGGAGTTTTTCGTACTCGTCCCCCGATTTCGCCACAAACGTTTCGTCAAATTCAGGCCTTCGCGCTTTGGTATACACGATCCTGCGCGGATCCTCCTTTGACCCTCCGTCCAGAAAGAGGTCGGCCATTCGAACGGCCTGATCGAGATAACCTCCCGGATTCCACCGCAGATCGAGGACGAGCTTCCGCATTCCTTCACCCTTCAGGCGTTTCAGCGACTTGCTGATTTCATTGTACGTCTGCTCATTGAACTTATTTGCCTGGATGTAGGCAATCTCATCGTTAATCATGAATGCGGCATCGACGCTGACCAGGGAGATCTCATCCCGGGTAATTTCATACACAAGGAGTTCGGGTATTCCGGGCCGCAGGATCGTCACGGTCACACGGGTGCCTTTTGGTCCGCGAAGGTTTTTCTGCACCATGGTATCGACGAATCCTATTGCAGATTGGTTGTTGATCTTGACGATTCGGTCATTGGACAGGATGCCCAATCTCGCCGACGGGCCGCCACCGAGCGTTTCCAGTACGGTAATGGTGTCATTGAGGATCCTGAACGAGATTCCGATCCCTTCGTATTTTCCCTTGAATTCCTCCGTGACACGTTCAAAATTCTTCGGGGCCATGTAGACCGAATGAGGATCCAGTTTGTCCAACATTCCGTTGATGGCGGCTTCCGTCAACTGGGAGCCCGAAACCTCGTCGATGTAATACTTATCAGTCAGGACAAGCACATCCTTCAGTTTTCCCAGCTGGGCGTAAATGTCGTCTCCGGAAATGAGTTGATTGATCTCCATCCCGGCAAACGTGCTCACCAGGACCAATGCCGCCACTGTCATCAGCGAAAATCGCTTCTTCATTGCTTGTTCCTTTGTTGTTTCAATTCCGTGATCCTCTGTGTTACCCTGCACTTCCATACCTTGTCCAGGGAGAATTTCCACCAGGGGATTACTACTGAGCCCTGATAAATACGTTCGAATCCAGCTTCTGAGAGGGAAATCGTCTCCAAGGGAAAACGCCAAAACGTCGCAGGAGTTCCGCATTCAATTCTGACTTCGATCCCAAGCCATTCATCGCGGAGCCCCAGCATTGATTTCCCCTGTAATTCGCTTTTGCTTCCCAGGTGGGGAGATGGGAGGTTGGCCTCCTCGGAAAAGTAGTAACGATCCGGCGCGTTCCCTGCCTGCAGCCCAACACAAAACTCAACGCCAAAGCAGACTTCGATGGGACTTTGTTCACCGTTCCGAATAACGTAATCGACCGTCAGATCTGTCGCATCCGGCGAGAAACTCATGGTCTTCCCGACAGAGACACGATGATGACTTCCGTTCCTCCAGATAGCCCCGTCACGAGAAAGTCTCACGAGAACTGACCGCCCCGTTTTGGTGACTTTCACGTCGTAGGGCCGATTGACAAAATCTCCCTCCTCGGAGTACTTGCAGCGCCAGACATCGTCCAGTGTGACGCCGGCTCCGAAGAAATGATCTATCAGTGTGCCGTGGCGGTACCAATCATAATTAAGATAATCTTCGAGCCCCGTCTCCTTTGCCACCACTAGGTCATGGATGCTGGCAACATCGTTGCCTGCGTGCCCATGGGCCGCTTCTGCGAGCTTGTGGTGATACCCCTCCTCCCGACGCGAAACGATATCAAGTAAATTAAGCGAAATGGGCTTAAAATCAAGCTCAAAGACTGAACCACCGGCATCGGGGGCCACGTAGCAATTCAGAATGGGCGTTTCAACAAGTATCTCCTTCTTCCCGTCACAATCAAAATCCGTGGTTTCCAACGACACATCCTTTTTCTTTTCAAGTCGATCGAGGTCGGTTTCCGCCGAAATCAGGTTGTGATACAGTGGATATCGCAGAACAGGCAGGTACAATCCCCCAAAGACTCCGTGCCAGTAGGGGTCGTTGCACTGCGATGACCAGATTTTTTCAAACGTACGTCTCGGGATTTTCTTCCTTCCTTTTTCCTCGATGTGATGGGCCCGGTCCGACACACGCGTCATTTTCTTGTGCATGTTGTTTGTTTCCGGATACTTCACGAGGAAGTTTCGCCAAAACCCGCCTTTGAAAAAGGACTCATATCTCTCGAGGACGTTATGGTTCTTGAGAAACAACTCGAATTCGTCGTACAGCTTGAAGTGATGTGCTGGAAGAGCCCAGTGCATCATCTCTGCATACGAAGCATTGGGCAAATAAGTTCGTCCGACGGGAGGGATCATTGCAGGAATGTCCCGAAAATGATGGATCTTGATCCAGTCGCTGTTGTCCGACAAAGCCCTGAAGAACTCCTCCAGCCATCCATTCGTGTACACGTGGTCGTACGTTTTCGGCCACACGCCGAACTTTTCCCCGTCGTCCGCAAATACGACAATTCGGTCCCCTTTCTCATTTGCAACTGATCGCAGATGATCAATGGTCCTCTGTACGGACTGGAACGGAATCGTGTACCGCAACATCTTGCTAATCGGGAAGATTGCGACGGTCCTTCCCTGATCCTCGGTTCGATAGTATCCCAGGAGCTCCTCATCCGAATACCCCGCATACTTGAAATGAGTATCGTCGATCACACTATACTTCAATCCCGCATCTGCGATGAAGCTCGTCAGATGCTGTTCCCATACCCGTTCGGCGAGCCACATGCCGGATGGCCGCGTTCCGAATTCTTTTTGAACCGACCGGGAGAGCTTTTCCAGCTGGCTGGTTTTGTCGCGATCAGGGATGACCGTCAGGATTGCCTCATAGTATGCCCCTCCCATGATCTCAATTTGGCCGGAATCGACCAGGCGCCTGATTTGTTTGAGAAGGTCCGGTTGGTTTTCCCGAAACCAATCAATCAAGACGCCGCTGTAGTGCTGAGCGATCTTGATTTTCGGGAACCGTTCGACGGTATCCAGGAAGGGACGATATGCATGCTCGAACGCATGGGTGAAGACTGAATCGAAATTCCCAACCGGCTGATGGTTGTGAATGCCAAGGAGAAGATTTATGGTTTTCATAGAATCGCCGTAGTCGGTTGTTGTTCCGTTTAGAATTTCATCTGAATACCCACGCGGATGCGGCGAGGGTCGTAGAATGCTCCGGGATCTCCCAATTCCCCGCCGGTCCGGCCATTCGAATCAATCCATCGCACGTTCCTCCTATTCAGGAGATTTCGAACATCCGCATACAATGTCGTCCCGAAACCATCGCTCACCGAAAGCTGCTTTGAGAACTTCATATTCACGATGACAACATCCTCCATCCGCTTATTGTTGGGGACGAAGGCTTTTTGCGGATTGGTGGGTGTGAAGCCATCCCGCGTCGGATAGTATGTGTACGGCCGCGGAGAGTTATACAGGACCACAAGATTTCCTTCGACATCCCATGGCAGTCTTCCTTCTGCATCGAGTTTCACCGTATGCCTTTGATCCCAGCTCAGGGGAAAGGGCGTTTCGGCAACAGGAAATCCCCATTGGGCATATTTGATTCCTTGTGCCGCATTCTCGCTTGTCCCTTCGGTTACCATGTACGAATAAGAGAGCGATCCATTCAGATTGTCGTCGCGTTCGCGGCTTATGACAAGTTCAAGGCCATTCGCCCGGGCCTCAGCATTGTTCACGTAGGAAGAAAATCCATAGTTGCCGGCTGATTTGCTGTCGAAAGGGATCAGGGTTTTGGCGTCAATTTGATTCCTGAACGATTTTTGAAAGTATGTGATGGAAGCGACATGTCGTTCGTCCAACCCCCGTTTGAATCCGAATTCCCATGCAACCACCCGCTCGGGTTCAAGGTCGGGATTTCCGGTCAAGACACTCCTCGTCCCTCCTTGAACCTGCGAAGGACTGATGCCGGAATAGAGGTAGTCAAAAAGGGGGAACTGGAAATAGTGGCCGAAATTGATGAAGAAGAATCCGGATCCCTCGACCGGCATAGCCACGGAAAGCCGGGGACTCAGCTGATGTTTGACCCTTGAACGGACTTTGCCTGTAATCTGCTGCTGATATTCGCTCTGGCTGATGGGGATAAACTCGACGACCGGTCTGGATGCGGTCGGATCGAGAAAATCCCACCGAAGACCGAAGCTCACATTCGATCCATCCCATTCGACCTGGATCTTGTCCTGGATGTAGATATTCCCCGACCGCGGCTGATAGCTGTATCGATTGCTGTAGTTCAACAATGGCTGATCGAGGATCGGTTTTCCGAAGTAGGTCATCTGCGGTTCGTATTTCACGAGATCGGAAGTGATATCGTACTGGTTGTATTCCCCACCGACTTTCACGAGATGTCTTCTGTCGAAATGGTGAGTCAGGTCTCCCTTGACGGAGTAAATCGCCTGCTTCGTCGCAGCCCACCAGTTACGATCGCCGCCCACGACGTACCGAAGGAAGAAATCATATTGATACGGCTGGAAGCTGAGGTCCTCCTTTGGTCCCTCCCCTATCCGGGAATCCAGCATATAGTACCCCCCTGAAACCGAGTAGAACGAATTCTCAGAGAGCGCGTGCGTGAACGTCGCGGCGATTCGGTATGAATAGCGCGCACGGGGAGGAAGCCCTGCGAGAGCATAGCGCCATGTATATTCATAATCCCGCCATTCCCGCAGCGAGTAAATGCCCTGGACATTCAGCCGCCAGGTCGGAAAAGGAACGTATTCGAGCTTGGAGAAACCGGTGAACTCTCTGCTCACAGGAGAGCTAAAAAAGTGGTCAAAATCCTGCCACCATCTGATGTCGGTAACGATGAAATTATTCGCAGTGAAATAGTAGAGGCGATCAATGAGAACAGGACCTCCGGCAGAGAGCTCAACTTCGCTCATCCGATCCTGCTGCTGGTTCCAATTCGATGGGAGCCAGCTGTCCCTCTCCACCCGGGCAAGCAGCTCATGCCGGTTGGTTCCAGTTTTCGTAATGACATTGACGACGCCTGACATGGCATTCCCATATTCGGCATCGAATCCGCCAGTATTGATCGTGAGGCCTGTTATAGCGCTCTTTGGAAGGCTTGTCGAGAGCCCTCCGGCGACCACATCCTGAACCGGGAGTCCATCTACCAGGAACAGAAGCTCATTTGTCTTACCTCCCCTGACATTCCCTTCCAGCGTTGTGCCCGGTTGGAGCGTGACGACTTCGCGAAATGAACTCACAGGAAGCCGGTCCAGCTTCAGCTCCCCGATGGAGAATGAAGTTGCAGCGAGGTCTTTCTGAATCAAGGGCCTTTCCGCTCGCACTTCGATCGTTTCAAACTCAATGGCAGTCTGTTCCAGTTCAATATCGAGACGCGTCCGCAGATCCGGGAGGATGGTGACTTTCTTCATAACAAGGGATTTGTAGCCGAGAATGCTGAAGCGTACGTCATAAACTCCAGCACGGATGTAGTTGATTTGATAAAGGCCCTGGTCATCGCTTGCCGCTCCCAAACTCGTCCCCATGACGAGGATATTGACAGCAATAAGCGGTTCCCTGGTTGTCTTGTCGAGGATTTTCCCTTCAAGAATGCCATGAATTCCGCGCTCTGCCAGTGCCCACTGCGTTGACAAGGAAGCGGTCACAACAAGGACCAATCGTATGAGAGGATCTCTTTTCATTGCACAGCGTCACGGGTCCCGGAAACCCGTTTAACTTGTGGTTGAATCGCAGGGGATTCGTGCGCTCGGGAAATACGAGCACGGAGAAGACACGTTGATCGGTGCGCAGACCTGACTATCAATCCAGTTTGTCACATGACACACCGAGAACGGCACGGGACCATAGGCGGCTGCCGGGACTTCATCAAAGAGCCTGAGACTTGCCGTCAGCGAAAAAACCTCTTCCTCGGCAATACATCGAAACGGACAATTCGGATCTGCATAATACCTGAACGCCGTGTTCTTCAAGCTGTCTCCATTATCGTCGACAAAGTCCCATCGAATTCTGAAAATGAGAGTATCACCAGGATCGAACCGCAGGATCTTCGTCGTGGTATTGTATTTCTGGTTCGTCGTAAGGCTTGTGTAATTGAATAAAACTGTTTTGTGGACTGACTGGAGGCGCGGAAGGGCAATCGTCACGGACCCGTTCAGGTTTGTCATTCCTTCAAACGTCTCGTCGTACAGGTGCCTCACCGAGAGCGTGATTTCCATGGAATTATCATCGACAACCAGAACATACCGCGCCCGGATAACACCTGCCTTGATAACCGTCCCCAGGTTTTCAAAGGGCGGCAGTGCTTCATTGCAGGTAAGATTTCCAACAGCCATGAGCGCGACGAACGCCCAACTGGGGACCTTCGCTATCAGATGATTCACCATCGTCTCTCTTCTGCGATGCGTCAGCAGTAAGAGCCTTATTTTTCAGGCTTCATTTGAGGAAAGAGTATCACGTCACGAATTGATTCCTGTCCCGTGATGAGCATCGTGAGCCGGTCGATGCCGATTCCGAGACCTGCCGCGGGGGGCATGCCGTACTCCAGTGCACGAAGGTAGTCCTCATCCATCACCTGCGCGTCCTCATCCCCTCTCGCCCGGAGCTTCATCTGATCTTCAAATCTCGCCTTCTGATCGAGGGGGTCGTTCAATTCAGAGAACGCATTACACACTTCCTGGCCGTTCACAATCAGCTCAAAACGCTCAACCAGTCCTTCTTCCGAACGATGTTTCTTCGCCAGGGGAGATAATTCGACGGGGTAATCGGTGATGAACGTCGGTTGGATGAGGTTTGGTTCGACGCGCTCTCCGAAGACAAGGTCGATAATCGCTCCGACACCCATCCCCGCCTCCACTTCGAGGTGCATGTCTTTTGCAATCGACCGCAATTCCTGCTCGCTTTTCCTACGAAGAGTACGACCAGTGTATTCCGTGATCGCGTCGAACATGGATATTCTCTTCCACGGAGGAGTCAGGTCAATTTCCTTTTTCCCCGCATAGGCAATCATCCTGCCGTTGACCCCGGCCGCGACATTCGTGATCAGTTCTTCCACGAGGTCCATCATCCAGCGGTAGTCTTTGTAGGCCACATAAAGTTCCAGCATGGTGAATTCGGGATTATGCGACCGGTCCATTCCTTCGTTACGAAAGTCTTTGGCAATCTCATACACCCCATCAAACCCGCCGACGATAAGGCGCTTCAGGTACAGCTCATCCGCGATGCGAAGGAACAGATCAATATCGAGGGCGTTGTGGTGAGTGACGAATGGCCTTGCCGATGCTCCTCCGTACACGGGTTGAAGGATCGGCGTCTCCACTTCAAGATAATTCCGTTTGTCGAAGAAAGAGCGAATCGCACTGATCAGTCGTGCGCGTTTGACAAAGGCATCCCGAACATCCGGATTGACCGCCAGGTCGACATACCGCTGGCGGTACCGCAGCTCCTTGTCCGAGAAGGGATCATAAACGATCTTGTTTCCCTGTTCATCTTCTTTGTCCTTCACCACCGGAAGCGGCCTCAGAGATTTTGCGAGAAGCTCGAGCTTCTGCGCGTGAACGGAGACCTCCCCCGTTTTGGTACGGAACACAAATCCCACAACGCCGATGATGTCGCCGATGTCCATCAGTTTGAAGGCATCATACACCTGCCCGAGGTCGTCTTTTCTCAAATAGATCTGGATTTTCCCTCCCGAGTCCTGAAGATGGCAAAACGATGCCTTCCCCATCCTTCGGAGGGTCATGACGCGGCCTGCGACACTCACAGTGCGTTGCGGTGAATCGTCTTTAAACGATTCGATAATTTCCTTCGAAAAATTCTTTCGCTCAAAGAGCGCCGGATAGGGGTTGATGCCCATCTGCTTCAGATGGTCCAACTCCTCACGCCGCCGTACCATCAGCACGTTCATGTCCTCATGTTCAGGCTGCGATTGCGGCGTTTCCTTTTTATTCTTTTCAGTCATCCTTGTGCCCGTTGTTCTTGTCGGTTTGCGCTTTTCGTTGATGTGACTTCAATGCAAGGACTTCCCGGTTCGCGAGGAATCTCCACTTTCCGCGCCCCAGGCCCTCGGCGGTCAATCCTGCGAATGCGATCCGGTCGAGCCGTTTCACTCTGTAGCCGATCGCCTCGAACATCCGTTTCACCAGATGATTTCGTCCTTCGGTGACGGTTACAATGGCCTCGCATTTTCGAGTCGCGGGAAGGATTGAGGCATGCTTTGAGCGTGCGATTCCATCCGAAAGCCGGACTCCTCTGGCCAGCTGCCTCATATCGTTGTCGGCAAGACTCCTGTCAACGCGGACCCGGTAGAGTTTTTCAATCCCGGTACTGGGGTGCGTGAGAACATGCGCCAGGTCTCCGTCATTGGTGAGGATGAGAACACCGGTCGTATCGCGGTCAAGACGTCCGACGGGGTACACCCGATCACGGACGCGAACGTAGTCCATGATTGTCGTCCGGCCGCGCTCATCGCTCACGGTGGTAATGCAATCCTTCGGCTTATTGAACAGGATATAGAGCTGCCGCTCAGTCCGGGCGACCGGGTTGCCGTTGACTGTCACGCGATCGCGGCCGGGCTCGATTTTCGTTCCGAGCTCTTTGACCACTTTCCCATTGACTTTGACGACTCCCGAGAGGATCAGCTCATCGTTCTTGCGGCGGGAACCGACTCCGGAAAGCGCGAGGTACTTGTTCAGCCGAACAACTTCTTGATGAAGGTCTGTACCTTCTCTTTCCAAACGGTCCATCGAGTCCTCCGAGGCTGAGACATCTCAGGCTCACGTTTTTGAGGCAGGATTACAGGGACAGCGATTTTCTCAACATCGCTTGATTGTACGTTATTATCAAGGGAAACCGGAGGCGCGGCAGACTGCGGGCCGCTTTCTTCCATTTGCACATCTTCCACGGCCTCAACGGAATCCGTCTGTGCATCATTTTCTTCAAGTATTTCGTGTGTTTTTTCGATATCCGATTGTTCCAATTCTTCCAAAGGCTGTCGATCCGCTTCCTTCACCGCATCACTTGCGGGAGAAACCACCCTTTCATCGGTTTCCGATTCTGCCACATGCTGAACATCCGGGCGCGGTTCTGCAACTTGCGGCTCCGATGAAACGGAAGGTTCGGCAACCGTTGTTGCCGTATGATCGGGGGCATCGCTGTCAAAAGAAATCTTTTGTTGTTCCTCGGATTCGCCTGAAGATTCTCTCACATTGATTTTCCGCGTCCGCTTCCGGGGGAGAATGTGAACCGATTCATCCATCTCCGGTTTCTTTTTGGGAATGTGCGGCAGCCGGGATTTGAAATCTTCTTCTTCCTTCTTCATTCGATCGGCCCCGGCCTGGGCTTCCAGCATTCTTCTTTCCGTTTCGAACTGACTCTCCCCGAGGATTTCCTCGATTTCCCTGGGACGCGGCAAATCCGTCACTTCATTCAATCCGAAGTGCTTCAAAAACTCACGCGATGTCCCGTAGAGCAGGGGCCGTCCAACCGTTTCCGCACGCCCTGTGATCGTTACCAATTCCTTCTCCAGCAAGGTCTTCAACACGTAATCGCAGTTCACTCCCCTGATCGATTCGATTTCCGGTTTGGAGATCGGCTGCTTATAAGCGATGATTGCCAAACTCTCCAGCGATGATTGCGACAGTTTCCGGCGCGATTGCTCCTTATAGAGCCTTCCAATCCATTCTGCATACTCCTTCATTGTCGCGAACTGGAAACCGCCGGCGATCGCAACAATACGATAGGCCTTATCGAGTTTCTGGTATTCCCCGTTCAGCTCCTGAATGATCTGTTGGATTTCCGCCTGTTCGATGTGGCGCTCCCGTCCGTCCGGCGTCTGCTGCTCGTAGATCGCCTTGATCTGGCGCACCGAAAGCGGCTCATCCGCTGCGAAGATCAATCCTTCAATCAGCTGCTTGAGCGCAGAGGGAATTTCGAGAAGCGCCGGAGCGGTCGTCGTTTGTTGTTCTTCCATAGCCATCCTTATGCGACGCTGCGCATGATCGAGAGATCGCCAAACGGATCGTTCTGCCGCACGATGAGATCCTTGCTCCGGATCATATCGAGCAGCGCCAAAAACGTCACGACAATGCGGATCTTTTCCTCCATTGTCGCCATCAGTTCGCCAAATGTGATTTCCGAACGATGCGAGAACAGGTCTTTAAGAAAAGCAATCTGCTCATCCACTGTGACATTCAGCCAGATGACCTCATGCGTGAATTTCTTCGGCATGCGATCCATGGCAAACCGGAACGACGAAATCAAGTCGAACAAGGAAACATCTCTCAAGAGGTGTTCGTCATCTGCCTCCGTCATAATTTTCGGGTCAGACTCGCGGTATCCTCTGGAATAGATCTTTCTTTGCTCCTCTTCCAGCGTCGACAATTCTCCCGCCATTTCCTTGAACCGCTTGTACTCGACAAGCCGCTTCACAAGATTCGCGCGCGGATCCTCTTCCTCCTCCTCTCCCGGCTCAGGGGGGAGAAGCATCCTGACCTTGACCTGCATCAGCTCAGCGGCCATCACCAGAAACTCTCCGGCAACCTCGAGATCGAGGGATTCCATAAAATGGACGTAGTCGAGGAATTCCTTTGTGATCTTCGCGATTGGAATATCGTAGATGTCCAGCTCGTCTCGCTTGATGAAGAAGAGCAGGAGGTCGAGCGGTCCTTCGAAGTCAGTGAGTTTGATAGTGTACATAGAGCAATCGTCAGAGATGAGTTGATGGGTTCAAGGTTTCAGGTTCAAGGTTTCAGGTTCAAGGTTTCAGGTTTCACATTTTCCATTTCAGATGTTATCCCATTCCCATTGCTTCATGGACCTGCGTCATTGTCTGATGGGCAACAGATTGCGCTCGTTGTTCGCCTTCACTGAGAATTTCCCGAACTTCTTTCGGACGTGCTTCGAACTGCGATCTTTTTTCTCTATGAGATGCAAGAGCTTGAATCACGTGTTTTGCGCAGTTCATTTTACAGTCAACACATCCAAGCGCCCCGCTTTCGCACCCTTTGCGAATTTCCGGGACCTCCGACGAATTGAACTTGTTGTGGTATGCGAAAACGAGACAGACATCCGGCCTCCCCGGATCTCCCTTTCTCACTTTCTGCGGGTCCGTGAGGGCCGTCTTCATCTTCTTCGAAATCGCCTCCGGAGAATCCGAAAGGAGGATCGTGTTTCCGACTGACTTGCTCATCCTTTTTCCGTCGAGTCCCGGGAGGCGGGCAAACTTCGTGAGTTTCCCTTCCGGCTCAGGGAATACCCGTTTGTATTGCTGGTTGAAGCGCCGGGCGATTTCCCTGGTGATCTCAATGTGCGGCAGCTGGTCTTCCCCCACCGGAACCACTTCTCCCTTATACAGGAGAATGTCGGCTGCCTGGAGCACCGGATAGCCGAGGTGTCCGTAGGCAATGGTCTCCAGCGCAAGGTCGCGCACCTGCTCCTTCAGCGTAGGGTTTCTCTCCAGTCTGGCGGTCGTGACCAGCATGGAGAACAAGAGGTGCAATTCCGTGTGTTCTTTGACCCGCGATTGGCGAAAAACCGGGCTTTTTGATGGATCGATGCCGGCGGAAAGCCAATCGATCAACATGTCAAAACTGTTTTTTTCAATTTCTGACGTATCAGGATTCGTGGTCAGGGCATGATAGTCAGCGATCACATGATAGTTCTGGTAGTCATTCTGAAGCGCAACCCAGTTTTCAAGTGCCCCGACGAGATGGCCAAGGTGCAGCTTCCCGGTAGGACGCATCCCGCTGAGAATAACCTTCTTCTTCTGTGTCAATCCTTTGGCGGCTCCTTGGATCGGTTAGTTCATGAACAGATACGGCTTCCATCGATCATCGACCGTACCGACGAAATCCCGGATAAACATAACGTGGTTGGGACGAATCGGTTTTCTGGACAAGGGCATCTGCGCTTCGGCTGGAGTCCGGTCCCCCTTCTTATTATTGCATTTCACACATGCACACACCAGATTTTCCCATGAATCCTCTCCGCCGCGTGCGCGGGGCATGACATGGTCTACGGTCAGAGCGACATCCGACCGGCCGCAATACTGGCATCGGTGCCCGTCGCGGCGCAGGATATTCTTGCGTGAGAGGACAATTTTCTTGAAAGGGACACGGACGTAGATAGAGAGGCGGACGATGCTCGGAAACGGCATCGTCATTGAAACGGAATGAAGAAGCTTTCCGTCGAGGGCGGCAATCAATTCGGCTTTACCGAGGTAGAGTAAAATGACTGCTTTCTTTACGTTGCATACACTGAGAGGCTCGTAGTTATGGTTCAACACGAGCACTTTGCGGTTCACCCCAAAATACCTGGTTTCGGGATTCCTCTTCCCATTCGAGCCGGCACCATGAATCGCTGCGCTGAAGTCTCAACACCTCCTAACTCGCAGGCACCTAGTGTCTCGATAGCCAAGTTCAGTTGTCAAGTGTAACGACCATATTCAGGCAAAGCCGCTGAAAAACCGCACTTTGTGCACAAATTACGGTAAAAGAACCTGAGACACTCGACACTAGCCCTGTTGAATGAAAGGTTTCTTGAAGACTTTCCTGTTACCTGCTGAAAAATATAGCATAAACACGAATAAGAGTCAACTCCGGCCTGCCTTTTTGAAGCGCGGGCGAATCTCTGTCATCGAGTCCCCCCCGAATTTCTCCAAAAACGCATTCGCCAAAACCGGCGCAATAACTGCTTCCCCGATGACGGAACATGCCGGCACGGCGCAAACGTCGGAGCGCTCGTAGCGGGCTTTCACCTGCTTCATGGTTCTAAGGTCAACGGAGTTCAACGGGTGGGCGAGCGTCGAGATTGGTTTCATTGCCGCGCGAAGCACGAGCATTTCGCCGTTTGTCACTCCTCCTTCAAGGCCCCCCGCCCTGTTGCTCATTCGGATGATCCTGCCTCGACAAACGGCAAACGCATCATGCACGACCGATCCCGGCTTCCGTGCATTGGCGAACCCTTCGCCGATCTCCACTCCTTTCACGGCATGAATCGTCATCAAAGCCTGCGCAAGCTGGCCGTCCAATTTTCGATCCCAGTGCACATAGTTCCCGAGGCCGACGGGGAGACCGGTCACGATGACTTCAAATACTCCCCCGAGTGTATCGCCTGCCTTCTTCGCTGAACGGATTTGCCCCATGGCCCGTTTTTCCAGAATCAGGTCGAGCATCCGAACCGCGGACTCGTCGGCTATTTCCGCAATCTTGTAGGCCCCGCATGACACTGCCGTCCGTTTTCGGATCACACGATCGATTTTTCTCCGATCGACAAGTGCCGCATCTCCTATGCTGATGACGTGACTTCCGATGAAAATCCCATTTTCCTCCAGGAACTTTCGGGCGATGGTCCCGCAAGCAACCCGCATTGCCGTTTCGCGGGCGGATGCCCGCTCAATGACGTTGCGTATGTCATCAAACCGGAACTTCGCCGCACCGCTGAAGTCCGTATGACCCGGACGCGGAATCGTGACCGGCTCGATTCCCTTGCCTTCGCCCTCGGGCATCATTTGAGTCGACCAATGCGACCAATCGCGGTTTCGGATGAGAAGAGACAACGGGGAACCAAGGGTTTTTCCGAATCGAAGTCCTGAAAGAATCTCCACTTTGTCGGATTCTATCTTCATCCGTGCCCCTCTTCCGTAGCCCTGCTGCCTCCTCCAAAGCTGGTGGTTGATGTACTCCGATGAAATAGTCACTCCGGCCGGAATGCCTTCGATGATGCCGACAAGCGCCTGGCCGTGCGATTCCCCCGCTGTGAGGTAACGTATCACGATTTTTCCTTTGAGTGAACGTGACAATAAAGCGAAATTTCAAGGAATTATCAATTGGGGATCTCAACTGCGTTTTCGAGGAGTGCCGAGCAATAACCACTGAATAGGTGCCGAAACCCCGAATCAAAACATCTCGGGGCAAGGGAATTCGGCACGACGGTAGAGTGAAACAAAAAGCGCAGGCATAAACAGCGCCTGCGCTCATGAATCGCTCAAAACGTTCCCGTTACTGTGAATCAGCCCTACTTTCAGGGATCTGAATGGCAACATATCGGATGAGCTTCGAGCTCGTCTTCACACGAAGCATCAAAGCATCCCCGGCCTTCAATCGGCCGATCGCGTCCTTGAAATCCTGGGGATTCTTTACTTCCCTGTTGCCGACATCGAGAATCACGTCTCCGGGAGAAATGTCCCGCTGATCTGCGGCGCTGAATGGTTCGACATCGGACACGAGGACCCCCCGATCGACCTCAAGCTGGGTTTTTGTCCGGCTATCGAGCGATCGGACTTTCATGCCGAGCAGATCGACATCAACAACGGAAGACCGATCAGTTCCGCGCTCCCTCTCTCTTTCCGGCTGAGAGTCATTAGAAGCCAGTTCCCTTTCCTCTTCCCGCACCTTCAGCTTCACACTTTTTTCAATGACCTTCCCGTCCCGGAAGATCTTCAACACGACTGTTTGGCCCGGCTCTTTCGTAGCGACCACGCTCTGAAGCTGTTGCGACGTATTGACTTCCTGGCCGTCGACGCTGAGGATAACATCAAGCGGTTTCAGACCTGCTTCTTCTCCGGCACTTCCTGCATTGACACCCTGGACGATGACGCCTTTTGCCTTCTCCATTCCCTGTGCCTTGGCGGTAACAGCGTCAACAGTTACGATATTCACTCCGATATATCCCCGGCGGACCTCTTTGTACCGTATGAGATCGCTCGCCACTTTCCGGGCCAGGTTGATTGGGATAGCAAAACTGTATCCCTGATAACGCTGGTTGGTGGTGGCAATTGCGGTGTTGATGCCGATGACGGCGCCGCTGATATCGATCAGGGGGCCTCCGCTGTTTCCCGGATTCACGGCAGCATCGGTTTGAATGAAATTCTCGATTTGATACCCGGCACCGTCATTGATAATATTGATCTGGCGTCCGAGCGCGCTCACAATACCCTGCGTCATCGTCGAAGTCAATCCCAACGGATTGCCGACTGCAAAGACAATATGTCCGACCTCGACCCCGTCGGAGTTGCCCAACCGCGGTGCCGGGAGCCCGTTTTCGTCGATCTTGATCACAGCGAGGTCGGTCAGCTTGTCGACGCCGATCAGTTTGGCCTTCATCTCGCGACTATCGGAGAGTTTCACCAATATCCCATCGTTATCGGCATTCTCGACGACGTGGTTGTTCGTGAGGATGTACCCGTTCGTCGTGAGGATGACACCCGATCCCGCTCCGATTTCTGGAGTACGTCGTTGAGGATCAAGCCTGAACTCAGGACCAAAGAAGTGGAAAAACCGGTCCGTTCCGCCATCGTCTCTTGATCCCGTGGATTTTACTGTGATATAGACGACCGACGGGGTCACATCTTTTGCGACGGTGTGGAACGCCTCGTTCAATGCCTGTAAGGCAGAATTGATTTTCGGCGCAGGCGCTTTGGATCCGATTTGCGGCGGATCCTGCGCGAAGGTAATGTCGACTCCCTTGAAGCTGGAGACAAGAACGACGCCGAACACAATACCGAGTCCGATCAACAATACTGCTGCGACAATCGACTTCGTGGACATACGTACAATCCTCCTCAGTTCAATCAGTGATCGTTAGACATTTGCTCAAACACCAGGGCCGACTTGAGCGGCCTCACACTCTCAAAGTGGTAACGCAAGTAAGAACGCAAAGTTGCGACCAGTTCGTTCCCCACCGTCCGAGGGTATTCCAATCCGCTCAGACTCTGAATGCGGGCCGCAAAGAGGCGTTCCATGATCAATGCTGTGGTTGTCCGGATTCTTCGATACGCCGGCCCTTTTCCCCGCTCTTCCTGATTTCCCGGCTCCAGGAGACGTACCTGGGGGGAAGGAACCGCCGCCGCACAATCCGGGCACAGCATCCCGCCCTTGTCAAGCCGGAAGAGCACCGTCTCTCCCCCTTCTGCCGGGTCCACCTTTCTGGCGCAGCTCACGCAGCGGTCAAAGACGGGTGAGAATCCATGAATGGCGCAAAGCCGAAGCTCGAAACCGTACCGATAGTTGGCAAGATTGCCCGAAGCCGATTCAAGGGCATCGAGCATTTCATCGAGAAGCGAAAACAGCGCTGGATTCTCTTCTTCGTCATGCGTCAATTGGTGCAACAGTTCAAGAATCGAGAGTGCAACCGCCATCCGATCCATTTCGGAATGAATCTTCTTGTACTGTTTGCGGATGTCGCATTGGGAGACAAGCTGCAGATCCCGTTGTTCCTTCTTGTACATCACCAGATTGACCGCTGTCATGGGTTCAAGGGAGGCCCCGAACTTGCTTTTTGTTTCGCGGGCACCCTTGGCAACCGCAGCGAGTTTCCCATAGCGCCGGGTGTAGAACGTCACAATCTTGCTCGTCTCGCGATACCGCATCGACTTCAAGACGATGGCTTCAGTCTTGACGATCACGGTTTCACCCCCTCCCGGTACACGGTGCCGGAGTGTTTTACTCCGCACAACGAGACCTGGTAGGGAGGCCTGACGACCCCCTGCTCCGTTATGATTGCGGTAATGAGAGAATGAGGCGTAATGTCAAAAGCCGGTGAATAGACATCCGTTCCCTCGGGTGTGATTCTCTTTCCGCCGCAGTTCACCAATTCGTCGGGGCTCCGTTGTTCCAACGGAATTGCCTTCCCATCGCGCAGTTCGAAATCAATGCTCGATGACGGCGCAGCAACATAGAACGGGATTTGATGATAACCGGCAAGAACCGCAAGTCCGAACGTTCCAACCTTGTTCGCAACATCTCCATTTGCCGCGATGCGGTCTGCCCCCACCATGACCGTCGAGACTTTCCCCTGCTGCATGAGAAACCCCGCCGTGCTGTCAGTAACAAGTGTGTGGGGAACGCCGGATTTCTTCAATTCCCAAGCAGTCAAACGCGCCCCCTGGAACAAGGGACGCGTTTCATCGATATAGACGTGTTTGAGCTTTTTTCGTTCCCATGCGACCGTTATTGCAGCGAGCGCCGTTCCTTTTCCCCCGGTCGCCAGCATGCCGGTGTTGCAGTGGGTGAGAACCGAAGCGGCATGAGGGAGGAGTTCCGCTCCAAACCGGCCGATCCGTTCGCCCATTTCTTCGTCCTCCCGATGAATCGTCAAGGCTTCCCGTACAAGGGCTGCCTGCAATTCTCCAGTCGATGCCGACGGATGGAGATCGATGATCCGCCGCATTCGGTCCAGGGCCCAAAAGAGGTTGACCGCGGTGGGTCGTGTTGATGCAAGGAGTGTTATGATTCCCTTGAGGCGGGAAGGAAGATGAGATTCCGTCGTTGAGAACCTGAATGCCGCGAGTGCAACGCCGTACGCCGCAGCGATCCCGATGAGGGGCGCACCCCGGATTGCCAGTCTTTTGATCGCCTCGGCAACAACAGCGGGGTCGTCGGTCTCGACAAATCGTTCTTCCCCGGGCAGCAGGGTCTGGTCGAGAAAGCGAATCTTCCCATCGCGCCATTCTATCGGTTGCACCGGTCGTGTCTCGATTCAGACGTTCATTGAATACATCGCGCAACGACAACTGAAATAACCTGATTGTTCACATTGCAGGAACAGGTCTAAAGGAATCTCTGACACTCGACACTAGTACCTCTCATCAAACTGCGACAACTCCTTGAAGGAACGATACCGGTCTTTTATTTCCAGGTAGGTAAGATCTTCGAGGCGTTCAACGCCGAACCGTTCGACGCAGAACGACGCAAGTGTGCTTCCATAGATCACGGCCCGTTTCAGATTCTCGGGGGAAAAGTCATCGGTCTTTGCCAGCCAACCGGCAAAGCCGCCCGCAAATGCATCGCCGGCCCCTGTGGGGTCGTTGATCGTCTCAAGCGGATAAGCCGGCGCAGAGAAGACCGTATTCTCGGTCACAAGCAGCGCGCCATGCTCTCCCTTCTTGATGATCACGATCTTCGGGCCCATTTCGATAATGCGCTTCGCGGCCTTGTAGAGGTTCGGTTCCTGGGTGAGAAGGCGCGCCTCTGAATCATTGACCACAAGAGCATCCATCACTTTCAGTGTCTTCTTGAGTTCGTCCGCCGTGTTCTCGATCCAGTAGTTCATCGTATCACCGATGACAAGGCGGGGTTTTTCGATCTGCTTCAGCACCTTTCTCTGAAGCGCCGGATGAATGTTCCCAAGGCATACATAACTGGACTTCCGGTATCCTTCCGGAATGACAGGATCGAACTTCTCAAAGACATTCAATTCTGTGTACAGCGTGTCCCGTACATTGAGGTCGTAATGGTAGCGGCCACCCCATCGAAATGTCTTCCCGTTTTCAATGACCTGGAGTCCATCCACATCGATATTACGCTGTTCCAGAAAACTGAGGTGTTTCTTGGAAAAATCTCCGCCAACGACGGCCACAATACGGATAGGAGCTGCAAAGTAGCTGGCCGATGCGGCGATATAGACTGCAGATCCTCCGAGGGCATTCTGGACCTTGCCAAACGGCGTTTCGACGGAATCGAGTGCAACGGAACCGACAACGAGGACGCTCAAGGACAGGCCCTTTCGTTATAATGGAATGGGGATTTCAAGCAACCGGGCTTCTTCTGTTTCGTTCCAGAAACGTTCAAACACGATCTCGACGGCGTTTCGTTGACCTGTCCACGGAAGCAACAAAAGGGCACGCTCAGGTGTGCACCACTCAGACGACCGATGTTCCCTCGACAGCACGGGTTCGGCGGTCTCATCGACCACAGCCGCAAAATTCGGACACAACTGCAGGACATCGCTGACGGGATCGTAGAACGAATTCACCACAGGAAGCCGCCAGAGCTTACGGGGGACAAGTCCGGTTTCCTCGCGGACTTCGCGGAGCGCCGCATGAACGGCTCCTTCCCCACCTTCGATCATTCCCGTGACCAACTGCCAAATCCCCGGATACAACCGGTCTTCCTCTGCGCGCTTCAAGACCAGAAAGCGCGGTTGTCCGGACACCTCCTTGAAAATGGTCACCTCGACGATTTGGCTTACAATATTCGGCATTATTTTCCTGAATGGCAATCCGCCTGGCCTGCCTTCTACACCAGATACTTGATGACAACAAACCCCAGAACCAGCAGGACAACAAACGCCACCGTGATCGCCTCGAAGTATTTATCGATGAACGGTTTGATTCTTGAGCCGAAGAAGAAGAACAATCCAGCGACAAGGAAGAACCGAGCGGGGCGGCTTGCGGCCGAGGCGGACACCAGCGTGGAAAACGAGACCTGAAAAGCGCCGGCTGCAATGGTGAACACTTTGTAGGGAATCGGTGTGAAACCTGCAATTGCAATGGCAGCAAAGGCATTTTGGTCATAGAGCACCTTCACAGCCGCGTATTGATCCTGGAGATTGTAGAACTCAATGATCTTGCGTCCCAGGATATCGTAGAACTCAAGCCCGATGAGGTAGCCCAACATTCCGCCGAGCACAGAACCTATCGAGCAAATCAGTGCGTAACGAAACGACTTTGCGGGTACTGACACGGCCAGAGCAATCAGAAGGACATCGGGGGGAATGGGGAAGAATGACGACTCGGCGACCGCGATCCAAAAGAGGGCCCATCCGGCACCTGGTTTTTCCGCAAATGCCTCAACCCATGCTTTCAGTCTGCGGAGCCATGCTGAGATAGATTTCAATCATACTCCTTCTTCATTTGAAACATTAATATAGCGAAAGAGGAGAGAATTGGAAAGAGTAGTTGAGTAAATTGGAAAAATGGAATGGCGGGGATGGTTAGGACAATGCGGGGACGCCGGGGATGGTTTTGGCGGCACGCACTGCGCGCCGAACCGATTGTGACACCAACTCGGCAGCAAGTTCCGCAACAACGTCGGGATCGGCCTTGACGGTTCCGTGAGAGAGGGCGAATGATACGTCTCCGTCGTAGCTCGTGTGGACGGGAGCAATCGCGCGTGCGAAACCATCATGCATACGCTGGGATATTCTGAACAATTGGAGCTTTGTCAGGCCGGCGTTCGTGGCCACCACCGCGAGGGTAGTGTTGGAGGCGTCGAGCACTTTCCCCCGGGCAAACGTCCTCACCGGATCGGCTCCTGCAAGAAAGGATTTTGCCTGATTTCTTGCGCCGGCGAGGATAGCGCCCTTCTCGTCAAGAATGTCTCCCACGGCATTGACAACGACCAGCGCCCCGACAATCAGGGATCCCACCTGCTGCGCAGCGGATCCGATGCCGCCTTTCATCCAGGTATCCTTTCCAGCCCACTTCCCCACTGTAGCTCCGGTCCCTGCCCCCACATTCCCTTCTTGAACCGGCATGTCGCCTGCTGCTTCACACGCTTTTTGCCCCTCCCGCGGTCCTGGCCGGACCCTGCTGTTTCCCACATTCAGATCAAACACGACAGCGGCCGGGACAATGGGGACCCTGACCCACGGAGTCTCGTATCCAATCTCATGATCGGAGAGCCATTGCATGACGCCATCTGCCGCGGCCAGGCCGAATGCGCTGCCGCCGGTCAGAAGAATTGCGTGGACCTCCTGCATCGATTTCTCAGGCGCGAGCAATGCCGTTTCGCGACTCCCCGGGGAATTTCCGCGCACCTCACACGATGCGCATGTCTTCGGAAGACACAGCACCACCGTGCATCCCGTCATATTCACCGAATCGGTGTAGTGGCCAACCTTGAAGCCGGGAACGGAGGTGAGGGTGGAATTCAATGGGATGGGAATTCTGGATTTCGTGATTTTGGGATTTATGATTTCTTGATCGTTGATTTGAGGTGCGCAAGGACGATGCCGCAGGCGACACCGATGTTGAGGGACTCTGCGCGTCCGAATTTCGGGATTCTCACGACAGAATCGGCCACTGACATGGTTTCCTTACTTACTCCATGCGCTTCGCTTCCGAGGACGATGACATTCCTTCTCCCCCATTCCGTATTCTGGTACTCAGTTTTTCCATCGCCGGAGAGCGCCGTAATTCTAAAACCGGATCGTTTCAATTGGGCCAATTCAGCAGGGAGGTCAACATTTTCGACGATTGGCAGGTGCAAGAGCGATCCCACAGTCGACCGCACCACTTTCTCATTATAGAGCTCTACGCAGCCGTTGCCGAGCATCACCAGATCGGCTCCAAACCAGTCGGACGTTCGAACCAGAGTGCCAATGTTGCCGGGATCGGATACGGCGTCGGCGGCTACGATGACTTCAGACTGCTTCAGAAGCCGTTCCGACAGTTCCTGATCCTTTTTCCGTACAACGGCGATCACTCCCTGAGCATGAACCGTTTCTGAAATCTGCCTGAGTTCGATCTCACTCAATTCCTTGATAGGAACATGCCGCTCGCGGACAGCGTTCAAAATACCCTGGTAATCGTTATCCTCGAGAAATCGCGGAAGCACATTGACGGATTCGATGACGAACGATGAATTCAACCCGTCTTTCAGCGCCCGCCATCCCTCGAGCAGGAACTTGCGCTCCGCCTGACGGACCTTCTTCTGGGAAAGTGAGCGGAGATATTTTGCTTCGTTTTTTGAGAGACGCATCGTGATGGCAATATACGGAAAAGCGATGAGGGATGAAAGGAGGGGTGGAGTAGAAAAGGTGTACTGGAATGATGGAATGATGGAATAATGGAATGATGGAATAATGGATTATGGGGCAACGGGGTATTGCGGGCTGCGACGTCCCCTGAGGGGAGTACTATTCGTATTCACCCCATACGTTTCGCAGTGCGTCGGAGATTTCGCCGACTGTCGCATAGGATTCAACGCAGGCCAGTATGGCCGGCAGGAGGTTTTGATCCGATCGGGCTGCGGATGCGAGCGCGTCGAGGTTCAAACGGACATTCGACTGGTTCCGTTTTTTTCGTACGGTGTTGAGCCGTTCGATCTGCCTGAGCCGAACGCTTTCATCGATTCTGAGGATTTCAGGCTCGATCGCTTCGTTGACCTGAAACTCATTCACACCCACGATAATTTTTTCCTTTTGCTCAATCGCCATCTGATATTTGTAGGCGCTGTCGCTGATTTCGGTCTGATAGAATTTCGATTCAATGGCCTTGACTGCTCCGCCCATCGTATCGATTCTTCCGATGTACTCAAGTACTTTCTTCTCGATCTCATCTGTCAGGGATTCGAGAAAATAGGATCCGCCCATGGGATCGGCGGTATCGGTGACTCCTGATTCGTGTGCAATAACTTGTTGAGTCCGGAGGGCAAGACGGACCGACTCCTCGGTAGGAAGGGCCAGGGCCTCGTCACGGGAATTGGTATGGAGGGACTGGCAGCCGCCGAGGATCGCAGCCAGCGCCTGAAGGGTCACCCGGACAACATTATTATCGATCTGTTGTGCCGTCAGGGTTGAACCGCCCGTTTGAGCGTGAAACCTCAGCTTCAGGGTTTCAGGATTCTTTGCCTTGAAGCGATCTTTCATGATTGTTGCCCAAAGACGGCGCGCAGCACGGAACTTGGCAATCTCCTCAAACAGGTTGTTATGAGCGTTGAAAAAGAACGAAAGCTGACCGCCGAATGAATCGACATCGAGGCCCCTCTTCACTGCGGCCTCAACGTAGGCGATGGCATTGGCAAGAGTGAACGCAAGTTCCTGCACTGCCGTTGCACCTGCTTCACGAATATGGTATCCGCTGATTGAGATGGTATTCCAGCGCGGCAGATGTGTGCTGCACCATTGGAACACGTCCGTCACCAGCCTCAGAGACGGTACGGGTGGATAGATGTGAGTCCCGCGGGCAATGTACTCCTTCAGAATATCGTTCTGAATTGTCCCTGAAATCCGATTCCAATCTGCTCCCTGCTTCTTCGCCACGGCGACGTACATGCACAGGAGGATCGGGGCCGTGGCGTTGATCGTCATGGACGTCGTTACGTTCCCGAGCCCGATCCCATCAAAGAGCGTTTCCATATCCTCCATCGAGTCAATCGCCACGCCCACCTTTCCCACTTCTCCTTCTGCCATCGGATGGTCTGAATCGTACCCCATCTGAGTGGGCAAATCAAACGCAACCGAAAGCCCCGTTGTTCCATGGTCGATCAAGAACCGATAGCGCTTGTTTGATTCTTCAGCCGATCCGAAGCCCGCATATTGCCGCATTGTCCAGAATCGTCCGCGGTACATCGTGGGATAAACGCCACGCGTAAACGGCGGAGTCCCCGGAAAACCGAGCTTCGCCTCATAGTCGCTTTCGGATGGCACGTACAGCCGCTCCACGGAAATCCCCGAATCCGTGGAGAACTTGTTCCGACGCTGCGGGGAACTCTTTTCAGCGGACCGAACAATCGTTTCTTCCCACTCTTTTTTCTTTTCATATATCGATTTCTTCATCGGTGTGACTCCTGATTGCGCCAGTGACGTCGTTTCCAACCGGTCCCGTCGCTTTCAAGGACAATTGCTCCTTCGCGATCGGTCCGCAGGACTTCGATATTCCTTCGGTTCAGATCCTCGACCACCTCAGGCGACGGGTGACCGAACTTATTCCTTTTTCCGACAGAAATTATGGCAAAATTCGGCGTGATGCCATTCAGAAATGAAGCAGACGAGCTGGTCATGCTGCCGTGATGGCCTGATTTAAGAACATCCGAATCGAGAAATGTGCCAAACTGGTTGCTGATTCGTTCTTCTGCTTCGCTCTCCGCATCGCCGGGCAACACGATCGAAGCCTGTCCATAGAGGATCTTCAACACAACTGACCGGTTGTTCAAGTTCCGATCGGACAAGACGGAGGGAGAAAGGCAATAAACTCTCACACCGGGATCAGGAGAGAGTTCCGCTCCGGATCGAATCTGCCTCCATTCGATTGCATTCACGGCTGCAGCACGGAAAGCGCGATGAAGCCGCGATGCTGTCAAGGTATCCCCCTCGAGCAGAACGTCGACGCTCAGGTTTGAAATGAGGGAAGCCATGCCGCCAATGTGGTCGCTATGGGGGTGCGAAACGACGAGGCGATCGATCTTCCCAATGCCATTTCTTTTTAGAAACGGGACAACGATTCTTTCTCCTGCGTCAAAACCTGGATCCTTCGGCCCGGCATCGATTAACATCGCAGTCTTGTTTGGGAATTCGACAAGGATGGCATCTCCCTGGCCGACATCGAGGACGGTGACCCTGAGAATTCCCGTTGGATCGGTAACAAGGTGAACACACGCCGAGATGATTCCAACGAGGAGCAATCCGGCCGTTGCCGTTTTCACAACGACCCGATTGCCCGGGTTCAGAATGGCAATGAGAAAGAGGTAGAAGACCAAAGCTCCCATGAGCGAAAAGCCGACGGTCTCTACGACAGCAAACGGTACGGATGACGCTGACTGCACAAATCCCAGGAGGAACAGGACAAGGACTTCATTGAGGGCGGCATACGTTGCCGCAATCCATTCGCTGAAGGCTGATGCTGCCAGCGTGAGACAGCCAAGAACAAGGTTTACGCCGACGACCGGCACGACGACCAGATTCGCGACGAGCGACACGAGGGAAAACCGTTCGAAGTAGTATGCAGTAAACGGGAGCGTACCGAGCTGAGCGGCCAGCGAGACTGCAAACAGCTTGAGAACATAATCAACAGCTTTGATCTCCTCGAACCGCGCGGGAATTCTCTTGATAAGTGAATCGAGTTTCGGATAGATGGAGACAATAGAGAGAACTGCGGCAAACGAAAGCTGAAAACCGACATCGAGCAGCTGAGAAGGACTCGCAAGAAGAACAACCAACGCGGCAACACTCAGCGAATTGTAGACATCGGCTCTTCGTTCGAGGGCCTGGCCGACCAGGAGCACGCAACCCATGATCGTTGCACGGACAATGGAAGAAGAAGCTCCCGTGATCATCATATAGTAGAGAAGGCCCACAATGGTTATGACCACAATCCATTGCTTTGGGATTCTGATCAATCCCAGAACCATCGAGAGAACCAGTGCGATCACAGCTACATTCGATCCTGAAACGGCAAGGATGTGGATCGTGCCGGTGTTGACAAATGACTCCTTCAGCTCGGTCGGGATTTCACGACGATCACCGAACACAACACCCCGAAGGAAGCCGGCCGGCAGTGTTCCGTGCAACCGGTCGAACACCTCTCCGAATGCTGCTCGTTGCGCGCTGAACCAGACTACAGGTTGCCACCCTCGTGGAAGCGGCGCAGCAGGCAGCGTGTCCTCGAGCCACAGAATCCCGTCTACTTCGTTCAGGGTCAGGTATTTGCCGTAGTCGAACTCGCCGGGATTTCGGGGTTGCGGAAATTCATCAGGTGTCGCCAGAATGGCAACCGATTGGCCAACGCTCCACTGGTCAGCGAGTCCGCGGAATCTCCTTGCTGATGCCAGAACGATGAACCGGCGTTCGGATGAATCCTGAAATTGATGCTGCACCATCAGATGAGCAGCCACGATCATTCGTACAGACTTTCCGCGAAGCGAGGGCTCGTCTTCCAGCACTCCATGCACCCGGATCGTATCGCCTGCGCCTCGCAGGGAAAGTCGCCGATCTGACGAACCGTCACGTTGCAGAGCCGTGAGAGTCATCCCAAGAACAACAATGGCGGCCTGAATCAGGAGGGATCCGGCGATTCGACGCGGAGCGAACAATCCGGCTGAACATGCCCCAAGGAAGACGACAATGAGGCAACCAAAGAGCCAGGACAATGAGATGAGTTGAATTCCTGTGAGCAGAATCCCCCCGGAAAACAGCAGTGTGAAACGGAGTGCTGGTCTTCGACGCAGCACATGACCCCCCTTACATAGTGAGGAAGCGGATAATGGAAGGCGTGATGTGTGTGAGATTCTTTATTCCGGATACAAAATCCTTTTGCCTTGCGCCGATTGCGATGCAGGGAACGGGATTGCGTGTATGACCTTTGGTCGAAAGGTCTTCGATGTTTCCGTGGTCGCTGATGAGGACTATGAGAGTCTCCCTCAGGTCGATATTCTCCAGCAAACCCTTCAGAAACGAGTCGAACCGCTCGAGGACTTCAACGGCAACATTCATATCACGCTTGTGCCCCGCATGATCGGTAAGCCAATATTCGAAGAGAGTGAAGTCATGCTTCTTTGCGATTGCCGCCAGATGTTCCCCCGCCCGTTCTGCAGTCACGACAGGAAGCTCGGGGTATCCAAGCTCGGGCCATCGTTCCCTTGTGAGGTCTGCTGAAATTGCTTCATTCCTTCTTAATGCATCAATGGTCTGAAGTGGAATCCCTGTCATCATGCATGAGAGCGTCGTCACCGTAAGCCGCCGCGTCCCGGATTGTGTATACTCGAAAAACTGCTTCGGAAACGCATTTGCGAACACCACGGTTTTTCCGCGATCCCGAAGTTGGCGGAAGATGTTCTTTTCCTCAATCACCGGACGGAGATCCGTTGTCGGAAAGGGGCCAAAGTGTCTGCCAATTCTCTTCGGGGCGTTCACACCAGTGAAGATGGCGGTTTGGCCGGTTCCACTTTGGGGAAGTCCTTCCACACCCAGCGTGGCATTTGCGGGAGCGAGGACTGCCCTGGAATTCGAAACAGATTTCAGACGGTCGTGAGGTACTCCCCCCAGAAGAGAACGCAGGGTCGGCAACGAAGCCCGGAACAGCGGGTTGATTGTTTCATCATTCTTTCCAATTCCGACCCCGTCGAGGAAAAGCAGGACAATGTTCACCGCAGGGGCTCGTTCCCAGGATGCGCCGCACCGGATTTGGCTTTGCTTTCCAGCATGATCGTCACCGGACCGTCATTCACCAGTTCCACAGCCATCATGGCGCGAAATGTCCCGGTTGCTACCTTCAAAGGGGCCAGGGTGGTACGGAGCCGTTCCACGAACTTTTCGTATAAACGCTCAGCCAGATCCGGCGGTGCGGCATCGGTGTATCCGGGCCGATTCCCTTTTCGTGTGTCTGCGTAGAGAGTGAACTGAGAGACCACCAATGCTTCACCGGCAATGTCCTGGACGGAGAGATTCATTTTTTTGTCCGCATCCTCGAAGATGCGCAGCGCTGCGCAGCGATCAGCCAGGCCTGCGGCATCCTCTTCGGCGTCGCCGACTTTGACTCCGAGGAGAATGAGCATCCCTTCGCCAATACTGCCCGTGATCTGTCCTTCAACGGAGACGGAACATCGGCTTACGCGTTGAATGAGTGCTCGCATGGTTGTACGGGGGGATACAGCGTGAGGATTAGTTCAAGGGACCGGGATTCCTTGTCACTGCATGACAGGAACCAATCACGACACGTGGAATTGTCTGAAGATCCTGAACAACATCAAGGTCCTTCATCCCTGATTCAAGCATCATGCTCTTGACTCTTTCGGCCTGGCCGAAGCCGACTTCCACTACGACCAAGCCGCCCTCAGACAGGAGGAAGGGTGCAATCTCCAGCAGTCTCCGATAGAACTCGAGCCCGTCCTTTCCGTCGGTGGTGGCCGATCGCGGTTCGTATTTCCTCACTTCAAGCTGAAGGTGCTCATAATCGTCGTTGGACACATAGGGCGGGTTACTCACGAGGATATCGAAGCGTTTGAGGAGGATCTGGTCCACCGGCTCATAGACGTCGAGGAGACGAAAATCAATCCGATCGGTCACCTCGTGCACTTTTGCATTAAGTTTCGCCACTTCGAGGGCTTCGCTGCTGGTGTCGATACTGGTGATTCGTACCTGCCGCAGGTATTTTGCCAGTGAAACGGCGATGTTGCCGCTGCCCGTGCCGATTTCGAGGATCGATACTGTCTTTCCGACAGCGAATCGGTTAGAGAGGAGCATCACCTGCTCAACCAATGTTTCCGTTTCAGGACGGGGGATAAGAACGCGCGGATCGACGCGAAACTGGAGACCCATGAATCCTGCTGCACCGACGATATACTGCAGAGGTTCACGATTCAACCTGCGTTCCAGCAGCCGACGAAACTCCTTGATTTCTTCGCGTGCCAGGGGCTTGTCAAAGTTGGTGTACAATTGAATCCGCTGGCATTTCAGCGCGTGGGCGAGAAGGAGTTCGACATTCAAGCGTGAATCTTCAAACCCCTTTTTTTGCAGGAGATCGATAGAGACCTTCATCAATTCCCGAACCGACCAGACTTTTGTGTCCTGCTGGAGCACTACGTTTTCCGTCCTTTGGCCCTTTTCCCGGCCAGAGTCTTCTTTGGGGCTGATTTTCTTGTCCGGATTTTCCGGGTTCCCGCATATGCGGGAAGGGGTTTCGTCTTTCCGGCCGGCCTGCGGCGCCGTCCTGACTTCGGAGATTTCACCAGCGACTGCTCCAGCCGGGTCATCCGCTCGTCGGAGAACGTCTTTTTCACTTCGCGCTGAAGTTTCTGAGTCCTGGCAAGAATCTCAAGCAGCCGATCTTCGGTTTCCCTATCCCCTTCCGGCCTCATATCCCATACTTTGGTGAGGGCATTCATCGTCCGACCTACTTTGGATCGGATGATCGTTCCAAGCAGCTGCGGGCTCAGCTTGACATTTCGTAATTTTACACGGTCGCCTGAAAAAAATCCCAGCTGTTCCATCTCAGTTTCGTCGGGGGAATCGTCATGAGGAATCGGGTCTTCGAGATCTTCTGTCACGGTCTTGTGAAACGGAAGGAACTCAAAGCGGGGATCGCCTTCAAGCATGGCACTGAAATCCGGGAACGTTGGGACGTCAAATCGCCGTCGTTCTCCAGCCCGGGCAACCTCCGTCCAGAGTTTTTTTACTGCGACAATGACATCCTTGTCCGAGGCAAGAATCTGTTCTGCTTCATTGAGACAACGCTCGTACAAGCTACCTCCGTACCAGTGATTTCATTTCCAAAAAGGTAAAGTAATTTGAAGGAAATCGCAAGCGGGACCATTCCTGTCGAGGCCAAGAACGAACCACAGAGACCACCCCGCAGAAAACATCCCGATTCAAAACATTGTGACCCCGTTGGAAGAGCACGGGGCAAGCAGGTCGGCAGATAAATTCCGGGTGGCTCATCCTCGTAAGCTGGAGTGACCGTGGGAACCTACCTTGGGAAGGTATCTCTGCGATGGCTCGATCAACCTTGCCAAGGGGACAACAGACGTCGTACCGTCAATCGGGTTGAAGCTTCTTTGAAGGATCGGAGATTCGGGCGAGGATGAGAAATCCGGCAAGCGAAAAAACTCCGCCGGCGGCAAAAACAGTTTCGTATCCGGCACGATCACTCACCCAACCACCAAGGAGACTTGAGAGATAAAACGGCGCGAGCCACGCGTTCATGATACCAATGTACAGCGGACGATTCTGTTCAGTGGCACATTCCCCTGCGAAATTGTATCTCGTAATCATCTCCATTCCCATCAGCATTCCGACCAGTGCAAAAACTGCGAAAAACCAGCCGGGGTTCTGTGCAAGAAGTGCCATGACAGAAGCTGCGAGCATGGCTGCGGAGCAGATGAGAAGAGTTGACTTGTGCCCCTTCCGATCGGCAATCCATCCAAGAAATCCGCCGAAGAGGACCTGTGCCGCAAGGAATGTCATTGTGAAGAATCCGATGAATGAATCGGGGAGGGAAAAACGTTTCAACGCCGCAACGGTGAAGAAGCCGGCCGGCATGAGTCCAATAACGGAAAGCGCCGAGGCAATGAGAAACAGGCGGAACCTGCGATCGGATCGCATGAGATCTGAGATTCGACCAAAGAATGAAGTGAAGGGAAGCGGGGGCACGATTTCTGAGGGTGGTTCCCCCGAGACTTTACGAAGCACAATCCATGAAGCAAGTTGATACAGGAAGGCGACGAAGAACGTGGCTCCGTAATCCCAGGGAAAGGGAAAATACGCCAGGAACATAGTGAGAATGGCACCGTTCGCAAATCCCATGAGAGCGCCAACGGATGACCGCAGGCCCATCAACCGGCCTCGCTGGTGCGGCAGCGTCGTCTTTGCCAGGTAATCGAACCATTGCGGAGATGAAAGGCCTGCAATGATTTGATTCGCTCCGAACGAAATGAAGAAAAGGACAAGGACAACGGACGGGAAGTCTTTCCCCAGAAGGACAATCAGCGCAAGCACCAATATCTGGATACGTTGGGCAAGTCCGGCCGACAAGACCCAGGATCTCCGGTAAGGAGATCTGCCCGCATAATTAGCCGCCAGAACCTGGGGGAGAAAATACAAGAGATAATAGAGGACAGGAAGGGTCCCCACGGCAATATTACCCCCCCCGAGCTTGATGACAAGGGCGGGAAAGACCACCTGAACGTTGATCAATGCGAAGCTTGCGAGATACAACGAACCTTCGATAAAATGGAAGCGGAAGTTCCGGGCGGGAAGTGATTGTGGAGTGTTCACGGGTTCACGCAACAAAAAAGGGTCACCAGAGACCCTTTTTGATTCAACCGATTTCTTTGATTCCCCCACACTATTTCTTCTTCATTTTCTCAGCGAAAAGGCCCGCGACTTTCTCAATATCGTATCCGACCTTCGGCAAATACACGCCGCCGTATTTCTCCACCATGGTTTTCAGCGTATCATACGCGTCAGCACTGCAGAAGAAGATCGGGGTGCCCCGATTTTGTCCTTCTTTTTTCGCCAACTGCAGTAGTGCGATCCCGGGGAGGTGCCCCTTGAGGTTCGTGTCCTTGAAATCGTTGTCGAGGATAATCAAGTTGAAGACCTCGGACTTGATTTTCTGCCACGTGTCAACGCTTGTTGCGGTCTCGACGACAGCGATTTCGTCTTCCAGAATAGCGGTGGCAACCTCCAAAGCAAAGCCATGGGACTTTCGCTGCCCTTCATCATCGTCGGCAACGAGCACTTTATACGGCATTCGGGATTATCGTTCCTTTTTCGAGATGACAGTCGTCGCTGACAACGTTAGCAATTTTTCAACGGAAAAACAACCACTTGCAGAAATTCATCTCAACCGCTTCTTGATGAAACGTTACGGTATCGGTTGACTGCGTTGATAGACGCGTTTTCCCCCGATGACGGTGGTCTCCACGGCCACACGCGGGATCTCGTTCGCAGGAATCTTCATAATATCCGCCGACAGAACCACGAAGTCGGCCAATTTTCCCTCTTCCAGTGAGCCTTTGAGCTTCTCCTCAAATCCCGCCCATGCCGCCCACGATGTGAACGATCGGACTGCCTCTTCACGGGTCAACCGCTGCCCGACGTACCATCCCCCATCGAACGCCGTTGGATCCGTCACGCCGTCGGAAGACAACTCGAAATACTTGCGGACATCGTCGTCATTACGCGGCATCCCCTGGTGATCCTGTCTTGTTATTCCTGCATAGATGCCGAAGAGGGGATTTGGGTCCTCGACCGGAAAATCTGAGCCTCCGGGAATCAAGACACCGGTCTCTCTCAATGATCTCCATGCATAGGCGCCACGCACACGCTTTGACCCAAGGCGCGCCTCGGCCCAGTACATGTCGGACGTACAGTGAGTTTCCTGCATGCTTGGTACGACACCCATTTGTTTGAATCGTGGAATGTCCTCGGGAGCAAGAACCTGCGCATGCTCCACTCTCAAACGATGATCCTCTCTCGGATATCGCTGAATTGCCCGTTCGTAGACATTCAGGATGATATTGTTCCCTCTGTCACCGATGGCATGCGTGCAAACCTGAAAACCGTTCTGCAGCGCGTCATCGACCGCCTTCTGCAAATCTTCTTCCGATGTCAGCGTGAGTCCACGGTTTTCCGGATCGTCACTGTATGGGTCGATCAATGCCGCGCCCCTCGACCCAAGCGCTCCATCAACGTAAAGCTTCAACGCCCGCACCGTCAGCTGTTGCGCGCCATATCCGACAACCGGACCGGATGCGAGAAATGTGTTCCACGGTTCTCCGACCGCCCCGCCAATTGCAGCGTAGATCCTCATCGGAAATCTCCCCTCATCAATGAACTTCTTGTACAACCGAAGGTCGCTGGTATCAACGCCCATGTCGTGGACAGTCGTCAGTCCGTCCCTCAGGCATTCGTCGATTGCCGCCTGCATCGCCTCCTCTCCCTCTTTTTCGGAAAGCGGGGGAAGCTTGTCAAACACGAGCGCTTTTGCCGAGTCGATCAGAACTCCCGTGGGATTCCCATCCGTATCGCGCATGATTTTCCCCCCATACGGATCGGGAGTCTCCCGCGTGACCCCCGCGATATCGAGCGCGGCCTGATTGACCCAGGCTGCGTGTCCATCGATCCTCACGAGGTAAACGGGATTTTCCGGAGCAACC
>DATECW010000058.1:0-7475 GCA_035286705.1 Bacteroidota bacterium
TCAGAAGTCAGAGGTCAGTAGGCAGTACGCAGTAAGGAGTAAGCAGTAAGGAGTAAGCAGTAAGGAGTAAGCAGTAAGCAGAAAGCAGAGAGCAGAAAGCAGAAAGCAAAGGAAGTGTCATTGTCCCAAAGGGATCCCTTCGGGACGAGCCCACCGTTTTGTATTTAGGTTTACGGGAGTACGGTAGGCGAAGCAATCTGGCTCTCATGAGGTCGCGGAAGGATCGAACTCATCCTGCCTACGCCTTGATGGTTCGACCCCGCGGACATCACGGGGCAAGCAGGCTCACCATCAAAACAGGCTTCCGCCTTCGTTCAAGAAACGAACTCCGGCGGACAAGTCGGCAGGCAAGCCCCAGCCCTTCTCTCCCGCCACACCCGCCACACAACACGGCGGGCAAGCCCGCCACAAAGCGTAGCGGGCAAGCAGCACGACGGACTCCGTCAAGAGCACGGGGCAAGCAGGTCGGCGGGCCCCGACAAAGTCGGGGCGGGCAGGCAATTAACAATGAACCACTTCACCACGTGGCCACATCCCTGGGGAAAAAAATAGAAACATGACGTCCGAATGTCAGGCTTATTTGTAAAAGCCCGGCAGACGGAAGAAAGGGGCAAGGTCTCCCGTTTCGCTCAAGAATTGCGTTGCGGCTGCGATTTTGGGTGCGAAGTAAAGAAACCCGCCCGCCATCGCTGCAAACCCGCCGACGACAAGCGCTGCGTTGGCCCATCGATCGGTTCCCGCACTTTCGGCCTCAACGGTCGTTGATTCGGCTCCCTCGGAATTCAGAATATTCCCAGAGGTCGAACATCCGATTGACCAGAGCAGAAACGCAGCCAGGATCAGGATGACTGCCGATTTGTTGATTGCTGATTTCATGATTGGCTCCAGATTGTTTCTCTTATCAATCTACTCCGTGAAGGGAGGGGAGTTGTCATGGAAGTGTCAAAAGGCGGTAAAAGAAGGGTAGCGGAGTATTTGAGTATTGTCCCAAAGGGACCTCTTCGGGGAAATAATGGAGTATTGGAGTAATGGAGTAGTCGCAGAAGAATCGAACTCATCCCCGCGGTTCAAGCTCTTTGGACAAAGGACGCTGTGGAGGGACACCCATGAAATTCCTCGCGCTCATAGCCCTTTTGCTTTTGTCGCCGCTCCTTGCGGCCCAATCCGACTCATCCTTCTTCTTCATCCAGCTTGCCGACCCGCAGTTCGGGATGTATCCGACGGGAAAGGATTTCAGCCATGAGAGGGAGAATGTGTCGAAGGCAGTCAAAGCGATCAATCGGTTGAAACCGGAATTCGTGGTGGTCTGTGGCGACCTGGTAAACAGCGAGGGTGACCTGAAACAGATCGCCGCTTTCAGGGAGGAATTCGGGAAGATTGACAAATCGATTCCGCTTTATTTGGTGGCGGGGAATCACGATGTGGGAAACACGCCGACTGACAGCTCCTTACTGCACTACCGAAATGAATTCGGCCCCGATTATTACACATTTGAACGCCGCGGCGTGCGGTTCATCGTGATCAATAGCTCGCTCATCATGGATCCGGCCAAGGTGCCCGAGGAGGCCCGCAAACAGGAAGACTGGCTGAGGGTCCAACTAACCAATCACCATTCACCAATGAACATTGTTTTTCAACATCATCCCTTCTTCGTCGATAACGCGAACGAACCCAACTCCTATCACAATCTCCCCAAAGAAACGCGCACGCGATATCTTGACATGTTCCTGGAGAATGGAGTAACGCATGTTTTTGCCGGGCATCTGCATCATAACGCCCGGGGGAAGTACGAATCGCTTGAAATGATCTCCAGCGGGCCGATCGGCATGCCATTGAAGACCGATCCGTCGGGATTGCGAATTGTCAAGGTTGGCCCGAACGGAGTTCAACATGAGTATTGGCCTGTGAAGAAGCTTATGCGAAAAGCGGAGGAGATGGAAGCGGAGAGGGCGAGGTGAGATTCGCCTGTGTCAAAAGTCCGACATCTACGGAGGGCACCTCATGCGGATGTCGGACTTTAGCTGGGTGCCTGCAATTCTCCCCGCCCATTGCATTTCTTGCGAATAATAGCTACAGTTCCAGCGGTCTCAGGGAGGGAGACTAGACATCGAGAAATTCACCAAGGTAGGACCCGCGGTGACTAATTGAAGACAGGAATGCCGCCAATCGACACGGTGGCGGAGTGCCGGTTTTCGGTTAGTGATCGCGGGTCGTTTTGTTTGGATTGAATCATTTGAATTTAACGATCTGGTGTTTTTTGGTTTGTTGATTTGCGGAACAAGACAACTGTTCCCGCTTTCCCCGCCTTCCCCGCCTTCGCGGGGATGACGCGGGAATGACGCGGGGACGGGGATGACGCGGGAAACTGACAACTAAAAACTAAGTCCACTCCATGACCCCCAAGTACGCTTTGAAACTGGCAGCAATTGTACCAGCCCTTTTCTGCTTGACGTCGGTAGTCCTTTCCCAAACCAAACCCGAACTGATTGATTCCCTTCTGAAAGTGTGCGTCGCCAACGGGCAGTTCAACGGTTCAGCCCTGGTAGCGGAAGACGGTACCGTGATCTTCAAAAAAGGGTACGGAATGGCCAATTTCGACTGGGGCATTCCGAATGCACCCGACACAAAGCACAGGATCGCATCGATCACAAAGCAGTTCACCGCAACGTTGATTATGCAGCTGGTGGAGAAGAACAAGATCAAGGTCGGGGAGAAGATCACAACCTATTTGCCCGATTACCGGAAGGACACCGGCGACAAAGTCACCGTTCACCATCTGCTCACGCACACGTCGGGGATTCCCAATTACACCTCGCTGCCGGGATTCT
The DNA here is from genome assembly GCA_035286705.1 of Bacteroidota bacterium. Classification (GTDB taxonomy): domain Bacteria; phylum Bacteroidota; class Ignavibacteria; order UBA10030; family UBA10030; genus JACPLA01. The sequence goes on from DATECW010000058.1 coordinate 2,829, forward strand.
GGTCCGACTCAACGCGCAATCCATATTCCATCGAATATCTGATAAAGAACTTCTGCAGCGGAGACCTGGAATTCGAGCCGGGATCAAAATACAACTACTGCAATTCTGGGTATGTCCTCCTTGGAGCCATTATCGAGAAGGTGACCGGAAAGCCGTATGTGCAGATGCTCGAGGAGAATATTCTGAAGCCGGTCGGGATGAAGAACAGCGGGATAGAAGATGAGAGTTTCATTCTGGCAAACCGGTCATACGGGTATCTGAAGAACGCGGGACAGCGAGTGCGGGATCCGTACTTCAGAATGCAGAACGCCTGGGCGGCAGGGGCGATGTATTCGACCGTCGAGGACCTGTATCGATGGGATCAAGCGCTCTATTTTGACGACAAACTTCTTACGAGAAAAAGCAAAAGCGTCTATTTCGCGCCCCACATCGAATCAGGAGGGGGAGGTTTCTACGCCTACGGGTGGGGGATCGCGAAATATGCACTCGGTCAATCTCCTGACAGTGTCACGGCCATTGTTCACACGGGCGGGCTCAACGGGTACAATACAATCATTCTTCGCGTTCCCGAGACGAAGGACCTGGTCGTCCTGTTCAACAATTCAGGCCCCGCGCCCCTGGGGGGGATGTGCAAGGCCATTCTGGGCATCCTTCACGGAAAACCCTTCCTGCCTCCGAAACTCGGTATTGTCGATACGCTCATGGCGACGACGGTAACTGAAGGAGTCGAAGCGGCGGTGAAGAGATACGGCGTTCTCAAGAGTACAGCGGAAGAGAAATACGATTTTGCCGAAGTGCAGTTAAACGTTTTGGGGTATCAATTGCTGGCGTTGAAAAGGGTAAAGGATGCAATAAGGATTTTACAATTGAATGTTGAGTTGTTTCCGGAGGCATTCAATACGTACGACAGTCTGGGGGAATCATACATGATTGACGGCCAAAAGGAATTGGCAATAAAGAACTATGCGAAATCGCTCGAGCTCAACCCAGGCAACTCGGGAGCGATTACGATGCTGAAGAGGATACAGGAGATGAAGTGATGCAGATTTCACTGATTCGCCTGATTTCGCGGATTCGAGTCGAAGGATGAGAACAACGAGACAACGAAGCAACGAATCAACGAGGTTAACTGGTTAATTGGTGATTGGTTAATTGGTGAGTGAGGTTGCAGAGGTCAGAAGGCAGATCCCCGCGTACGCGGGGACAGAGGTCAGAAGACAGAGGTCAGAGGTCAGAAGACAGAGGGCAGAGGAGAGGGATTGTCATTGTGAGTCCGCCGTTGTGCATATCGGTTCACAGGTGCTCGGCGGGCGATACAATCTGGATCTCGTGAGGACGCGGAAGACAACTCATCCCGCGGCATCGTCTGAACCGTGTTCCCGCTTTCGCGGGGATGAAGTCAACGAGCCCCGACCGCGCGCGGAAAACGTGCTTCGTCGGGCAAGCCCGCCACAAAGCATGGCAGGCAGGCAATGATGCAGTAAACCAATGAAATGGTGAGTTGGTTGAATTTCTTCAATTATTCACATCGTTACGAGGAGGTTGCCATGACATCCCGAGCGAGTTTCTTCACGATTCTTCTCGTGTTTGTCGCGTCAGAGACTTTTGCGCAAATGCCCGGCAAGAAGCACGACTCTCTTGAACCAGGCAACACAAGTGGGGTCCCTTCATTCGCGCTTCTGAATATCAACAATCTCACTTCATGGATTCAATCGAACGGAAAATCCAATCATTCACCGGCCGGCGTGGATGGGCTTATCTTCCCCAGGGGTACGGCTAGCGTTGTCTATCAGGACGGCATCACATGGGGGGCGAAGGTTTTCACCGGGGGGCCTGAAGGTGTCGGAGTTGCTGCCGCGGAGCAGCCGATTCGCATCGGAGGAGGAACATACCAGGTTGGAACGATGGAAGGATATGTTATCGGATCCGGTGCTACCGCCTTTCCTCTTTCCCCGGCCGATCCCACAGCGAGGGCGTATCGCATTCGGCGGGACTATTCCCTTATGACAGACGGTGAACTGAGAAAAGACGCCGCGGAATTCTACGAAATAGATTCGGCCAGTGTGACGATCCAACAAAGGGATGCGATCTTCGCGCAGTATGTCACTGACTGGCAGGAATGGCCTGTCCAATACGGGGCTCCGTACATCGAGCGGAACGGCATGCCGGGATTTCAGCCACCTCCTTCATTCAATTCAACATTCACACCCGACAGCCTGCTTGGATCATACGACGAGCCCGGTGTCGCCCTGGGGGATCCGGATGATCCTGCGGACCAGGTTCTCTGGACAGTCTATAACGACCTCAACTCCGCGGTCACCCAGGTGTTTTCGGGGTCCATGCCGCTCGGACTTGAGATTCAAAAAACGGTATGGGGCTACAAGGGAGACAGCCATTACTTTGTGAGGCACCGCCTCATCAACAAAGGGGGAGCTGATATCGATTCCTCCGCGGGAAATCAACTTGGCAGCTTCTGGCTCGACAGCATGTATGTATGTCAGTGGTCGGATCCTGACTTGGGGAATGCTGCAGATGACCTGCTTGGCTGTGACTCGCTCACGAGCCTGGGATTCACCTGGAACCACAATCCCACCGATCTGAAATTTACGCCGTTCGGCCTTCCGCCGCCTTCCGTGGGGTACGACATTCTTGCGGGTCCTCTTGTGCCTTCCGTTGGCGACACCGCCTTTTTCGACGGGAGGGCTGTTGCGGGATACAAAAATCTCGGCCTGTCGTCGTTCGTCTATTTTTCCGCCGGCTCCATCTACAGCGATCCTCCGTTCGGTGTTTATGCGACCGGCTCGGGCCGTTGGTGGAAACTGCTGCGCGGTTTTGCCCCGGTTGGTACTTTCGGCACCCCTGATTCCGCTTACGCCTTTCCTCCCGGCTCGCCGCCATCCAGATTTCTCTTCACCGGTGATCCTGTTACGGGGACGGGGTACCTCGATGGTCAGGGGCAGGTCTATTCGCCGGCACCCGGGGACCGACGTTTGCTTTTGAACGCAGGGCCGTTTCGAATGGCGCCGGGAGACACGCAGGACGTCGTCATGGGGGTTGTTGCGGGAATTGGAGCTGACAGGCTTTCAAGCATTACGATGATGCGGGCGAACGATCAGTTGGCACAGGACGCCTTCAGCCATGGCCTTCCTCCATCGATTACGTGGGTTGGTTCGGAGATTGCGGAAGTGCCGAATGGATTGAGTCTCTCGCAGAACTATCCGAATCCGTTTAATCCGGAAACGGAGATCAGATATCAGATCCCCGCGTACGCGGGGACAGAGGTCAGAGGTCAGAGGTCGGAGGTCAGCAGGGTGAAGCTCACGGTGTGTGACCTGCTGGGGAGGACTGTCGCGGTTCTGGTTGATGAGACGCTTCCGGCCGGCACGCATCGGGCCATTTGGGATGCCGTCGGCCATCCAAGCGGCATCTATTTCCTGCGATTGGAATCCGCCGGCTTTACCGAAACGAAGAAAATGATACTGATTCGGTAATGCAGATTTCGCGGATTGACGCTGATTACACGGATGCGAGACTTGAAATGATCGAAAGCGGGGACAGAGGTCAGTGAGGGCTTTGCTTGCCCGCCGAAGTTGTTTCACAAACGAAGGCGGGTAGGTCGGAATGTTTACCCGCTGCGTTTTGTGGCGGGATATTCCGCCTTGGTGGAGAGGAATAATGTCCCAAAGGGACCCCTTCGGGGGAATATTGGATTGATGGATGGAAGTCCAAGGTTCAGTGGTCATGTGGTGATGGTTTTATTGGCTCATTAATTCATTGTCGAAGGACCCCTTCGGAGACTCATTTGCAGACCTTACGCCAAAGTTCTGTAATTCCCAAACATTTTCAAGGAGGCTGTGATGCGATTATTGAAACTTCTTTGTTTTACAGTGGCTTTGTCTTCGCTCTCGTTGGCTCAGATCCCAAATCCCGGATTCGAGAATTGGGTCGCCGATGCTGATTCCAACAACAACCCTGTCAGTTGGCAGACTTCCAACAGCTATCCTTGGGCATGGGTCGACCCTTTTACACCGGCTCACCAGGGAAATTTTGCCATGAGAGTGAGAACTCTGGATCTCGGACCGGTGACATTGTCCGGAGTTGCCTTTTTGGATGCCGGCGCCAACTTCACGCAGACCCCCACAAAATTCAGCGCCTGGGTAAGGTCCACCATCATGCCGGGGGATACAGCGATCATCATCATAGCGTTGATGAAGGGTGATACGTTGATCGCAGCAACGGACAGCTGCACCTTCAAGATCGACTCATCGTACAGTCAGTACACGTATCTCGAATTTCCTCTTGCGATCATATCGAGCGCAATTCCGGATTCGTTTACTCTCGTAATAACGACGGGTCTGAATGCAAATCCGCAAGCCGGGACGGAGATCATCGTCGATGACATCGCCTTTACCGGGAGCAATCCCACAAGCGTTGCAGGCGCGCCCAACCTCCCGGGCAATTTCGCACTTGCGCAGAATTATCCAAATCCATTCAACCCGGAGACAGAGATCAGATATCAGATCCCCGCGTACGCGGGGACAGAGGTCAGAGGTCAGAGGTCGGAGGTCAGCAGGGTGAAGCTCACGGTGTGTGACCTGCTGGGGAGGACTGTCGCGGTTCTGGTTGACGAGACGCTTCCGGCCGGCA